>CAZVJA010000122.1:0-15125 GCA_964626885.1 uncultured Planctomycetaceae bacterium | reverse complement strand
CGGGAGAAACATCGTGAGCCGATTTCGCGCGACGTTGACATGTTTTGTCGCAGCCGTATTCATCGTGACTGCTTTTTTCAATGAGCTACGTCAGGCTCATTCCGCCGATACGAAGCCTGCCGCCGCGGAGTACATCCTGTGGCCGGACGGCGCCCCAGGAGCTTCCGGAACTGAGCCCGGCGACCAGCCGATGATCGCCGTGCACCTCCCGTCGAAAGAGCGGGCCAACGGTTGCGCTGTGATCGTTTGCCCCGGCGGCGGCTACGGGCATCTCGCTTCGACCTACGAAGGGCACGATGTGGCCGAGTGGTTCACGTCGTTCGGCGTGACCGGCTTCGTGCTCCGTTACCGGCTCGCTCCGAAATATCATCACCCCAGCCCCATGCTCGATATTCAGCGCGCGGTTCGGACCGTCCGGAGCCGCGCCAAGGAGTGGAACCTCGATCCCGCGCGGATCGGCGTGATGGGTTTCTCGGCGGGGGGACATCTCGCTTCCACCTCGGCCACGCACTTCGACGCGGGGAAGCCCGAAGCGGCCGACCCCATTGACCGCGTCAGCTGCCGACCCGACTTCGCGATCCTGGCGTATCCGGTCGTTTCGATGTCGGCCGACTTCATGCACAGCGGCTCGCGGAAGAACCTGCTCGGCGAAAATCCCGATCCGCAGCTTGTGGAAAGTCTGTCGAACGAGAAGCAGGTGACCAAAGAGACCCCGCCGACGTTCCTGTTCCACACCAATGCCGATAAAGCGGTTCCACCGGAGAACAGCGTGGCGTTTTATCTCGCTTTGCGGAAAGCGGGAGTGCCGGCTGAGCTGCACGTGTACGAGCCGGGGCCGCACGGCGTGGGCATGGGTCCGCGCGACGCGGTCCTTTCAAGCTGGCCTGGACGGATGAAAGACTGGCTCGAAGGACGCGGCCTGCTGGACAAGCGCTGACGACGAACCGGCTTCGGGTTGTCAGGCTTCGGGCTTCGGGAAGACGAGGATCAGGAGTCAGGGTTGGAGGGTGCTACGGTTTTAGGGTGATAAGGTTTTAGGGGGCAATGCTCGCAGGTGGTTTGCATCTGCAATTCGCAATGCCCGAAGCCTGACCACCTGAGGTCCGACAGCCTGACGACAGCCTTGTCAGCCCGGGACGGATTGCCTAAACTTCCGCCGAAGCTGGTGGATTTCGGCCACCTGTGCCACTTGCATTGCCGGTGAAAGGTTGGTGTGCCACTGGCTATGCCAGTGCCATGCCCCGAATTCCACGACGAGGATGCCGCTGGCTCTGAAAGTGCGAACTTCGTGTGCCACTGGCTCCGCCAGTGTCATCTCGGTGAAGCTGCGGTTGGGTTTTGCCTGTCTGCAACTTCATCGGTGCCGGGAACCGTTTACCCAAGTAACTCATTGCCCGATAGTGTAACGGCAGCACAACAGATTTTGGTTCTGTTAGTCTAGGTTCGAATCCTAGTCGGGTAACTCAAGACGCCGCATTCACCTGCGGCGTCTTTTTTTTGCGCGGATGGTGGCGGGTGGCCCACCTTGCTTCAAGGTGGGTCAGCGACGCTGACAAGAGGTCAGACTTCGATGAAAGGGGGCGCGCAGCATCCGAGGCTCGTCGTCCGTCTTCGATGACACCTCTTGCAGCTGCGCCGCCCAGCTAGGCGAAGCGCCAAGCTGGGCCACCCAGCGATGAGATGGGCGTCTTCGATCGGCATTGCATCATCGCTCTCGAATGCAATCGAATAAGGCAGGCTTACCTTGTACACACCGCATCGCGGGCATTCGATCACCTCGGCCGGAATCCCCGGCGCCTGACTACTGTGCATCTTTGTGAAAGGCTTTCGACAAAAAATGCACTTTTTCACTTCCATCACCCCTCGCCTCCTATCGCGAATCGTCTAGCCACGGTGTAGCCAAACCAAATGTAAACCGTCGAAAATGTCCCCGATTTGAAAAGTCTGCACGGCAGCCGAGAGCAGAAAACTCTACACCGTGAGCATTATACGCCCGTTGGATATTTTGGGCAGAGTCGCGTCAACAATTTGATTATGATAGCCCACCATGCGAATACCGTTGACCGGGAGACTCGCGAATGCTTCGGCACACCCTCTGACATCAGCAAATTATTGCAATTCGGATGGGCGACGGATATGTTCCTGCGTTTGGGTCTGTCACCTTTTCCTAAACGATCGAAGGAGACTCGAATGAGTCAAAACACCGAAGTTGATCCCGCCGATTTGATCGATGCCAATGGCCTTCGTCTATACGCGCCAGAACTGCCGGATGGGGCCAAATTTGACATTCAATTCGGTTTCTTTAAGAAGACAACTCCATTCGTCGAAGTCAACTTTGATAGAGTCTTCGATGACATCCCGATTGTTATCCTTCAGCCTTATTGGTTCCACGCCGGGCAGGAAGTGAAGCATGTCGAGACGCTTCAAGGCGTGGCTCGAACTCATTTCCGAGTCGGAAGCGATAATTCAGCGGGCAATTACTATGTGTACTGGATCGCCATTTGTCCGATCCTCGGACCTTGATATGTGAGAAATTAGCGCGGCAGCGATTTGCTAATCGCCTCCCGTTCCCCAACCCCTGAGCGACGCGGGGAAGCGGCCATGGGTTGTCGCGGCGTCGTTCTGCGACAGCGGGACGTTGAGGAATTTCGCCAGGTGGTATGCGATGTAGTTCGCCTGCCGGGGATTCAGTTTTGTAGGTTATGCTTCAGCATAACAACTCATCTGGGCGTGCCGCGTGCTTCCGAGGGGTGGCGAGTGCTCTTCTCGCGAGCCGGGACGTTGTTCGCGGGTGCGTGGGGAACTATCATTTCAGGTGAGGATCGGAGGTTCCAGGATGTTCCGGTTCGAACCCAAGCAGGTTTTCGACGTCCACCGGGATACGAGTTGGCGTTGGGTTTTTGGTGGATGAGTTGCACGCGCGGGGCATCCCGGCCCGTCGAGGAGGAGTACGATGGCGAAATTTGCCGTGATTCTGCCGGCGGCCGGCCGGAGCACGCGGTTTTCCGCCAACAAGCGGAAGAAGCCGTTCGTCGAGTTGAAGGGGCGTGCGGTCTGGATTCGTTCGGCTGAACTGTTCGTCGCTCGGGACGACGTCGTGCAGACGGTGCTCGTCGTCTCGCCGGAAGACATGGAATGGTTCAAGGAGAAATTCCGGCCGAACCTCGCGTTCATGAACATCGACATCGTGGCCGGCGGGTCGGAACGGTTTGAGTCGGTCCAGAACGGATTGGCAAGCGTTCGCCCCGACGCTGAGTATGTTGCCGTGCACGATGCCGCCCGGCCGTTGATCGTCAATGAGTGGATCGACGCCGTGTTTCGCGCGGCCGAAGAGAGCGGGGCAGCCATTCCCGCCGTGCCGGTTGCTGCGACTTTGAAGCGAGTCGGCCCGGACAAGACAATTCAGGAGACGGTTGCGCGCGACGGGTTGTGGGAGGCGCAAACCCCGCAGGTCTTTCGCCGACAGTTGTTGATGGACGCGTTCGCGCGGCGCGGCTCGTTGAAAGCGACCGACGAAGCGCAGCTGGTCGAGCAGATGGGGCACCCGGTCAAAGTGGTTGAGGGGTCACCGATGAACTTCAAGATCACCACCGGTTCCGATTTTCGCATGGCGGAGGCGGTGGTGGATGCATTGCCGAAGGCGAAAGTGCTGCGCGCTTTGCATCCCTTTGCCGACGAAGAACCGCGGATGTTCTGATTTCCGGGTAACGCGTCTGGCCGATCAAGTGATCGAACGAGTTCCAGCATGCCGCACGACACAATTTCCTGTCCGAATTGCGGCCAAGTGCTGAAGCTCCGCGATCCGGCTCAGATGCAGGGACGAGTTCGCTGTCCGGCGTGTCGTCATCCGTTTGTTATTGGAAGTGCCGAACCGCCGCCGCCGTCCAAGCCGGTTGTCTCGACTCCGCCGGCAACCACAATGCCCGCTGAGTTCCCGCCGGTCGTCGAGAGTGCGGACGGTGGCCTGGCGCGGATGCGTTCGCTTCGCCGGCGCGATCGTCAGCGCCGGAGTCTCTTCTGGGCGCTCGGCGTCGTGCTTGTCGCGGTGGTGGTTGGCGCATATTACGCGCTGCGCGTGCCGCTCATTCCATCAAAGGGAGAGGAAGCGGCCAGCCTATCGACGGAGAAAAACTCGCGACCGGCGAACGTGGCTCCGAACGAAGCTGCTCCACGTGACGACGCGACCGAAAAAGCCGAGATCGCTTTGACCTACTTTCCAGTCGGTGTGCGGATGGTGCTCCATCTGCATCCGGCGACATTGTGGCGGAACGATCGGCAGCACAACGGGCTTCGCAAATGTGTCGGACCGGTTTCGGAATGGGTCGCGCGGGGAGTCGTCGGCACCACCACCTTTCCCCCCGAGCAGATCGAGGAAGTGACTTTCGGAGTCCTGCTCAAGGGGCAGGGGATTGCTCCCGAGATTGTGGCCAAGGTTCGCTTGGCGGAAGAAACAAACGGGGACGAGCTTGCGAAGCGGTTCGAGGGAACGGTTCAACCTGGCCAATCGGGTTCGCCGCCGACCATTCACGCCGCGGATCGTGTCGTGACACTCGTTGATCCCAAAACTTTTATCGTCGGGCCGTTAGTCTTGGAACGGGAGATGTCGGACGCCGCGACGGTGCCGAACCCGACCGACCGGGCAATCGAAGATTTGCTCTCGCGCGCCGATGGCCGCCGCGCATTCTCACTGATCTGCCGGCCGGATGATCTGCGGCTTTATCGCGAGGCGCTGGCTGGTCCCGCGTCCGCCGAATTGATCCGCAGCATCATCGACTGGCTCGATCCATTGGCCGTCGAGGGAATCGCTTGGAGTTTGGACGTGAGCGAGTCATTCGAATCGCAGCTTCTGGTTCGCAATCGCGCGGAAGTTCGCGCGCGGGAGTTGGAACGAACCTTGCGCTCGAAGCTCGACGACCTCCCCAGAACCGTCATGACGACTGTCGAGTCCATGAATCCGGCGGATGAGGGACGCCGGCGGATCATCGGACGGTTCCCCGCCATGCTCAAGGCGACCGCATTGGCGACGCGGGCCGAAACTGAGTCGAGGTTAATCTTGTGGGAGACGTTGCTCCCCGAGCGTGCCGCTCCGAATCTGGCCTTGGCTGCGCTGCTCACCTGGGATGAATCTCGACGCCCGCGAACTGAGGTGAAAGCACCGTCATTAGCATCGCCGCAAAAGCCGCTGACGATCACCGAACGATTGCAGCAGCCGATTGCCGTCGATTTTCGCCGGACGCCGCTGCACGAAGCGATCGCCTATATTTCGACCGAGACGGGAGTGTCGATGGAAGTCGACGGCGACGGGCTTCGGCAAGCGGGATACACGCGAAACATGCCGCAGACGTTGCAGTTAGGGAAAGTTCCCGCCATCGAGTGTCTCGCCGCGATCCTCAAGCCATATGACCAGATGGTCGTGCTGATTGACGAAGAAAAAAAGAGCATCCTCGTAACGGTTCGCGCCATGGCGAAATCGAAAGGGATCACACCCCTGGACCTCTCGCGGTAGAATACGAAGTGATGTGTGAATTTCAGCGCGGGCTCCTTCGAGAGGCTCGTTCGAATCATCGGACTCCGGGTGCTGGAACGATCGCATAGGAAAACTTGTTCATAATTCAGTAGCTGCGCCTCTGTCGAGAACCCCTGATGTCCCCGCATTCACTCCCTTGCCCCTGGTGTGCGGCACCGCTGCGTGTGCAGGACCGCGCGCTCGTGGGGCGGGTGTTCTCCTGTCCCGATTGCCGGGCGAGCATTCAGGTTGTCGAGGAAGGGGCTGAGGGCTTCGCGATCCGCCGGGCGGGTTTATCGGCAGCGGCGGAAGCACCGGCGAGTTCTCGATCATCCGTACCTCACTCATCGAGGGAGGGTGCGCGGAAAGAACCCGCGCCGCGCCAGCAGAAAAACGCCGCCGCGCGTCCGACTGGCGGAAAGCAACTGATGACATCGATCGGCAGCCGCTGTATTCATGCAATCGGAATGTTGCGCGATCCGCTGGTGCTGAGCTGGACCGTCGCGGGGGTGTTCACTCTGGTGATGGTCTGTCTCATCAAGCCGTGGGGTAGAGGAGAGCCGACTGTTGCCGATGCCGCGCTCGTCGCGCCGGAGATGCCGCATCAAGAACCGGTGAAACCAGAGGCGGTGAAACTAGCCTCTCAAGTCGATACAGTTCCGCCGCCGACCGGAGCCGTGCTCCTGCCCCCTGAGATCGCCGAAACTGAACCGATCATTCCGCCGAGGCTCGAGGAGCATAAACCTCCAGTGACTGTTGTGGAGCAAACGCGGAGTCCGGTCGTCGCCGCGCAGCCGGTGAGTATTGCTTTGGAGACAAGCACCGACACGTCACCAGGCGCGAAGCCGGTCGACATTGCGGCTCTGCTGGAGCAACCGATCCGCCGTTACGAGTTGACAAAAGCGGTTCCGCTCTCGAATCTGCTCCCGGAACTGAGAGAACTGGCGGCTGTGCCGATATTTGCGGATGCGGCCGCGCAGCCAGGTTTAGCGGATCGGCTTGCCCGGCCGATCACGTTGAAATTGGAGAACACAACGGTCGGCGAGATCCTCCGCGCTCTGGCGAAACAGGCCGGCCTCATCATGGAAATCCGTCCCGACGGTGTGCATCTTGGCGTCGAATTGCAGGACGCCCCCGTACCGAAAAAATGACTTAAGGAAACGGCGATCCCGTGGAACTCGACGACAAAGTCTGTTACTGCTTTCACGTCTCGAAACGGAAGATCCTGAATTACATCCGCGTCCATAAGCCGCGCGTGGCGAGCGAAATCAGCCAGTGTGGCGGCGCGGGAACCGGTTGCGGCTGGTGCATTCCGTTCTTGAAGAGGTATTTCGAGCAGGCCCGCCTCGGCGAATCCGAAGCCGCGCTCTCCCCCGATCCGATTACCGCCGAAGAGTACGCGCATCAACGGGGGGACTACATCCGCGCCGGCAAGGGAACCCCTCCGCCAGGGGCAACTCCACCGCCCTCCGTCGTTTGATCGCTAAACCTTGCATTATTTTTATCGCATCAGATCCCTCTTACGAGATCGACAAAAGATATTGATGTGTTTCTGGATGGCATAAACAGCAGTGCATGGTTCAGCCCTGACAGGCATCGACCGCCGACCGGTCCTTATTGACCAGGTGCTGCTCTGTTCGCATAATAATGTGCAGAAGGTTGTGGCGGGTTGAGGAGGACGATCATGCGACGTTACAGTTCCCTGTTGGTCGTTTGTTCGATGCTGGCCGTCACGTTCTCGGGCGGGGCCCTTTTCGGGCAAGGCTATTCGTATCCCCGTCTCATGACCCCCGGTGGCCGATATTACGGCCCGACGGTTGCGGCCGATGTCTATCAGCGCGAGTACGGCCAGCCGTGGCATGGACTCGGCGGGCTCGAGTCTCCAGTTTCGCCGCAAAACTACAACATCTACCTGTACCCCACCTTCGGTGCCTACGGCTGGTATGGCAACTACGGCTATGGGTGTGCGCATGGAAGTTACGGTGGCTATGTACCGCCGTGGTACGTGGGCAACTACTATACGCCGCCGGTCTGGCTGCCCCCCGACTTCAGCGGTGGCGTTAGCGAGTTGTCGACTTTCGAGGCGGGCAATGCTCCGGCCAGGAGTAATTTCGCTCTCGCACTTCCTGCTCCTTACACGCCTCAATTCACCTCAGAGGAACTTCAGGCGGCAACCCTGCGACGACTGAGTCATGGCGATTTGTGGCTGAAAAAGCTCGACTACGAAAACGCCTGCCAAAGTTACGCCGCCGCGGAGAGCATGTCTCCGGATGCCGCGTTGCCCCATTTTCGGCTCGGAATGGTGTTGACCGCCCTGGGACGTTACCCCGATGCCGTCGCGCAGATCAAGAAGGGGCTCGCGATTGATTCTGCGTGGCCCGCCAACGGTGAACCGCTCGATCAACTCTTCGGACCGGCGAACGCGCTCGAAAAGTCCGACATCAAACACCGCGTGGCCGACTGGGTGCAGCGGGATATTCGTGACCCGGACCGCCTCTTCCTGATGGGAGTGCTGCTCCATTTCGATCGACACAATCAAGCGGGGGTCTTCTTCGAGACCGCAATGAAGCTGGCGGGGAAGGGGGCTCATCTCGAGGCGTTTCTCCGTCCACCTGCTCCCGGTGGCGTTTCCGCACCCGATTTTGGTTTCGCTGCCGCGGCACCCCCGCGTCTCGACAATGGTATTCCCGCCCCACCGAAACCTGCTTCTCCACAAGAGAAGAATTTGGGGAATGCCCCCTTCGTTCCGCCGCTCCCTGTGCCCGAGAACCGCGTACCGCAACCGGCAGCAGGCGAGAAGCCGGCTGAAGGGACGGCACCAAAACTTGCAGCGCCAAAGCTCCCCGCGCCAAAGCTCCCGACACAAAAACCGGCCGAGCCGCCGAAGGACGATTCCGGCCCGACACTGCTCCCGCCGAACCCTTGATGATCGCGAAGCGGTGCGTCGAATGAGACGTCTCTGGGGGACTGGCTCGGCCGTTTGAATTCGGGCGGGAGAACGCTCTATTACCACTGAGCTTGCAGTCGCCGCGCGAAACTCCTATCACTCGCAACGGACATCGTCCGTCGGCTGTTTCAGGTCGAGCTCTGTAAAATCCGTTTACGGTATCGTATGACGCTCCCTCGACTGCTCATCACGTTGTGCACGTACAACGAGCGCGAAAATCTTCCGGAGTTGATCGCCGAGATTCATCGCACCGTTGCCGCAGCCGATGTCTTGGTGATCGACGACAACTCTCCCGACGGCACCGGTCAGTTGGCAGATGAACTGGCGGCAGGCGACTCGCGAATCCGCGTGCTGCATCGCGCCGGAAAACTGGGATTGGGGACCGCGACAATCGCCGGGTTTCAACAGGCCATCGAGCAAGGATACGATTACGTCCTCAACATGGACGCCGACTTCAGCCACCATCCGCGCTATCTTCCCGCGCTGGTCGACGCGATGCAGGCCGCCGACGTGGTGATCGGTTCACGCTATGTTGCCGGCGGGGGAGTGCAGGGGTGGGGACCACTGCGGCATTTCATGAGCGGCGGCATCAACTGGTACGCGCGGATTCTGCTTAGCCTCAAAACACGCGACAACAGCGGGGCCTTTCGTTGTTACCGTATCGCGAAGCTGCGCGAGGTCGAATTCAACAAAGTCCGCGCCCGGGGCTATGCATTTCAGGAAGAGATTCTGTATCGCCTCAAGCGCGTCAGCTGCCGGTTCGCCGAAGTTCCCATCGTGTTTGAAGATCGCCGCTATGGGACCTCGAAAATCAACTGGCGTGAAGCGGCCACGGCGCTGTGGGTGATCCTGCGGCTAGGACTCGAAAACGTGCTTGGCCGCTGAAACCTCGGCCGGAAAAGACGGCTAAGCCGCAAGCGGCACCTCCTCCAGACCTCGTCACCGTTGACTTTGGTCCCCGGGACTCTTCCCGATGCCCGACCATCTGAAGCCTGACGCCGGCCTCACTCGTGGCTGTGGGCGTCGTCCGGAAACTGGCCGTCATGGACTTCGTCGGAATAACGTCGTGCCGCTTCGATCGCCGCCTGACGCAATTCGGCATAGTGTTTCAAGAAGCGTGGCTGAAAACCGGGAGTCAGCCCGAGCATGTCGCAACTGACGAGCACCTGGCCGTCGCATTCGGGACCAGCCCCGATGCCGATCGTGGGAATTTCGAGTTCCGCGGTGATGGCCTTGGCCAATTGCTTGGGAATGAGTTCCAGAACCACGGCGAACGCTCCCGCGTCCTGGGCCGCTTTCGCGTCATCGAGGAGTCGCTGTTCATCCCGTTGAATCTTTCCCATGCCTCCGAGCGCTCGCACCGACTGTGGCTTCATGCCGACGTGTGCCATGACCGGAATGTCGGCCGCCGCCAGGGCCTGGATCGTTTTCGACTGATTGACTCCCCCTTCCAGCTTGACCGCTGACGCGCCGGTCTCCTTGAGGATGCGGCCGCCATTCTCCACCGCTTGCTGTGGACTCACCTGGTAAGAGAGGAACGGCATATCGACGATGACCAGCGCCCGTTTCACCGCTCGAGCCACCATCTCACCGTGATAAATCATCTGCTCCAACGTTACCGGCAGCGTCGTTCCCCTCCCTTGAACGACCATGCCCAGCGTGTCGCCGACGAGAATCCCGTCTACTCCCGCTTCGTCGAAGATGCCGGCCCACAGATAATCGTAGGCGGTCAGCATGGACAGCTTCCGTCCCTGTCGCTTGGCGGCGACGAACCGAGGGACGGTGATCGGTGCGGACGAGTTTTCGTTAGCGGTACGGAGCGCGTCGGGCTTTTTCTTCATAAATACAGTCGAAACCACGCAAGGCAGAGTTGGGGGAGACGATTTCCGAGCGGGATAGCATGCTTGGAAAGTGCCAGTATCGGCGGTCAGCAGGGGATTGACAAGCGCGTGTCTGCGAGGATGGCGACCGACCAACTGCTCCGCAAGCGATCGAGCTAGTGGGTCAAATTGGGGATTGTGGGCCGGTCTCTTGCTGGGAAATTTAGTTCGATAACGAATCTGAGGGCATCGATAGAGCAAAATGCGCTGCAGCAAAATAATACGAATGTTGCATAATGATGCAGTCTGGGAAATTGGCAGAAATCTGCCACGCGAATGGTTTTATTTATAAGTGTTTAAATAGAAATAACTTATGATTTTTTGTCAGTGTAATCACTCGTTTGGCACGAAGCGTGCATCTTAAGAAAGCCGCCAGGGTGGCAAGCGTTGGCCCGCACTTGCTTCCTAGGCGAACACGAAGGCGTTCCGAGGGATGTATCTTTCGGAACGCCTTCTTTCTTTTCCTCTCGAGCTTTTTCTCAAATATCGCTTCCCGGACTGCTCCACCCCGCCGCTTCCACCGTTTTGAATTGGTCCCTTGCTTTTCTACTCCAGGAATAGAATCCCGGGGTCGCGTCGAATCATCCTCTCAACCTGCGAATCAGAAATTCAAACAGTCCTTTCCTTCGGTTCGAGGTAACCTCTGGCGGGGCCGGCCTCTCCGGCCACGTCAGTTGCCGACGGTGCCCGGGTCGAGTATCGTTCGAGACGAACTGTTGGAACCTGCGAGAAGAGGATGGAACTGTGGCTGAGCATGTTGTGATTATTGGGTCGGGGCCGGCTGGTTGGGCGTCCGCCATTTATACATCGCGGGCGAACCTGAAACCGCTGGTTATTGAAGGAGCGATCACTGAGGAAAACCGCCAGAAGGGAACGCTCCCCCTCGGGCAGCTCGCGCTGACGACCGAAGTTGAGAATTACCCTGGGTTTCCGGTCGCTGACCTCGGCGGCTACCTCGAAGCGGCGATCGATCAGGAACGGCGTCAGTATATGGCGCCGCATGCCGGACATGGTGTCAGCGGCCCAGAGCTGATGGAACTGATGCGGCAGCAGGCAATTAATTTTGGAACCCGCATCATCACCGACGACGTGGTGTCGGTCGATCTGAAGCGGCATCCCTTCCGGATGAAGACCCTCGGGGGTCAGCAGATCGAGGCGCTGGCGATCATCGTTGCAACCGGTGCCCGCGCGAACTATCTCGGACTCCCCTCGGAGGATCGATTCAAGAACAACGGCGTCTCCGCCTGTGCAGTCTGTGACGGAGCGCTGCCAAGATTCCGCAACAAGCCGCTGGTTGTGGTCGGCGGGGGCGATAGTGCGATGGAAGAAGCGGGCTATCTGACAAAGTTCGGTTCGAAAGTCACCATTGTCCATCGCCGCCATGAATTCCGCGCCAGCAAGATCATGGCGGAACGGGCACTCAAGAACCCGAAGATCGAAGTCAAATGGAATTCGACTGTCGAGGAAGTGCTCGGTGGTGACAAGGAAGGGGTCACCGGAGTGCGGATTCGCGGCACCGATGACAAAAGCCGCGTGGAGGAATTGCCGGCGACCGGATACTTCGCGGCGATCGGCCACACGCCGAACACCGATTTCCTCGCCGGCCAATTGGAACTGACTGACAAGAAGTATATTCGCTGGACCACTCCCGCCCGGACTTACACCAGTGTGGAAGGGGTCTTCGCCGCCGGGGATGTGGCGGACGACTATTACCGTCAGGCGATCACGGCGGCCGGTTCGGGTTGCATGGCGGCTCTCGATGCCGAGCGCTGGCTGGCCGCGAAAGGTTTTGACTGAACGATGCTGACCAAAGAAGGGTGTCTGTCGCGCCGCCGCCGGTTGTGGGAAGCTGTTCCCGCATCGCTCGAATGGCTGTTGATTGCCGATCCTCGGCACGTCAACTATCTCTGCAACTTCTGGGTGCAGCCGTTGAGCTTCTCCGGCGGAGAGCGAGGGCTGCTGTTGCTGGAACGTGACGGTGGGGCGACCCTCTTCGCTGACAACTTCACGCAGAAATCATCAGCCGCGCCGTACTTCGTCGATCACGAGTCGATCGAAAAATGGTACGACCACAAGCATTCGACCGAGAATCGTGATCACATCCTGTTTGCGGCCGTTGCGTCGGCGGCGAAAAAGCTGGCGGGGCGCACCGGCGCGGTGGAATCTGAATGGCTGCCGGTCGGAGCTTGGAGCGCGGCCGGCTCCCCGAATCTTGCAACGAACGTCGATCTCGGTTCCATCTTGCGGCAACTCCGCCGGCAGAAGGAGCCCGATGAGATCGCGCTGCTGCGGCATTGCATGCGCGCGACCGATGCCGGCCATCGCCGCGGGCGGGAAGTCGTCAAGCCGGGTGTTCGAGAGCTGGACGTTTACCGCGAGGTTCAGTCGGCGGTGACCGATGCGGCTGGTTGCGCGGTGCTCGTCTACGGAGACTTTCGGGCCGCGAATGCCGCGCTGCCGAAAGTTGGCGGATTGCCGACCGATTACAAGCTCCGCGACGGCGATCTGTTCATCCTTGATTATTCGGTCGTCATCAACGGCTATCGCAGCGACTTCACGAACACGCTGGCGGTGGGAACACCGAGCGCCGAGCAGCAGGAGATGTTCCGCATCTGCGAGGCGGCGCTCCAGAGCGGCGCGGCGGCCCTGAAAGCCGGCGCGCGGGCCGGCGATGTATACGCCGCCGTCTCGAAACCGATGGAAGCGGCCGGGCGGGGCAAGCTGCCGCATCACGCGGGGCACGGCATCGGCCTCGCGCATCCCGAGTACCCGATACTCGTTCCCGAAAGTGACGAGAAGTTGCTCGCCGGCGACGTCGTGACGATCGAGCCTGGCATGTACATCGAGGGGATCGGCGGGATGCGCATCGAAAACAACTACCTCATCCAGGAGGGGGGAGCGGAAAAGTTGAGCAACCATGTGATCTCGCTCACATGAGGGTTCTCGCCGTGGATCGCTGGGGCTGGATCGAACGCGAACTGGAACTGCTCGACGAGCGTGGAATCGTCCGACGAAAGCGGCGCGTCATCGGTGCCGGCGGTGGCGAATGTGTCATCGACGGCCGGCGACTAAAGAACTTCGCCGCCAACGATTATCTCGATCTCGCTCACGATCCCCGCGTGATCGCCGCCGCGCAAGCAGCACTTGCGGATGCCGGAGCAGGGGCCGGGTCGAGCGCGCTCGTCACGGGTCGAACCGACTGGCACGCCCGTCTGGAGGAACGTCTCGCCGCATTCGAGGGGGAACCGGCGGTCGCGTTGTTCCCCACCGGGTATGCCGCGAATCTGGGGACGGTCTCGGCTTTGGCCGACAAGGAAGACGCGATTTTTTCCGACCGATTGAACCACGCCAGCCTGATTGACGGCTGCCGGCTGAGCGGCGCGACGATTTACATTTATGGGCACGATCGTCTTGAGCAGCTGGAAGATCAGTTGCGCGCAGCGGGGTCGTTTCGCAGAAGGTTCATTGTCACCGATAGTCTGTTCAGCATGGATGGTGTCGCGGCGCCGTTGCGGGAGTTGTGCGATCTCGCGGATCGGTTCGATGCAAGTTTGATCATTGACGAAGCGCACGCGACGGGAGTTTTCGGCGCGCACGGTCGCGGATTGGCGGAAGAACTCGGCGTTGAAGATCGCGTCGCTGTCCGCGTCGGCACGTTGAGCAAGGCGGTCGGCTCGCTGGGGGGCTTCGTGGCCGGTCCGCAGCCGCTCATCGATTGGCTGTGGAATCGTGCCCGTACACAGATGTTCTCGACGGCGTTGCCGCCGGCATCCTGTGCCGCGGCGTGTGCGGCGATCGACATCATCGAGCAGGAACCGGAACGCCGCGCCCATCTCCGAAACATGGCCGACCGGCTCCGCAAACGGCTTGTCGAGCGTGGCTTGCCGGTGTGCCCTGGAGGAATCGGGCCAGTCATTCCCCTGATTCTCGGCTCACCCGACGCCGCGGTTGAAATCTCCATGAAGCTGGAGCAACAGGGGCTGCTCGTGCCGGCCATTCGTCCCCCTTCGGTGCCCGAGGGAACATCGCGTTTACGAATTTCCCTCTCAGCGGCCCATCGCGAGGAAGAGATCAACCGATTGGCCGACGCACTTGTCGAGTCCTGAGTCCCGAGTTGGAAATCCACAATTCGCAATTCGCAATCCGCAATGTCTCTTTATCCCGATTGGCGCCGTGAATATCCTTTCGACTCGCACTTTCACGAGGTGCCGGGCGCGCGGATGCATTATCTCGACGAGGGAGCGGGCGAGACGCTGCTATTTGTGCATGGCAATCCCACCTGGAGCTTCGCCTGGCGGCATTTTGTCACAGAGTTCTCGAAGACGCATCGCGTGCTGGCGGTCGATCATGTCGGGTGCGGCTTGTCCGACAAGTCGGCCGATTATCCGTATACGCTCGCACGGCGAATCGCTGACTTGGAATCGTTCGTGACGACGCTCGACCTGCGGAACATCACGCTCGTCGCGCACGACTGGGGGGGCGCGATCGGCATGGGAACGGCCGCGCGGCTCCCGGAGCGTTTCTCCCGTTTTGTGTTGATGAACACCGCCGCGTTCCGTTCGAAACGCATCCCGCTGCGGATCGCTGCCTGCCGCATTCCGCTGCTGGGAGCGCTCGGCGTGCGCGGCTTCAATCTCTTCTCGCGAGCGGCGCTCTCCATGGCAGTCGAGAAGCCGGAGCGAATGACGCCGGAAGTCCGCGCGGGATATCTCGCGCCGTATGATTCGTGGGGACATCGCGTGGCGGTGCAGCGGTTTGTCGAGGACATTCCGCTTGTCCCCTCGCACCCGAG
>CAZVJA010000121.1:0-15142 GCA_964626885.1 uncultured Planctomycetaceae bacterium | reverse complement strand
GCCAAGCCGACGACTTGTCGTCGGAACAGCAATCAAGACGAGGACGGAGGGAGGAAGATAGAGGATGGAAGATGGAGGAGAGGAAGCCCCCTCACCCCCGGCCCCTCTCCCGCAAGGGGCGAGGGGAGCAGAAGAGGCCAGACGGAGGGAATCGGACTCTTGCCAAGCCGACGACTTGTCGTCGGAACAGCGGTCAATAAGAGGACGGAGGGAGGAGGATGGATGATGGAAAGAAAAAAAGTCCCGAGTCCGGAGTCCTGGGTCAGCAATCCGCAATTCGCAATCCGAAATCCGCAATGCCTGAAGTCCGAAACCTGAGCGCCTGAAGCCCGACATCCTGAAGCCTGTTCGCTACTCGCCCCCGTTCCGTTCCGGGTAACATGCATCGCCGCCGATGATTTTGCACTGGGTAGACTTCTTGCTGAAATTGATGGAGCGAAAGAGATGGCCGAGAGCCGAGGGAAAAAGGTCGCGTACCTGCTGTTCGACGTCGAGGCGGTCGGCGATGGGGACTTGATCTCCCGCGTCCGTTATCCCGATGCCGGACTTTCGCCGGCCGATGCCCTTGCGCGCTACCGGGCCGAGTTGATGGCGGAGAAGGGGAAGGATGTGCTGCCGACCACCTTCGTGCTCCCGGCAGCGGTGGCGATCGCGAAAGTTTCGGCCGACTTTCGGCTGCTGGATCTCACCACGCTCGATGCCCCGGAGTATCGCCCGTACGAAATCACCAAGCGGTTCTGGCAGGGGTGGACGCACTACGGCAAGCCGCCGTTCGTGACGTACAACGGACGCGGGTACGACATTCCGGTGATGGAACTAGCGGCCTACCGCTACGGGTTGAGCATTCCCGCCTGGTTCAATGTTGAGGCCAAGTCGTTCGAGCAGTCGCGGAACCGCTACAACACCGCGGTGCACATCGATCTGATGGATCTCTTCTCGAACTTCGGGGCGGCCCAGGTTTCGGGCGGGCTGAACCTGCTGGCCAACCTGATCGGCAAGCCGGGGAAGACCGGCATCGACGGCTCGAAGATCCAGGATATGTACGACGCCGGGCGTGCGGACGAGATCAACGACTATTGCCGCTGCGACGTGCTCGACACGTATTTTGTCTTTCTGCGGACGCGGGTGCTGCTGGGAAAGCTGAATCTGGAGGATGAGCAGGAGATTGTGGATGAGACGAAAGCCTGGCTGGAGAAGGAGGCGGAAGACTCGCCGGCGTATCGGCACTACCTCGCGCACTGGGGAGACTGGAATTCGCCGGAGTAGGGCTTAAGCACGAAGTCCGAAGCCTCAAAGCACGAATGTCACGAAGGCAAGTATCGTTGGATAAAGATCGATTGGATTGGTCGTCAGTTCCGGATGCCCCACGTCAAGCCGAGCGGGCCGACCGCGACAGAACTACGAACGGAGAACGTGCGACGTACGCAGCGGGAGCTTCACAAACCGTCCGGCGATCTCGTATCCCTCCGCGGATGGCATCTCGCGCAAGACTTCAATCGTGACTGATGAAAGTCCAACAGCGTAGTTCACCGCATCCAGATGGAGAAACCTCTTGCCAATGGCGTGCTTGCAAAGCAGAGAGACACCGTTGGCAGAGATATTTCGGCAAGTCCCAATCGACCGATTCCCGTAGATTTTGCCTCGTTCATCGACCGGCATGATCGATACGACCGTATGGATGTTGGAGCGCGCAGCTTGGCGCTGCTCGGTGGCTCCCGGAGGGAGCGATTCCATAGTAGGTTTGTTGTGATCGTTTGTGGGACGCATGGTTAAATCGCTCAATTGACGTTAAGAGACGATTCGTGTCCTCTTCAATCTTACGTCTTTCGCCGTCGAGCAAGGTGTTATTCCTGGGGTAAACCCCCACTCACCCGAATGAGTTATGCCGACGGTAGCGGTTGTGCGGGCGCGGGGTGATCGGCCGGAGCGACAGACATGGTGGGTGACTTGACTCGGGACAGCGTTTACGGGGACTGGGCCTCTGCGTTACGGACGGCTCTTACGCCAGCCATGTGCCGCCGGGGAAACGGCGGATCATGGCGGCCAGTGCCGCAGCGCTTAGGAACACGATAGGTACACAGGCTGCCGGTGGAATTGTCTCTCCGCAGCAGTGCCGCAGCACGATCAGCACCAGTGGGTGCGTGGTGTAGATTCCCATCGAGACGCTCGCCAAGCCTCGAATGACGGGACCGACACGAATCGGCAACAGGAGCGCACCGGGGATGAGCAGGGCGGGAATGCCGTAGGAAAGAAGGATTGGCACTGAACCGGTGAGCCCCGCCGTGACAGCTGCCAGCAGGGTGATCGATGCGATGAGAATTACGCCGCGCGTTCGGCGAGCGTCCTCTTCCCGGCAGACAAGCCCGAGTGCCAAGCCGATCAGCAATGCCGGAAAGCAAATGGTCCACAGGCCGAACGGGGTCGGAGGTTCCCACACTGCGGTCAATTGCGAGTAGAAAACGATCAACGGCGCGGCACAAAACGTGAGACCCAATGCAGCGCGGCTGGGTGACACCCCCTCGACGGCGTGCAACGTCCACCAAAGGCCGAGCCCGGCGAAGAAAATGAATACGAAGAACCAGAGATGAATGGATGTGCCGATCATCAGCCAGTTGTAATTCCACGGCGGCACAATTCCGGAGCGCAGATAACGTGCACCCGCGACTGCACCGTACACCGCCGACCAGATCAGCCAGGGTGTGAGAATGCGCGCCGCGCGGCGGCGGGCATAGCGGCCGAACGGTCCGAGATCGGGTTGCATGGCCGGCAGAGCAGCCGCGATCATCACGAAGGCGCAAACACTGCCGCGGCCAATCAAGCCGCTTGTGAGCGCGAGCACATGGAAAGTCACGACATTCAGGGCCGAGAGAACGCGGACGAGTTCAAAGCCTTCGATGTGAGCTCGCACTCGGGGCTTGTCGATTGTGTCCGCGGTGCGGGATTCGATGAGGGCCGTTTGCGAAGGCGTGGTTGAGTGAACGGAGATCGTTGGAATCGAAGGTTCGCCATCGGCTCCCTGTTCGATGTTGGGCAGCGCAGCGGGGAACTCGTTCGCCGAATGTTGCGGCGAATCAAAGATGGCTATGGGAGACTTTTCGGCCCGAGACACTCCTTAGACCCAATGCGGAAGGTTTTATTGGCGTGTTGAAGGTTGGCATTGTGCGCCAGGACTATGGCAAGTCGCAAGAGGGGATCGGGCAATTCAACGTGCTCTCAGGGGAAACCCTTGCTGCATTCAGTTGATGTGAGAATCACCGCGAAGGGGGAGTGTTCGATTTCCACTTGGCGGCGCGGAGCCGGCAATCGAACCAGTGCGCCGGGGCGAAGAGAATGCGCAACACCGGTTGCACAGTATGTTCGCGAGACGCGGGAAAGATCGATCCGTCGTCGCACCATTGCAACTGCGTCGATTGACGAATACGGAAGTGCGGCGAGGCGAAGCCATCAGGTGTGCCATCGACAAGTAGCGATGGTTCAGCCCAAGCGCAATACAGACCAAGATAAACTGAGAAAGTCAGCGTTGTGAGGAGCGTGCCTCTGCCAAAACGGATCGAGTCTAGACCTACAAAAATGGTTGGCCATTGCTGGATTATAGTCGCGACTCGTTCATCAGGTGGAGAGGAGTCCTACGACGGGCGAAGCCCTGAAAGCTTGCGCATTTTTACATCCCTGCCTTACCCGCGCGGTCACAGCATCCGTGTACAAAGTCCCGAAAAATGACATAACTACCATTGCGGCAATCGGTTTTACTTTGATTGGCGAATTCCTATCTGCCGCGGTGAAGGGACTATTTCGAGTGGGTTTCCCCCTTACATTCCGAACAATCGGCGCGCGCGGATCGATTCGTTCTTCGATCACAATCCCCACGCCCGTTTCGACGAGCGCCTTCGTCGCGTTGGTCGATATTACGACAACCGTCCCAATTGGAACCGGCTCTCTGACCTGCCATTTGCCGGACGTACAACAACAGATTCTCTCAAGTTTCCCTGTGGGCGCATCCAGGGGGATTGCTTCGTGCGACAACAGCCTTTTTTTTGCCGACCCTGTGCAGTCGTTCTGCCGCTGGTCTGCCTGTCGGTCTGTTTGTGCAGTTGGGCAGCCTCCGCGGAATGGAAACCAGGGCGCGCGTGGCAGCGCATCGGACTGTTCACCGAGCGAGAGTCTTCCGACGTGACGGCGACCGTGCAGCCGGTCACGCTTGGCTTCGACGATCGCAACGACGAGGAGTCGCCATCCGGAATCGTACCGATGTCGTACGTCGAGCCGGTGAGCTACGAGACCTCAACATCGGACGTCGGTGTCTCCCATGTCATGGATGATGGCGATGTCGAATGGTGTGAAGAGTGGTCCTACCAGCTTCTCCCGGACGGGCTGATGTACAAATCGTATCTGGCTGGTCCGCGCGAGCCGCGGATGAGTTCGGTCTGGCTGTACGAACGCGGCCGGGGTTGGGTCTGGGAGACGACGCTCGGCGGCCGGGTCGGAATCTGGCGGTATGGGACAACTGGGCCGATTCAGCCGCAAGGCTACCAGTTCGATATTGAAGGGGCAGTGTTTCCGCGGATCGATCCGGTGGTGCGTTCGGAGTTGGACGCGGTCGACTTTCGCGCCGGCATGCTGCTGACGCATCGCGATGGGCCGCTCGCCTGGAAGATGGGCTACTACCACATCAGCTCGCACCTGGGTGACGAATACATGTTGACGCACCCGCTGGCGCAGCGGATCGAGTATGTCCGCGATTCGGCGATCGCCGGGCTGACCTACGACGTTCGTCGGGACGTCAGCATCTACGGAGAAATTGGGTACGCCGCCGGGAACACAGGTGGCGCAAAGCCGCTGGAATTTCAGTTCGGCGCGCAATACAGCCCCGTGATTCCGACCGGCATTGAAGGCGCGCCGTTTGCGGCGGCCAACATTCACCTGCTGGAGGATTTTGATTTCAGCGGCAACTTCAACATCGTCTGGGGCTGGCAGTGGCGGGGAACGTACAACGACCACCTGTTCCGCGCCGGCTTCCAGTACTACGACGGCAATTCGCTGCAGACCCAGTTCTTCAACAAGTACGAACAGCTCCTGGGGCTGGGGATGTGGTACGACTACTAGCGCGTCGTTTTTACTTCGGGGACGACCCAAGCGGAGTTCAAAACCTCGAAAGCCGTATCGCGATTTTATCACGATACTCCGTGGACGAAATTACCGAGTTTCGTCGACTCCCGAGGTGAACCGAAAGGGTGACTCTTCGTGCCCGCTATCCTGGCTGGGATAGAACGCGACGTGGGCCGGAAGTTCGTTGTAGACCGCTCGATTGACACCGGCGTTCGATTTCTGGAGTTCGCGTTTCAGGCTTCCGTTCTGATACGGCCCAATGCCAAGCGCGTACCAGTTGTTGTCGTCCGCCCGCGACAAGGAGACCCCTCCGTCCCCAAGTTGTTGCATGGTTTTCGCATCGTAGGCGACCAGCGCCAGCTTAGCCGTACCGGTCTGGTGCAGGCGTGATACCAGCCGAACCTCCGGCAAAGTGATCATTCCGGGGAGGGCGATCTCGGGAATACCCACGAAGGAGTCGGACGTATCGGTCCCTACTCCACCACTGCGAATTTCCAGAACGATGTTTGCGTCTTCTGGCTTCGCAGTCAGCTCTCCACCGGCTCGGGCCACGCGATGCCGTACCGAGCCCACGACGTAAGCCTTATCGACGCAGTCGATGTATTTTTCTTCCACCAAGACTTTGCGCCCTTGGAACGCCTGGAAGTCCACTTTATCAAGGGATTCATCAACCGCAGTGGATATCAACAGTTGCTCCACACCCGTTCGGGCGGTCGACGAGGTTTTCGTTGATGTGCAGCCGGTGAAAAGAATCGTAACTGCCAACGCACCGGCAACGAATTGATTCGTCATAGAACAAACGCGCCGAGGAATCGGAGCGCCCAAGGGAGAAACGAGTGGTTTGATGCGGCGGATCGATAGGGGCCTTCCCCCGTTTTCGTATCGGTCAACCCCATCGGAAAACTTGACAAACTCGTTAAATTCCGCGGAATTTGCCCCGTCAACGCTGTCGGGGTAGTGAAGATCTGTATCCGACACACCACCGGAATCAGCGTCAGGCAGCGCCAGTGCGGAAATCAACAATTGTCGTTACGCCAAGACTTCCGGCACAACCCGGCCATGAACGTCGGTCAGGCGGAAGTCGCGGCCGGCGTAGCGGTACGTCAGCCGCTCGTGGTTGATCCCCATCAGGTGCAGGATCGTCGCGTGGTAGTCGTGCACGTGCACCGGGTTGTCGACGATGTCGATCCCATGCTCGTCGGTCGCACCGACGGCGTTCCCACCTTTCACCCCGGCGCCCGCCAGCAGGCAAGAAAAGGCGCGGGCATAGTGGTTGCGTCCTTTGCTGGTGGTGTTGTCGGTCCAAGGAGTTCGACCGAACTCGGTGCAGATCGCCACCAAAGTTTGATCGAGCAGGCCGCGCTGCCTAAGATCGCGGAGCAGCATCGCCAGCGGTTGGTCGACGCGCTTCGCTTTCGGTCGGTGATCCTGCATGTTGCCGTGCGCGTCCCAGTTGTTGCTCGAACCGGTATCGATGATCTCGACCGTCCGCACGCCGCTCTCAATCAGCCGCCGCGCGATGAGACATTGCCAGCCGAACGACTTGCGATCGTTCGATTCGACGCCGTACGCGCCGAGCGTCGCGGGAGTTTCGTGCGAAACGTCGAATATCTCGGGAGCGATCCGCATCATGCCCCGCGCGACGTCGAAGCTGTTGATGCTGGCGCGCAGGTTCAGGTCTTCAGACCGCGCCTCGGCGTGCAGTTTGTTCGCATCGTCGAGCATGATTCGTTCAAGCTCGCGCAATCGGAACGAGCGGGCCGGAGAATCGAGATCCGGAATCGGCTTGTCCCCCGGGACGATTCGCACCCCCTGGTGCACCGGCGGCAGAAAACTGCTGTCCCACACCTGCGAACCGGCATAGGTGAGATGCTCCGCCAACACCACGTAGGAAGGCAAATTTCGATTCAGCGTTCCCAGACCATAACTCAACCACGCACCGATGCTCGGCAGCGGCACGGTCGCCGAACCGGTGTGCATGGCCATCACCGATTGAAAATGCTCGACGATGTCGGTGTGCAGACTACGGATGACGCACAATTCGTCTGCCATCGTTCCGAGATTCGGGAACAACTCGCTCATCCAGAGTCCCGAATCGCCATGCCGCGAGAACTTGAACGGCGAACCCATCAGCGGCAGGTTGTCGACACCGCGCAGATGGACCGCCGAAACGCTCTTCCCCTGATCGACAGCCAGTTGCGGTTTGGGGTCGAAAGTATCAACGTGCGAGAAGCCCCCCGTCAGGAAAATCACCAGCAGGTTCTTGGCTTTCGCTTGGTGGTGCGCGAGACGAGGTGCGAGCGGGTGCCCTCCATGCGCGGCGGCAGCCAACGACAGCGAATGATACAACGCGGTGCTTCCGGCCGCGCAGGCGGCAGAGCATTTCAGGAAATCGCGGCGACGAAATGCCGATTCGGCTCGCATGGTGAAGATCTCCCGGCTGAGTCACCGGTCAATTCTAACCCGGAATCGGCGGCTTCTGAAGAGGAAGCTGTAAATTGCCGGGGCCAGACACCCAAATACGCCTTGCCTGGAGCCCGAAGCCTGACTACCTGAAGTCTGGATTCCCGAAGTCTGACCTACGGCACCAGCACGATCTTGCCTGTCAGCGAACCTCGCTTGCCGAGCGTGTTGTCTTCCTGCAGACGGTGGGCGGCGGCGGCTTCGGAGAGAGGAAACGTCTGGCCGATGAGCGGGCGCCACGATCCGTTTTCATACAGCACGCTCAAGTTGCGGGCACACTCGCGCTGCTCGTCCGGGGTCGCATTGAACATCGCAAAGCCGAGCAGTTGCAGATCCTTGACGTAGAACGGCCCGACCGGAAACTCCGGCCGCGCCGTGCGGCCGGCCATCAAAATGATCCGCCCGCGCGGTGCCATCATTGCGACGGTACGGTCGAATGTCGGTTCGCGCTGTGTCTCGAACCAGACGTTGATCCCGCCGTTCGGCTCCGCGAAGCTCGCAATGTCGTGATCGAGCGTGGGGGAATGATAATCGAGCACAAGATCGGCTCCCCAGTTTTCGCAGACGGTTTTCTTCTTCAGCGAACCGACGGTCGTGATGACCTTCGCGCCGATCGATTTTGCCAATTGAACGACCGCGCTGCCGACCCCGCCGGTGCCGCCGTTGACGAGAACAACTTCACCCCCTTTGAGCTTCGCGTGCAGAAACAGCCCGAGATGCGCCGTGATTCCGACGAGGGCTCCCGCGGCTGCTTCGGCGTCACTTTGGCCGTCGTAGATGGGATACAACCATTTCTGATCAACGGCCGCGTATTCGGCGAAGGTTCCCCGCCGTCCGAAGAGCCCCTGATTACTCGCCCAGACGCGATCTCCCGGCGTGAACCCGCTGACATCGCGGCCGCACTTCTCCACTTTGCCCGCGAGATCGCAACCGATGATATACGGAAACTTGATCGGCATGGCGACGGCACCGCCGCGGATGTACGTATCGATGGGATTGACCGCCACGGCACCGACTTTGACCAGCACTTCGGTCGGTCCCGGTTCCGGCTGCGGGAGTTCGCCGTACTGAATGACGTCGGGCGCGCCGGTCTGCGTGATGTAAGCCGCTTTCATGACCCTGTCTCCTCATCGAGAAACCGGCATCGTTGCGGATGCCAGAAACGAACGTGCGCCACAGCCGCCAGCAGCACGAACGTGAACAACCCGAGCACTGCACTCCAATATATCCCGCGCGGCCGGTAGGTCCACGCCACCTCATGTTTCCCCGCTGGCACTTGCACGGCGCGAAACATGCTTTCAAAAGTTTCGGCGTCCGCCGGCACCTCATCAATGCTGACCTCCCAGCCGGGGTACATCAGGTCGGTCAGAATGAGCTTTCCACCGGTTTCCGAGTCGGCTTCGATTTGAACGCGATTCGCGGTGAGTTCAACGACTTTGGCGGTTCCTTTCGATTCAGGATCGGCCCAGGCGACCCGCCCGCGCGAATCGAGAAGTTTAAAAAGATACAACGGCTCGCGGCGCGCAATCGCCGGATTGAACATCGGGTCGTATCCCTGCCACACAATCGCAACAGGCCACAACCCGCCCTTCAAAGGCTCGAAGCTCAGCACGTGGGTGACTCCCGCGCGCTGCAGCCACGCGATTTGTTCCGATGACTCATCGCGGGGCATCGTCAGCTGTGGATCGACGTACGCGGCGGGGCCGAAGGTCAAATAGACCGGAGTCGCGGCGGCTCCGAGCACCGAGGGGAGATTCGCGCTGGGAGCGAGCAGTCGGGCCGAGCCGCCGAATGGGGACAAGATCTTCCGCACGGGACTTTCCGCCAGATGATTGATCGGCGGATCTGGAACCATTTCGCTGTAATGTACGAGATGGCCGACCAACCAGAGATCGACCAGCGTGACCACCAGAATGGCTGCCGCAAAGATTCCGTGACTGATGTTTGCCGTATCGCCCTGGCTCTCCCTTTTGCCGTCGCGAGACCGGAACTTGAGAAGCAGAACGCCTCCGACCGAAGCGATAATCACGGCCAGCGTCATCATGGAGAGCACGTTGTCCGAAACCGACAACGGCCCAAACCGCAACGGGTTCTCGAAGCCTTGCAGCTCATATGCTTGCAGCAGTGACGCAGCCAAGATCAGTGTACTCAGCATCGCGCCGCTCAATGCGAGAGCAATCCAGATCGCCATCGGGATCGAACGGCTCGCGCGGAAGCGATCGACAGCGTTTCCCGCCAGGAGGCCCACCATCAGCGTCGTCAAGACTCCCCAGCGTCCCGGTCCCTGAAAGAAACTAAATCCCGGGAGATGCCTTGCGATCGGCAGCAGCCAGCCGGATGTATAAAGCAGTGCGGCCAGTCCCAGAAGCGTCCAGAAAACCCGTTCCCGATTTCGCGTCCGAAAACCTTGAACAATTTCGACGACCGCGAGTGCCAGCGGAACCAACCCAAAATAAAGATGTGCCTCGACCTGATTCGTGGGCGCCCCGAGACTCGGCTCCGATTTATCCAGCTCCGCATCGCGGTTGAAATCGACGGCGTACCACTTCCACGGAAGAAACGTCTGGCTCCAGTACCACGCCGGAATTGAGCCGTGCGCAAGCTTATGGTTTTCGCCCGGCGCAGCCCGCTGGCTCAGACTTTTCAATTCCCATGTGGGCCAGATCTGCACGGCGGACAAGGTGAAAGCACACACGCAGGCAACTGCCAGCATGAGGGTACAGCGAGCGCGGCACGAGATCGTTCCAGGCGGAAGCCGGTCGCGCGCGAACCAGAGCCGCGCTCCCACCCAGACGACAATCGTCACTTGCGTGATGAACGCGAGGTTGAAATGTCCGGCGAATAGTTGCAATGCGAGCACGGCTGTCAGGCCGAACGCATACCGCCAGAATCGTGTCTGCAGAAACGATTCCACGCACCATAAAGCCGCCGGAAGCCAAGCGCCGCCGATGATTGCCCATTCCCAACAACTCCGCGCGGGAAACCAACCGTAGGTGTAAACAAGTGCCGCCAGCCCCGCCGCGGCGAATCCGAGTCCCAGGCGCCGGGCGAGCAGCCAAGTGAAGCAGAATGCGAGCACGTAGTGCAACAGATGATTGATGTTGTACGCGGCGTTGACTTCCAGCAATCGATACAGCAATAAGTTGAGCGGATAGAACGGTCCGGTCTGGCTTTCCGCGACGAACGGATAGCCATGCCCGGCACGATTGTTCCAGTACGGAAGTTCCCCGGCGCGGAGCGCCTCGGCATAGACGACTTTTTGGGGAAAGTAATAACTGTAGACGTCGCCTCCGACGAATCCGCCGCCGCGCCACAAGGGCCACCAGACGATCGCCGTCATGGTGAGAGCGCCGGCCACGACGAGGGATGCGACGAAGATCCGATGTGAAACTGCGGAGTTCATCACTGGCGGCGCTGCGGTGTTTGGGGGAGATTTCGCATGGGAGATTGCCCCCGCGGAATCAGAGTTGTGTACTTTCGATCCTTCATGTGCGACTTCCAGTCGGCATTCGCGTCCGTGATCGCTTTCGGATTCTCCAGAAGCTCGACTGCCGAGACCGCGAGCACTTTCGCCGCCAGCAGAATTCCCTTTTCGCCGATGGAAGAGCCGATGGTTGCGACGTTCTGCCAACTGTGTCCCGGGCATTGGGAAACGAAGCAGGCGGTCCGCACCCCGCCTGTCGGGACGTGCCAACTGATGTCGCCGACGTCGGTCGAGCCCTGGCTGATCTTCGAGGAGTCTTTCAAAGGGCGGATGGATTCTTCGAGCGGGATTTTCGGATCGATTTGAAATTCTTCGATGAGCGGCTGTTGCAGCCGTCGAGCGAACGCGCGTTCCTGCTCGGTAAACTTCGGCGGTCCGATCTTCTCCAGGTTGCGATAAAGTAGTTCGGAGAGGGGAGTGTTGGGGACCAGTTCGTGACAGTCGGTGTCGATCTCGATGTCGAGCTTCGTGCGGGTCATCAACGCCGCTCCTTTGGCGACATCGTGAACCCAGTCGAAACAAGAGGCCGTCTCCTCATGCGAATCGGCCCGTACGAAATACCATACCGACGCATTCGCCGGCACCACATTGGGAACGTCCCCTCCCTGGGAGATCACGTAGTGAAACCGGACATCGTTCCGCACGTGCTCACGGAGAAAATTAACGCCGACGTTCATCAGTTCGACGGCATCGAGCGCACTGCGCCCTTTATCGGGATTGGCCGACGCATGTGCCGCGGTGCCGTGAAACGTGAATCGCGCGGAAATGAGGGCTTTGGAACTCCCTCCCCAGACGTCGTTCCTGTCGCCCGGATGCCAATGCAGGCAGACATCGAGATCCTGAAACGCATTGCCCAACACCATATAAACCTTACCGACCGCCGTCTCCTCCGCCGGCGTGCCGTACAACCGAATGGTCCCTTTTAACTCCTGAGACTGCATGGCTGATTTCACCGCCAGAGCTGCGGCGAAGGCGCCGGCTCCCAGGCCGCTGTGTCCGCAAGCATGACCCGCCGCCCCGTCGTGGAACGCTGTTGGCCGGTCGGCGACGGCTTGTGACAATCCCGGCAGAGCGTCGTATTCCGCGAGGAGGCCGATGATCGGTCGCCCGCTGCCAAAGCTGGCAACAAATGCCGTCGGCATGCCGGCGATTCCAGTTTTTACGTCAAATCCCTCCGCGCGCAACCGGGCGATGAGCAGATCGGAGGATTGTTTCTCCTGGAGTGCGACCTCGGCAAATTCCCAGATCGCGCGATTGACCTGTGCCACATCGGGCGCGATGGAGTCGATGCGATCGAGCGCCGCGCGCTGGGCTGGGCTCCAGATTCGCGTGTCGGTTGGCGTCCGGTTCGAGTTTGGTGCGTTTTGCGCCTGCACAACCGGATGGGCCTGACAGGCGACGAGCAATGCGGCCGCTGTGGCAGTTCGGCGGAGGACGGAGGTAATCCTCGTGAAGCGGGGAGTGGCGCGATCTTGCTCGGCAATCATCGTCTAGATTACCTACTTTGCGAGACACGTTTGTGCAGTAGCGTCCAAGAAGTTATCCCTACCAACTGAGAAACTCCTTGGCTAAAAAGGAGCATCCCACTTTCGTTCTCTTGTAGCATCTGCTCGAAGTGGGCTCCAGCCTATGTGCATTCGAGCTTTCAAGATGGGTGAATGGCGTGGAGCGGCACGCCTCGGAGGAGGCGTTTACAACTTCCGATCCCGCTCAAATCACACTCGACCCCGCCGCTGACTTCGGTATACTTCTGGATTGTCGAAATTATCGGACCTGCGCCGGCGTGCGGTCCCCATCGGCAGTTGAGAACGGATCAGGTCGCCTGTTCATCAGGTGGCGAAAGGGGCAAGGAAATCCATGCCGAAGGAAAGCGAGAGCATTCACGCCAAGTTTTCGAAGCTGGCGGAGAATTATTGGTGGAGCTGGCAGCCGGAAGTGACGGCGCTGTTCCGCGAGATAGACCCGGTTCGCTGGTCGCAACTGGCGCACAACCCGGTGCTGCTGCTCGATGAATATCCGGCCGACCGTCTGGAGCAACGGGCGCGGGAAGTCGTACTCCATTCACGCGTGAACACGGCCTTCCGCCGTTGGCAGGAATACATGGAATCTTTCGACACGTGGGGTTCCACGCATGCGGGGATTCTCGGGCAACGGCCGGTGGCCTATTTTTCCGCCGAATTCGGATTGCATGAATCTTTGCCAATCTATTCCGGCGGACTGGGGGTGCTCTCCGGCGATCATCTGAAAAGCGCCTCCGACCTGGGCATTCCACTCGTGGGAGTGGGGTTGTTCTACGACGAAGGGTACTTCTCGCAGCGCATCGACGAGAACGGCTGGCAGCAGGAATCGTATTCCGAGGTGAATACCGACAAGCTGCCATTGCACCCCGCGATCGGACCGGATGGAAATCCGGTCATGATCTCAGTCGATACACGCAGCGGAAAAATCTTCGCCCGGGTATGGGTCGTCAACGTCGGCCGAATATCCCTCTATCTGTTGGATACCGACGTTTCCGAGAACAAAGCAGAAGACCGGCATCTCACTGCACGATTGTACGGCGGAGATCAGCGGACGCGCATTCGCCAGGAGATCATTCTCGGAATCGGCGGCGCGCGGGCGCTGCGGGCTCTCGGCATTCAGCCGAGCGTGATTCACATGAACGAAGGACACTCGGCGTTTGCGCCGCTGGAAATTATTCGGGACCGCATGAAGAACGAGGGAATGTCGTTCGACGAAGCGCTCCGCGAAACCGCCGCGATGGGGGTCTTCACCACGCACACTCCCGTACCGGCGGGGCACGATCGGTTTGCCTCTAATCTTATCGAGGAACACGTCGGCCCGCTGGGGGACGAGTTAGGACTCAATCTCGATGCGCTACTGGGCTTGGGGCGTGTCGATCCACAGAATCATCAGGAGTCGTTTTGCATGACGGTGCTGGCGTTTAAGCTCAGCCGCCGCGCGAACGCGGTCTCCAGCTTGCATGGCGTGGTGAGCCGTCGGATGTGGGCGAACCTCTGGCCGTGGCGGAGCGAGGAAGAAATTCCGATCGGACATATCACAAACGGCGTGCATGTTCCGACATGGCTCGCGGCGCAAATGCGCGTGCTCTACGACCGCTTCCTGCCGATCAACTGGTTCCTGCGGACCGGCGAACCGGAAGTCTGGGCCGGCTTCGAGGCGGTCTCTCCCGCCGAATTGTGGGAGACACATCAATCACTCAAGAATCGCTTGATTGTGTACGCCCGCACGCGGGCTACGGTGCAGGCACAGCGGCGCGGAATGTCGAACGCCGACGTCGCCGAGCTGGCGCAGGCCCTCGATCCCAATGCACTCACGATCGGCTTTGCCCGGCGGTTCGCGCCGTACAAACGAGCCGACCTCATTTTGCGAGACATGGACCTCATCGCGAAGATTATCAATGACTCCGAGCGTCCGGTGCAGTTCATCTTCGCCGGCAAGTCCCATCCCGCCGACGATCACGGCAAAGCGATCTTGCAGCGGCTTTACAAGCTGTCGCAAGACCCCGCCTTCAAGGGGCGTCTGGTCGTGCTCGAAGACTACGACATCAACCTCGGGCGGCATATCGTTCAGGGAGTCGACGTTTGGCTGAACAACCCCCGCCGCCCGCTCGAAGCCTCCGGCACCAGCGGCCAAAAAGTCGTGCTCAACGGTGGGCTGAATTGCTCGATTCTCGACGGCTGGTGGGCGGAAGCTTACGACGGCAAAAACGGCTTTGCCATCGGCACCGGGCGGACGCACGTCGACCAGCAGGTTCAGGATGACCGGGATGCCCAATCCCTGTACGACACGCTCTGCAAGGAAGTCATTCCGCTATACTATGAGAGAGACGCCGACGATCTGCCCCAACAGTGGATCTCGCGGATGAAACGTGCCGTTCGCACCCTGGGCTGGCGGTTCAACGCCGACCGGATGGTGATGGACTATGTCATGCACAATTACATCCCGGCCGCCGGTGGGCTCTCGTGCAATATGGCAACGACCAGCTAAAGTCGTCCCCCTCATGGAGAGCGGACGACCGACGCGTCGGACCGCAAGACCGGTGAAAGGCCGGTATCCATGACCGACAAT
>CAZVJA010000120.1:0-15198 GCA_964626885.1 uncultured Planctomycetaceae bacterium | reverse complement strand
ACCGGTTGCCCAGCAAACGGCGGTACCCGTTGAGAAAACTCAGCAGTGGCACGCGAACTCGATTCCAGCACGGAACGTGGGATGCGTCAACGTGTGTTCCGGGGAAGTGCGATCCCGAGTCTCGTAGAGCGTGCCGAGGTTTCGCGAGGCACACCATCAATGGGTTAATTCGTCATGGTGAGCCGCGAAGACTCGGCTCAACCTACTTCTGCTTCGGCAGCGAGTATCCGACGTCGGGCGGCTCCCTCTGCTCCCTGGATTCGAAGTCGCCGCCATCGTCCCGCTTGTTCTTGCCGACGCTGTAAACTGTGAATGTCGTGTCGCTCACCTTGTAGCGGATCGGCTGGCCGTCGAAGGGATCGGTCAAATCGGCGATGGGCGTGGAAGGATCTCCGAGAAGTTCCGGACCGATAGCCGAGAGTGATTCCGGCAGTCGGCCATGTTTCAAACGATAACGCTCGACGGCGATCAGGGCGTTGAGGCATTTCAGCCGCGCTTCGGCTTGCGCTGCGGCGATCTTAGACGAGTCGGCTGCCGAAAGAAAAAGGTGCGCACCGGACAACCGCAGTCTTGTCAGCCGCCGTGCCATTAGGGCCCTCAGTTCTGCTGCAAGCTCTTGCTGCCGTTCGATCGCCTCGGGCCAGGGCAGAGAACATGAGTCGATGTTTGCCTCATAGAATCGGAGCAGTACCGTTTTGTTCGAAACTCGTGTTGGACCGAGCGACATCTGATCGAGCCCGCAGAGGCAGAGCACTCGTTGGCCGGACAGGCTGCGGCGAAGTTCATCCCGAAATCTGGCCGAGCGGAAAGCCAATTGGAGCGATTCCAACTCGGCGTCGCTCCAGTGGCAGTGGGGCATCAGCCGGACGAGTGTTTCAGCCGCCATGCTCAGCATCGTCTCACGCCGAATCAGCGAGGAAAGGATCGGCTCGTAACGGAGCGTATCGGTGACCGCGAACATCCCCTGGATATCCTGCAAGACTCGCCCGGAGTTCCCGTCGTGTGCGCTGACGTAAGCATCGAGGTCCAGAAATTGAACGACCCTAATCGAATTCTGGGTGTATGGTAGCCCCTTGGTGATTCCGAGCGTGAAGTCGACCGGATAACGCGCATTTCCTCCGGCGTCGGTTGCCTGGCGGATGAGTTGCAGCTCCCGATCCAATTTGGCGAGGACCGCACGCGAAGCATCGAGGTCGGCCCAGGTTTGCCCCGAAATCGGAATTGGCATCGGTGCAGTTCCCAAAATAGGAATACGCTCTCTGAGTGTCTTGGTGCTGATGTCGGCAGCCATCACCGCTTCGATGGCTTTCCTCCACGCCCCGGTGGCGTTGGAGACTTCCGCCGGCAGGGCGTAGAAGTCGTTCAGCTCGCTCGTGGTCGCCGGTAAACCTTACGAGCGGATGGCTGCCAGTTGGGATTCGAGCGTGGCGAAGTTCGAATACCACAGGAATCCACCGACCGCCAGCACCATCAGCGGCAGCAGAAGGAGCCCCGCGATCAGCTTCGAACGGAACGAACGCGGCGGCTTCTGTTCCACATGCGATTCGCTGGGAGCATTGGAATCCATCGATCTGATTTCCTTAAAATCGCCGGCGACTGGGGTCTTTCGGCGTCACTCACTCAAAACGGCGTGCGTTTCTCCGAGAAGATCGCCCGGCCGAAGTCGAGCGGGGCGTGGAATTGCGGCTCCGGGCCGGTTCCCGGCGACCATTGGCTGAACTGCTCGTTCGTCTTGCCGCCGAGACGATTCAGATTCAGCCGCCATTCGTCCCTCGGCTGCGGCGGAACGCGGCCGCCGGCGATCGCGTAGCCTTTGAGGGGGATGGCGGCTTCGAGCACCCAGAAGCGGTCGGTGTCGCTGTCGTCGTTGAGCGTCCCTTCGACCCGCACGGCGATCTTGATCCCTTCCGGATTCCATTCCCGTTTGGAGCCCCCTTCGACCCCCTTCAGGTGGGAATGGTCCAGCCACGCGCCGGTCACGCTCATCTCGATGTTGAAATAGGCCTCGGGAGTGTCGATGTTCGGGGCGACGAAGAGTTCCACGGCGTCATCCAGCCAGACGGAGCTGTCGCGTTCGGTGTGCACGCCGGAGATGTGGGCGTCGTCGCAGAGATAGGAGACGTAGAGATACTCGTCGTCCCAGAGCATCTTCGCGACGGTCTGCTCCTTCTTCCCCTCCTTCCACCAGGGGAATTGAAACCGGCCGACGTTCTCGGCGGCGAACCAGGCGGGCTCGTCCAGCCGGCCGTCGATGACGATCGGCATGCCGGCGCGGTGAATGGTGTAGACCGGGCGATCGGCGGCGAGGGTGGAGGATGCAATTCCACTGGAAAGTGACAATGCCAGAACGGCAGAAACCAATGTAGTACGAATCATGGCAGTGCGCCTTGTGACCTTCGACTAAAGTCGGCAACGGAGCCCATCAGGGAGCTATTCTGCGTTCAAGGCGCCTTCACCGCGAAGAAGCGTTCAGAATCCGAGTAAACACTATGACGATCAACACCAGTCCAAGAATGGTCTGGATTGGGACTACAACTCTTCCCAAGTCCGTTTGAGGAGCAAGATCCCCGTAACCAAGAGTCGACATCGTAACAGCACTGAAGTAAATCGGTTTGACTGCACTCGAGCCAAGACCTGTAATCGCTTCCGAATACCCGAAGCAGCGCTGGCATTCGAGGTTCTCTTTATCGCAAAAACTGTCACCTCCCAGATAAATCGCGAAATAGATCAAAGCGAACGCAAGGATGTGCTCTACGTAATGGAGCAATGCATGAAGCGCCGCTCGCATCTTGTGTGGTGTGTTATAGATTGCGGAAAGATGAAGTTGAGCTTGAACCGACCAGATTTCGAACAACCGATATACGGCGAAGAAAACGAAAAAGACCATCACCGGAAGCGGAAAATATGATTTGAATGAGGAGTATGGAATCGCGCCCCGCACATAGTTGGTCATACAGCGCCAGGTGATCCAATAACCGAATAACAAAATGCATGTGGTGAATACGATGTAGAGGTCGAGGGCATCTCGGTAGATCTGTTCAGCTCTAACTACGTCGACTGCTGGGATTGAGGAGTTGGATCGACGACAAAGTCGATTGACTAACTGTCGTACGAACAAATAACAGTGTCGTACAAACAAGTAACAGGATGCAAAAGCTGCCCAAATCCAGTTACAAAATGAACTTCCAAAAATACCCTTTGTTACTCCGACTATAATTCCATCGCCCTTCTTGCAATTAAATGCCCGCGTGCGCTTCCTGTGTTTGCGCTGAAAAAACCTGCGCAGATCTTTGTTGTCCATTATTTCGCTACTTGTTCTGCGTCTTTCCCTCACGCCAGCAGCTTGTCGACGACGTTGCCGGCGACGTCGGTAAGGCGGTAGTCGCGTCCCTGGAAGCGGTAGGTGAGCCGCTTGTGATCGAGCCCCAGCAGGTACAGCACGGTGGCTTGCAGGTCATGCACGTGGACCTGGTCTTCGACCGAGTAGTAGCCGAGCTCGTCGGTCTTGCCGATCGACGTGCCGGGCTTCACGCCGCCGCCGGCCAGCCACATGGTGTATGCCTCGATGTGATGATCGCGGCCGAGGGTATCGCGCGGCTCACCTTGCGGTGTGCGGCCGAACTCGCCCCCCCAGATGACGAGGGTATCGTCGAGCAAGCCGCGCTGCTTGAGATCCTTGACGAGTGCGGCGCTCGGGCGATCGACCTCGGCGCAGCGTTCATCGAGCGGCCCCTCAAGGTTGGTGCCGGGGTTGCCGTGGTGGTCCCAGTCGGTGTGATAGAGTTGCACGAACCGCGAGCCTTTTTCGATCAGCCGCCTTGCGAGAAGGCAGTTGCGCGCGAACGAATGCTTGGCGGGATCGACGCCATACATGTCGAGCGTGTGCTTTGATTCGCCCGAAAGGTCCATCAGTTCGGGAGCGCTCGACTGCATGCGGTAGGCCATTTCATACGCGGCGATGCGCGTGCTGATCTCCGGATCTTTGACCTGATCGAGCCGCAGCGAGTTGAGATCCTTGACCGCCGAGACGAAGCTTCCCTGCTGCCCGTTGCTGACTCCCTGCGGGCTGGAGAGGTTGAGGATCGGATCGGCTCCGTTCAGGAAGGGAACGCCCTGGAAGGTCGTCGGAAGGAACCCGCTCCCCCACAGAGGCGTTCCGCCGCGCGGGCCGCGCGGGCCGGAGAGCATCACCACGAAGCCGGGGAGACTTTGCGATTCGCTGCCGATGCCGTAGGTGACCCAGGCTCCCATGGCGGGGCGGCCGAAGCGTGGGGAGCCGGTGTTGACGAACAGCTTGGCCGGACCGTGATTGAACACGTCGGTCTTCATGCTGCGGATGATGGCGACGTCGTCGGCAATTGAGCCGAGATGCGGCAGCAACGTCGAGATCGACGTCCCGCACTCCCCATATTGACGGAACTTGCGTCGTGAACCGAGCAGCTTGGCATCCTGCTTGATGAAGGCAAACCGCTTGTTGGCGACGTACGACGGCGGGATGACCTGCCCGTCGAGTTCGCGAAGCTTCGGCTTGTCGTCGAACAGTTCCAGTTGGCTGGGGCCTCCCGCCATGAACAGGAAGATGACATTCTTGGCGCGCGGCGGAAAATGCGTGTGCCGCGCCGCGAGAGGTTGTGCCGAGAGGTCGGTCACGTTTTTCGTCGCGGCGAGAAGCTGGTCGTCCATCAGCGAAGCGAGCGCCAGCGAGCCCAAGCCGATTTTGCAATCGGCGAAGAAGTGCCGGCGTGTGGTGTGGCGGAGCGAGGATTGTTCGGGATGCATGTCGCTACTCCCTCGTGATGAATTCGTCGAGGTTCAACAGCACGCGGGCCACGGCGGTCCAGGTGGAGAGATCGTCGGCCTTGCCGGACGCCTGCTGACGCTGCTGCTGATCCTCCGCCAGAAACGAGAGCATTCGCTGGAACTCGTCCTTCGTCGGCTCGCGGCCGAGTGAGACGCGGAACGCGTACTGGAGCCGTTCGTCGGTGGAAGACGGTGACTCGCGTAGAATCCGCTCCGCCAATCCCTTCGCCATTTCGACGAACGCGCGATCGTTGGCCAGCGTGAGTGCTTGCAGCGGCGTGTTGGAACGTGGGCGGCGCGTGCAGGCGGTATTGGCATCCGGCGCGTCGAACGTCGGCAGGAACGGATACGGGCTCGATCGCCAGAAATGGATGTAGAGCCCACGGCGGAATCGGTCGGCGTCTTTGTCTTCCGGCCAGCTCTTCTTCTGCTGCGTGAGGGCGTAAATTCCTTCCGGCTGCGGCGGGTAAACCCCGGGGCCGTGCATCGCGTGCGAAATCAGCCCGGCCGCCGCAAGTGTGACGTCGCGGACCGCTTCGGCTTCCAACCGCAGACGGGATTGCCGCGCGAGAAGCTTGTTGCTCGGATCACGAGCCGCGAGGTCGGCCCGCATCACGGACGATTGGCGATAGGTGGCTGAGGTGACAATCAGCCGGTGAATCTGCTTCATGCTCCATTCACGGCGGATAAACTCCGACGCGAGCCAGTCGAGCATTTGAGGGTGAGTCGGCGGCGCACCTTGCGTGCCGAAATCGTTCTCGGTCTCGACGAGCCCTGCTCCGAAAAAGACCTGCCAGTAGCGGTTGATGGTAACGCGGGCCGTGAGCGGATTGCCGGGATCGACGAGCCAGCGCGCCAGATCGAGCCGGGTTGGGGTTTTGACTTCCTTCGGCAAGGGGGGGAACGCGTCGGGAACGCCGCCGTAGAGTCGCGCCCCTTTGCGGAGGAAGTCGCCCCGTAAAAGGATATGCGATTCGCGCGGCTCGGCTCGCTCCTTGAGCACCAGCGTCGTCGGGATAGTCTTCACGAACCGTTCCCGCTCGGATTTCAGGGCATCGAGCTTGGCAGTGAGTTCGACGTACTCTTTGTGAGTGGCTTTGAACGCGGTTTCGAGCTGCTCGCGCTGTTCCGGCGTTCGCTTGTCGGCGGCAATCTGGATGATGTTCCGTACGGAGGACGGAATGCGGAGCAAGTCCGCGGGCGCTCCGCTGACCCAGACGCGGAACCGGCCGATCAGAAAGTTGGCATCGAAGTGATTGTGCCGTAAGGTCACAGTGAGTTTGGAACCGCCGGCGTTGCGAATCGGCTCGGCCGGGAAGAAGACCGCCTCGCGATTGACGTTGAGGCTCCCCTTTTTGACATTGATGGCCCAGCCGGTCTTCTGGTTGCCGTCGATGGCATAGGCGACGGGGTATCCTTCCTGCGAATGGTCGGCCACCGCGGAAGCGATTTTGACCGAGTGCTTTTCTTGCGCTCCGGTGCCAGCCGCCGCGAGCGGCGCGCTCTGCAATTCAAATTCACTCAGCACAAAGTTTCCGTTGCCGCCCCGCCCGGGCCCCATCATGGGCAAACTGGGGTGCGTGAGTGCTTCGATCCGCACCGCCGTAATTTCATCGAGCGGAGCATTGAAGTCGACAATGTAGCTGTCGTTGGCCGGGACGCTGAAATCGACAATGAGAGATTTGTCAGCCAGCTTTGTGAGGACTGCTCCCGTCTCGGTGCGAAACGCGGCCGGATCGAGCAGCGTCCAGGCTCCGGCCGATTGAGCCGCGACTTGCTGTTCCCATTTCGGAAGATCGGCGAGCAGCTTATTGTCGAGTTCCGCGAGCGGTTTTTCGATCGCGGCGATCTTCGCGTCCAAATCGTCCAGTGCTTTCGCCTGATCGGCGGACGGCACGCGGATTTCAGGTTCATCGCAGTTGTTGAAAATTGCGAAGAGGTTGTAATAGTCACGCTGCGTGATCGGATCGTACTTGTGGTTGTGGCATTGGCCGCAGCCGACGCTTAAGCCGAGGAACACCGAGCCGGTGGTGTTCACCCGATCGACGATGGATTCCACGCGAAACTGTTCGTCGTCGGTTCCCCCTTCCTCGTTGATCAGCGTATTGCGATGGAACCCGGTCGCCACGACCTGCTCGGTTGTGTGATCGGGGAGCATGTCGCCGGCCAACTGCTCGATGGTAAAGCGGTCGAACGGCAGGTCGGCGTTGATGGCGTCGATCACCCAGTCTCGATAACTCCAGATCGATCGCGGGCTGTCGATGGTGAAGCCGTTCGAGTCGGCGTAGCGTGCCGCATCCAGCCAGGCTCTTCCCCAGCGCTCTCCATAATGCGGCGACGCAAGGAAACGATCGACAAGCCGTTCGTAGGCAGCGGGTGAATCATCTGTTACGAATTCATCGATCTCGGCGATTGACGGCGGCAGGCCGCGCAGGTCGAGACTCAACCGGCGTACAAGCGTCGCACGATCCGCTTCCACCGACGGGTCGATTCCCTCACGTTCCAGCCGTGCAAGAATAAACATGTCAATCGCGTTGCGGACCCAATCGGTCTGCTTCACGACCGGTATGGCGGGGCGCACCACCGGCTGAAACGACCAGTGCTTCGAAGATGCCGGTCCATGCGTTGTGGATTCTTCTTCCGGGATCTTGGCTCCTTCATCAATCCAGCGTTTGACGAGCGCGATCTCATCGTCGGCGAGCGGCGGTTTGTCTTGCGGCATGCGGGTGATATCCTGCTTGCCGAGGAGCGCCTGGTAGAGAATGCTCTCCCCACTCTTGCCTGGCACAACGCTCGCGCCGCGATCCCCCCCCTTCACCAGCAGCGAACCGCGATCGACCCGCAGCCCTGACTGCTGATTTTTTTCGCCATGACACTCCGCGCAATGGCGGGCAAACAGAGGTTGGATCTGCTTCGCGAAATCGACCGGCGCGACCGGTTCCGCGCACCATGCCGCCGCCTGAAAGAATGGCGTCGCCGCCAGAACGATTGCGATGCAGGAAAATCGTCGCAGCATTCGCCGATCCCGTCTGGTCTGCTTTAAGAGCCCAGCGCGCAACAACACACCGGGACGCATCAATTCCGTCCGATCTATTATGAGCAATTTCCGAGCGCAGGCAAGAAAGGGAATGGGTTTGGCCCCAAAGGACCGTGTTCAATTTTGGAAGTTCCGGGCCCGAACGGGAGAGGCTCCTGACCAGCGGCGCTGTTCCAAGGGAGCCTGATTTCGAGGGGGCCGAAGGGAAAAATCGGCCGAAAATTGAGCCGCTAGGAAGCCATCAGCAACCGAAGACTGATTCCTCGTCGAGCCGCTTGCGCATCTCCGGAGGAAGCACCTCTTCAAGATGAATCGCTCCCAGACCGAGCGTTTCCTTAAGAGTGTGGTATGCGCCGGCTCGCCCTGACGGGACGGTCTCTCCCTGCGGACGCCGGACGGCCCGGATGAGCAGATTCTTGGGTGTGTGTTCCATGTCGATGAACTCGACGACCTGCACCTTGTAGCCACATGCCTCGAGCGCCGCGGCACGGAGGGCATCGGTCGCGAGGGCCGCGAATCGCTCCTTGAGAATTCCGTGGCGGGTAATCGTCTCAAGTGAGGGCGCGTGAATCCGTTCCGCGAGTTCATGCTGGCAGCACGGGACAGCCAGAATCACCGATGCCTGCCAGTCGACCGCCCTTGCAAGTGCGTCGTCGGTTGCGGTATCGCATGCGTGCAACGAGACGGCAAGGTCGACAGGAAAATCGACGGTGCAATTGGCGATGTCTCCCACCTGGAACGCGACTCCTTTCAACCCAAGCCGCGCTGCCACGTGGGCGCAGCTTTCGACCACATCACGATTGCGATCGAGCCCGAGAATCTTCACGGTGCGGCCATGTACCACGCTCAGCAGGTGATGCAGCGCGAACGTCAGGTAACTTTTTCCACAACCGAAATCGACGACGTGCAGCGTCCCACTTGCGGGCAACGCGCTGACGGCGTCTTCGACCAGCTCGAGGAACCGATTGATCTGGCGGAACTTCGCGTATTTCGCCTTGCGGACCTGACCGGCGGGAGTCATCACGCCGATCTCGGCGAGAAACGGGCACGGTACGCCCTCGGGAATCAGATACGCCTTCGTCCGATCATGAGTGGTGACCGCAGGCTGTTTTGTGGCGGGGCTTTGTCGCACGGTTAAGGCACCGGACGCGTCGATCCGCGCGGCGTAGTCGGCGTCGGTGGTAAAGAGGTGACAATCGCCAAACGATGTTCCGAGCAGCGATTGTGCCCGCGCGAGGGTTTCGAGAGCGGAAAGATTCTCATGCAATTCCTTCGCACCGTGCCGCAACGACCATTGCAGGCGCGTCTCCCCTTTAATTGTCACCGGCCGGACGGTGATCTTGTCGGGGATGTCGGCATCGGCGCGGAGCTTGCGGCTCAACACAAACGAGACAAACGTGCCGCGCTCCAGTGACGCTCTGAGCATAGACCAGAAGTCGGTCATTCCACCGACCCGCGCAATGGCATTCCGCCGAAACGACCGAAGAGAGGCTGGCCCGGCCGCAGGTCTCGTTCCCAATTCTCGGCTGCGAATAGCCGTGCAAATTGGCGATGGAATTGAACCTTGTTGATTTCGGGGCGAAGTTTCAATCGGCCACCGTGGCTGCGGTCGATTCGCCAACCGCGGAATCTTCGCACGGCGGTGCGGATCGATTTTCTCGGGACGAAGAAAACGCCGGGATTCTGCATGAGCAGCTCGGGCAGTCGCTGGCTTTCCTCAGCCGCGAGATGCACCGGTCGGAGCACACGGACTTTGATCGGCTTCACCTGTTTCTTGCGGGGCCAGAGAGACAAGAGTTGCAAGGGGGCCCAGGCGAGCGATGCGAGGGACCAGGCCAGCGATTCAGGGGTCGGTCCGGCGTCGACCATCCGTGTGACGCGATCGAGCTCGTGCGGCAGGAAAAGAAGCCCGGTGGTGGTGGCGAAGAGCGTCCCTCGATCCGGCAAATTCTTTCTCTGAACGCGGACTTCCCCCAGCCGCGCGACGATTCGCCCGAGTGTTTGTTCGAGCGCCGAGGGCGCGGGGTCCGGTATCGAGGCATCGACGCCGTGCGCGCATTCGGGACAACGCCCCTCGACTGGCTCCACCCAGCAGTAACATTCGTGGCACAACAACAGCGCCATGGGAAGCCTCACCTGAGGGGGACTCGGGGGGAGCGGGCATGGAACTCGAGCGGGTACTCACTTTGCCGCCCGGTTCATATTAGAATACTGTATGCACCCGGCTCGCCGCGAACAACTGCGTTCCGGGGGGAAGTTCCCAGGCGTTCATTCTTCATGGAAATACACCCCATGGCTCTCGATAAGAAGCAGAAAAAGCAGCTCGAACCGGCCCGGAAGCGACTGAAGCACCTGCAGCAGTTGCTTTCGGCAGCGAAGGCCCAACCGGACGAACCGGGTGAGGTGGAGCGGATCAAAAAAGAAATCGCGGCCGAGGAAGAGAATATTCGCCGCATCCAGGGGTTGTAAGAGAAGCCGCGCAGTGTTGGCCAGGTGGCCACATTCCTTTCCTTTCGGCTGCGCTCCGCGGACATTTCCGGGATTTTCCCATTTGGGGAAATTTCTTGTAACAGTTGCCTCCCATTTCCGCTGGATGATTCATGTGCTCGCTGAATCAAAGAGAGCGAGAATTGGAACATGAACTCATTGGGCAAGGAAACTGTTATGAACCCGGAACTTAAGGCATTCTTATTGGAAATTGGCACGTGTGCGCTGGTGGGTGCCGTCGTGGGGATGTTGATTCGCTGGCTAAGACCCGATTGGTCGCGCCAGTTTGTCAAATTCTCCCTCAATCGTCAGTGGAAGTTATTTGCCTTCGGCGCACTATTTTTCGGAGCGGGGGGAGTTTTACTCTGGTATGACGGCAATACCTACTATGCCCTGCTGTGCGTGGCTATGTGCGTGCTGGAACTTGTTGCTCTGTTCCTTTATGGCTTTAAAACAATGACTCCGGAAATGGAGGCAAAGATTGATCGAAGCTGACGGCTGGCGAATCTTCATCCCGAATGTATGTTTTCTCGCAAGCCATCATTTCGCGGTCGGCCCCGGTTGATTTGAACCGGGGTCGACTCCGTCGATAAGGGGCTGCAATCGCGCGACGTGATCATCGCTCATCCGATTGACGCAGAGTTGTGGGACTATGAGCAACACACCCCATGCAGATCGTGATGCGATGTCGCACAGCCGATTCATTCCGCGAGGTTTTCCCGTCCTGCGTAAGTGGTCGGTTGCACCACAACCTCAGCACGATCAGCAGCAGCTACGCCGTCGCTGAGGAACCCCCCTCCGTTCCATTCCTTTCGTCCGGCCGTCCTATTTTTGGAACGATCGGGGGAATTGGACGCGGAAAGGCTCAAGTCGCCCTCCCTACGTCCACTTTTGCGATTCCTGCTTCTGTCGTGATGCGCCTCGATTCGATATGTCGAACAGCGGATCTTTCGTTTCGGCATATCGACAGGTGGAAGAATCATGCAGCGCGACAAAGTTCTCGGACTCTCGTTAGCCATTCTGTTGATCGGATTCGCGGGGGCGTTCTGTTTCAGAAACGAAGCCAGCTCCATCTTCAACAGCGGCCCCCAACTGCAGAATCCCCGCGCACTCGATGACGTGATTGCCGGGAAGGAAGGGCCGAAGCCATACACCGGAGACCTGCAGGGAACCAAACCGAACGCGAGCGGGGTCACGCTCGAAGGGATTGTCGCGGAGAGGCCTTTCAAGGAGACATCGGAGGGGGTTCCGTCGAGCGATCCGAAGCGGAACAACGCAGGTTGGGAACTGCCGGACTTTTTGAAGCCGAAGTCGGTCGAGCCGCAGCGAGATTTGTCGCAAACACGGAACTCGCCGACCAGCAACAATCCGCAGACGCAAACGCCGCAACAGCGGCAGGACGCATGGTTTCCCAAGCAGAATCAAGGCTGGCAGACGGTCCCCGGCCAGACGGTGTCTTCGAGCACCGCAGCGCCGAATAATCTGGGAACAATGACCGGCCATGGGCGCGAACATCGTGTCACTATCGGCGATACGCTCACGGGACTGGCCGCCCGGTACCTGGGCAGCAGCGCGCGCTACATGGAAATCTACGAAGCGAATCGGGATGTGCTCCGTTCGCCGGACGACCTTCGCAGTGGTATGACGCTCCGCATTCCGCAGGAGCGCACGACGAGGAATTCCGTGATGCCGGTCTCTGCCCCGGAAGCGCGGCAGATGAACGACCGCAATGGCTGGGGCAACAGACCCTCGCAAACTCGCGCGGGAACTAACACGACCGGGAGGGGTATTGGAATCACTCCCACGGGAGTCGAGCAATCTCGGGAGGCGAGGCCGCGCAACGATTCGCTTGGCTTGCCGTCGAAGTTTTTCGTGCCGGTGAAACGATCGCCGTTCTTGCCGCAGTCATCGGGTTCGACGCAAGGGTTGCAACGTTCCGGGTCGCTCTCGCAGAATTCGGCCGGCAGCGCGCTAACCGCGCCGCGATACGAATTCTTCCCGCGTCCCCCGCAGCAGACCGCCGACCGTCCCATCGACGCCGGCTTGCCGGTGCTGCGGTAAGCGGGTCTTCCACGGCGACAAGAAACGAGTCGCCGCCGTGCTATTGATGACCGCCCGGCTCACAACGGCCAGTCGCGGAGGATTCGTTCGGTTTCTTCCGAGTGGCCGCTTTCGTCACGGACCATGTCTTCCAATTGTACCACGAGCCCCTTGTCGCCGTACTCGTCAGCCTGGCGGGCGCGATCCGTGTAATCCTTGGTCGATTGGCGCTCGGCCACGAGGACCGCTTCCAACATCTCGCGGTTGGTCTTCGCTTTCGCGACGGCGCGCGGCACGGTGGTCGGCTCCCCGCCCAATGCCGTGATCTTGTTCGCCAGATACTGCGCGTGCAGTTGTTCGTCAGCCACTTCCGCCAGGAAGAACTGCGCCAACTGTGGTCGATACGGTCCGGTTGCCTTGGCCGCGTAGGTGATGTACTGAATGATCGCGCTCAGCTCTCCGGCCAGATCTTCATTCAGCTTATCGATGAGGGCTTTCTTGTCCATGAGTCGGCTCCGGTGTGGATTGAATGTGGAGCGATGGCGGTTTCAATATCAGCTAATTGTAGGCGTGTGCGGCGGTGCGTAAATCAGCCAGCTTGCCTTGAGGTGACGCTCGGAACGGGGCATAAGGGGAATTGCCCAGTCGAAGCGATCCGCCAATAAAGGCCCAGCCCGCTCCCCGTTGTGGGAATTCGGCTGATCGTGGTTTCAGTGTCTGCTATACTACGGTCGGGGTTTTTCTCCGTAGTTGCAGCAGATGGATCGCAACGATTTAACGCGACACGTGACTTTTTTGCGGATCACCCGCAGACGGTGAATCGCCGGAGCTCGAGAGGTCAACGATGAATCCTTTCCAGCAGCGCATCGAACAGACTCGGCGGCAATTCTTCACGACGACGGCCGGCGGCATCGGGGCGGTGGCGCTCGCGTCGTTGTTGCAGGAAGAGGGACTGCTCGGCGGTTCGCGCTTGGAAGCAGGAACCATCGGCTCAAGCGCTGACGATCCTACGACAAATCCTCTCGCCCCCAAGCATCCGCACTTTACTCCCCGCGCAAAATCGTGCATTTTTATCTTTCTCGAAGGGGGCCCGAGCCAGATCGACCTGTTCGATCCCAAGCCCAAACTCCGAGAGTTGCACGGCCAGGCACCGCCGGCTGACCTGCTGAAGAACGTTCGCTTCGCATTCATCAAGAAAGAGTCCGCCACGCTGCTCGGCTCGCCGCGGACGTTCACCAAGCATGGTGAGTGTGGGATGGAGTTCTCGGACCGGTTGCCGAACCTCGCGACTTGCGCGGACGACATCTGCATGGTCCGCTCGATGCACACCGACCAGTTCAACCATCACCCCGCGCAGCTGCTGCTGGCGACCGGACGGCCCGTGTATGGGTTCCCGAGCATCGGCTCATGGCTCACGTATGGCCTGGGAAGCGTCTCGCGAAACCTGCCGGGCTACGTCGTGCTGTCGGCGGGGCGCGGCGGCAGTGCCGGTTCGTCTCTTTGGTCGAACGGTTTTCTTCCGTCGAGTTACGGCGGTGTGTTGTTCCGCAACCAGGGGGAGCCGGTGTTGAATCTCAACAATCCTCCCGGCCTCACGGCGGCGAATCGTCGCGAGGTGCTCGATGCGCTGGCGGACTTGAACCAGACACGTTACGAAACGGTCGGCGACACCGAAATCGCCAGCCGCATCGCATCCTACGAACTGGCGTTCCGTATGCAATCGGCGGCACCGGAGTTGATTGACCTCTCGGGTGAGTCGAAAGAAACGCTCGAGATGTACGGCATCGGGCGGACCGACAGCGACAGCGAAGGGGTGCAGCGAACCGGTGGGCCGGGTCAGTACAACGCGTTCAGTACTAACTGCCTGCTGGCGCGGCGGCTGATTCAGCGCGGGGTGCGATTCGTGAATCTCGTGCACGCTTCGTGGGATCATCACGGCGCGCTCGAGAAGTCATTAAAGTTCAATTGCGGCATGGCGGACCAGCCGATCGCCGCGCTGTTGAAGGATCTCAAACGGCACGGCCTGCTGGACGATACGTTGGTGGTTTTCGCGGGCGAGTTCGGACGCACGCCGCTCCTCGACAACGCCAAGGGGAACGACGGCCGCGATCATCACCCGTATGCGTTCAGTCTCTGGATGGCCGGAGGGGGAATCAAAGCGGGGCAAGTCGTCGGGCAGACGGACGAGCTGGGTTGGGGACCGGTGGAAGATCCGATCCATATCAACGATTTCCACGCGACGCTGCTGCACCTGTTCGGCTTCGACCACAAGAAGCTGTCGGTCCGTTTCAAAGGGCTCGACGCGCGGCTGACGAACGTGGGAGACGCGCACGTGGTCAACAAACTGCTCGCTTAACCCGCGACGCGCGAACAATCAGCCCGAGAACGAGAATCCCCAGCCGACGCTCGGTTGGCGATGCCAGTGGTGTCCGTGGTGGTAATGGTAGCTCGGTCCCCAACAGGGTGGCCCCCACGGGTCATAGTGGTGATATTCCTCGACGATCACCGGCGGTGGAGCCGCTCCCGTGGGTGCGGGACGCGGGGGTGAAGACTGCATCGCTCGCACGACCCCCGGGCTTACGCCACTATTTTGCAGGTAGATCAAATCGGCCGATTGCAGAGGACGCACGATTCCATTGGCACGGACGTGATTGATGATGACATCTTCGTTGACGCCGGCGCGCGTCATCGCGATGACGTCTTCGTTCGTGACGCTACCGGGCACGACCGGCCGGCCTAGCCGAGCTTCAATCTCCGCGCGATTGCGGGCTTCGATCTCATCGAGACTTTGCCCGACGGCAGAGCCGGTCATGGCACCGACTCCCGCTCCGATC
>CAZVJA010000119.1:0-15295 GCA_964626885.1 uncultured Planctomycetaceae bacterium | reverse complement strand
AGAAGCTCCCAAGGGTTCGGCTGTTCGCCGATTAAAGTGGTACGTGAGCTGGGTTTAAACCGTCGTGAGACAGGTTGGTCCCTATCTGCTGTGGGCGTTCGAAACTTGAGGGATTTTCTCTTTAGTACGAGAGGATTTAGAGGGACGCACCTCTGGTGTTCCTGTTGTCACGCTCGTGGCAGCGCAGGGTAGCTAACGTGCGGCCTGGATAAGCGCTGAAAGCATATAAGCGCGAAGCCATTCCCAAGATCAGGTTTCGTTGGACTTTGTCCTGAAGCCCCCTGGAAGACTACCAGGTTGATAGGCTGGCTGTGTAAGGCGAGCAATCGTCTCAGCTGACCAGTACTAACGGGCAAAAGCTTGACCACATTGATTCTTGACTCGACGCAGATTCTCTGCGCATTTCCGTGCCGGATTACTCCGGTATGGTGTCAGGTACCGCTTGAATTGCTACCGAGCTTATAACGGCGGGCGCCCGCTCGAAGAGAGCACGCCTGTCCCTTTCCGGTGACTATACCGAGGAGGTCACACTCGTTCCCATTCCGAACACGATCGTTAAGCTCCTCGGGCCGATGATAGTGCCCACCAGTGCGAAAGTAGGTTATCGCCGGAATTTGCATACGCCGCCTGAGGCAGATTTGTCTCAGGCGGTTTTTCTTTGCGCACATCCATTCCCGACGCGATCCTCCCCCCTCAATGTCTCGTCCCCTGCCCTAGCAGATCGTCGCCATTTGCCGCAATCCACCGAAATTCAGTCATCACTGAAATTCCTCTGGCACTACTTTTGGAATTTGTGATATAAGCTCCGCCCTAAATTTCGATTTTCGCATAACGCTCGAAGGATTCAGAGCATGCGAGATCCGACTCCTCGCCGAGGACCAGGATGGTCCCCGACGCGAGTAACTTGTGCGCGTCGTATCACTTGCCTTGCGATCGCCGTCTTCACCACGGCCCTGGCAAGATTCTTCGCGGAAGCAGGCGAACTCCCCTCCAAACCGGCCCGTGCTCCCACCGCCGTTGTCAAGCCGCCGACTGCGAATCCGACTTCGAGAATCCTCTCACCTCCGACAAACACCTCGACCCAACAAGTCCTGTCGCAACTCGTCTTTCGCAATCGTTCAGAGCAAGTTGCACTGAAAAAAGCAGCCGAGCTTCTGCGTGAAGGCCACTCGACCGAAGGACTCGCGCTGCTCCAACAAATCCTGGACCAGCCTCACGACAGCTTTCAATGGTCCGATACTGAAAGCACATTTCAGAGCAGCCACCGTGCGGCGCTTCAGATCCTCGGCTCTCTCCCCCCTCCCCTTCTCGAAAAATACGAGCGTCTCTACGGACCAGAGGCTGAGCGTGATCTGGCCAACGCAAAAGTGTCGGGGCTGACGCCGAATTATGCGGAAGTCGCCCGTCGTTTCTACTATACAACTGCGGGATTCGAGGCATCCGACTGGTTGGCAACACGCTGGCTCGACACCGGACAATACGAACTGGCAGCCAAGAACTGGGCCCGATTACTTGCCGATCCGGTCCATGCACGCCGTGTCACCAACACACTCTGCATCAAGGCGGTACTCGCGGAACGCCTGGCAGCCGGCACCGTCGATTTCTCGGCACAAAGCAATTCTTCCGGCGTCGAGCAGGTTCGGACGACCAGCATCGGCAGATTCACGCTCGACGACCTCGGCTTGCCCACGCCAGGAGAGGTGAAAAACACGTCCGCCGAATGGAACGTCGCATTCCGCATTCAGAAATCCAGCCGGGCATCAGCCGACAGTTCGCTCCCGTATCTCGGTCCCGCCTGGCAAGTCGACCTGGCGGAAGACCAACATCACGAAGTTGCGGCCTCGTGGTCTCATTGGGAAGGGGAGCAGATTCGCAATCAACGATCGGTAGCCGTGTCGAATTATCCCATCCTGACCGGCAGGCTCGTCGTGCTGCGTGATTTCGAGGGGATTCGGGCGATTGACGCCGCGACCGGGGAGACTGCCTGGAAGTACATCGGTGCAAGTTCTCTCTCATTGGCAGCCGCAGAAGTCGACGAATTGGAACAATCACAGCCGGACGGCTCGGTGCGGAATAACGTCCTCAACGTGCTGTTTCACACACATGCGGGAAATGCGGCCCTTGGAACGCTGACCAGCGATGGGCGGAAGGTCTTTGCGATCGACGCCCTCGACATTCGACCGCGTCACGCGAGTCGATCGCGAAGCAGTACCCGCGGCGGGCAACGCCGAGCCAATACCGAGACCGGTGATGCTCCTGAGCCTGTTGCCAGAGAATCCAACCGATTGATCGCGCTGGAGGTCGAGCCTGGCCCGTCCTCCGGAAAGACCGTGACCGCATCCTGGGTGGTCGGTGGACCGATTGGCGCGCCGAATTGGTTTTACCGGATGGATGAAAACGACGACGGTCAAATCACGGTCGAGGAGTTTACCGGTCGCGCCGAACAATTTCGCGACATCGATAAGAACGCCGATGGCTCGATCGGCCTTCGCGAGGCTGACGTCTATTCAAAAGCCGGTTCTGACGAGGAACAACTCGCGGGGCACTTTTTTCTCGGCCCGCCGCTGCCTGTTGACGGCCGCTTGTTTGTCATGACAGAAGTCGATCGTCAATTGAATCTCGTCGCGCTCAAAGCGGAGACGGGGGAATTTCTCTGGTCGCAGGGAATCGGCTTCGTCGATCATCCTGTGGACGAAGACCCCTTTCGGTACACCCTTTCCTGCACACCGATTTACTCAGACGGGGTGATCCTCTGCACGACGCAAATGGGGGTGCTCGCCGCGGTCGATGCCGCTGACGGACTGCTGTTGTGGGCGTATTATTATGGAGACGATGACGCATCCGGCCCGTTCGGGAACTGGTCCTACTCGGTTCGCCGGTCGTTCGGACATGCGGGATTTCCATGCGAACCAGTCGTGCACGGCGGCCGCGTGGTCTATCTTCCGAGACAGTCCGATCAAATTCATTGCCTGGAACTGCGGACCGGACGCCAGCTCTGGACGATTCCACGCACCGGAGCCGAGTATGTCGCCGCGGTGACAGACGAGATCACGGTTGTCGTTGACCAGCGTTATTGTCGCGGATTGTCCTTGGTGGATGGCCAGGAGCTTTGGTCGACTCGACTGGGGATGCCCTCGGGCCGCGGGGTCCAGATCGGAGAACGGTATCTGGTACCACTCCAGGCGGGGCGCATCGCCACGCTCGATATCCGGACCGGTCAAGAGATCGGCTGGGCCATGCCGCCGATACCGCCGATACCGCCGAAACACTTGGGGCAACCGAACCGATCGCAACCAATTTCGTCGATTATGAATGCCGACAAACCAGAATCACTGGATGCCTCAGCTGAGATCGAAGCGTGGCGCCCCGGCAATCTTCTACTGTCAGGAGATGTCATTCTCTCCGTCGATACACGGCGGCTGGTTGCCCTCCCGCAGGCGGCACCGCTTCTCGAACGAGTGCGGAGGGAAGCCGCCGAACAAGGACGTTCTCCGTCCCGAATCATACTGGCGGCGGAACTTGAGGCGACATTGGGGCATCTTCACTCAGCGCAGTCGCTGCTCACGGAGTCTCTTCGACTCGCTCCCACCGACACCGAACGATCCCGCGCGGAGCACCTGTTGCGCGAGGTGCTATTTCGTCGGCTGCAAGCCGGCGACGGAGAGGATGCGGCCGTTCTCGGACAACTCGATCCTCTGCTGCGGACCCCGATGGATCGCAGCCGTTTTTTAATGCTAAAAGCGGAAACGCTACTGCGCCGTAATGATTTCGAGGGAGTTCTCGCGACGACTCGCGCATTCTCTGATTTGCACCTGACGGGACTGCTTCCAGTCGCGGGAGATCCCACGTATTTCGTTTCCCCGCAAAGCTGGACACTCGATATGGTCGGCAAAGTTCGCGAACGAATCGATGATGTTCAGCTCGATCGGATCGAGACACTTGTCGATGCGGAACAGGCGGCGGCCCTGCAAAGCGGAGCGGCGGCTCCCTTGGAGGATTTTCTGACGCTGTATGCCCGGTGGCCGCAAGCGGCGCGTGTCCGCAACGCCCTCGCGACACGATTTATCAAGCATGGACAGTTTCAGCGAGCGGAACTCCAGTTGCTCGAAAGCCGGCGTGGGGGCGATGCTTCCGCGGCGGCTGATGCGACCCGGCTCTTGGCCGAGCTTTGGGACCGGGCGGGATTACTTGAAGAAGCCGCAAACCTATGGTTGGAAGCTGAGAATCACCGTCAGTCGGAAAACGTGCAACTCGTGAAATATTCAACGAACCGCAAGAAATCGCAGCTATCCCCCGAATTCTCGACTCAGACCGAGCCCCAACCCTCTTCCTCTGCGAACTATACCCCGACCGGCATCGCCGCGGCGGCCATTGACCGGGCCAGGGAGCCGTCTGCAAGGATCAACCGTGTCCGCATTTCCCAGGAACTGTGGCTGCATTGCGATCATGAGCTTGACGCCGTGTTCGGGCAGATGGTGCCGTCCAACATCCAGACTCCGGGGGGCTCCTATCAACTTCTCCAAAGAGGAAACGGCGGCAACGGAGAACTGAGCATCGTCGATCGATTGACCGGCATCGTCGTGTCGAACATCGACATGACAGGCTCGCCGACGGGAATGAACCGTATCGACAACACGCAGGTCGGGCATTTCATCCCGTTGGGAAGCGGAACGGCGATGAACGGACTTTCCTTGCTGGAAACGAAACGCGACAAGCCGGTCTGGATTATTGCGTCCCCCGGACTTGGTCCTGATGTGGAGTCGATAAGCCCCGGTCCGGCAGGCCCGACGTTCTGTGTATTTCAGGCTCGGCGCCATCTGATCGCGGTCGACCCCGCCACCGGCCGAATTCTCTGGCAGCGCACCGATGTCGACCCGAACAGCGGACTTGAGGCCGACAAATATCGCGGCATTATCGGTGATGAACATGTCCTTGTCGTCTTCGGTTCCGACCGCGCCTCGTACACCGTTTACCGCACCATGACCGGCGAGGAACTGCGCCGCGGCAAACTCGATGTCAGCCACAGCCGGCGCCCGAACGAACGGCACGCCTTTGGTCGCATGTTTTGTCATTTCGTTAGCACGGAAGACGGGGAGCAGGTGGCGAAGCGAATGCGACTGTGGGATCCCCTGCACGATCGTTTCGTGTTCGATATCCCGGTCTCCGAAGATACTCTCAGCTGCGACACATTCAACGGCGAAATCGTTCTCCTGATGCCTCCCGCGCGGCTGCTGATTCTTGACGGGTACACCGGGACGGTCCGCGCCGACCTGGAACTCGATCGTAACGACGTCGCGGCGGCAAGACGAATCTCGATGGTTTCCGATCATGCAAGATATTATGTCAATCTGAATTCGCCCCATCGCCGCGAAGACCTCGAAGATGCGACCGAGGAAACCTTCGAAACCTCCTACAACCGATTCTTTGTCAACGATTTGTTACTGCCGCGCATTGATATCCAGGGAACATTGATCGCCATCGATCGTAAGAGCGGCCGCGTGCAATGGACCGATCATTCGCCGCAACGATCCATCTTGAGGCTGCCACAGGTTCGACTGCCGTTTCTGATCGCCTTGAGCAATCTCGATGATCGGACGGACGGCAATCGGAAATCGCTCATGATCGAAGTGATTGATGCCGCGACCGGAGAGATTATCGGCTCCAAAGAGAATGCGATGCGGGGACGAATCTCGCACTTCATCTACGACCACGAGCGGGGTCGAATTGAGCTGCATGGGCAGAATTCAGTCATCCACCTCGACTTCGGCGGCGATATCGTTCAAAGACTCGGCGTACCGACTCCCGAGTGAGTCGCTCGGTCTCTCGCCGATGAAACCTCGAGCACGATAATGCTCACAAGCTCAATAAAGACGGCCGGTCCGCCTTTTTGATTCCGGCGTGCCGGCCGTCGGGATTATCGGACTTCCACTTCACGGAGACTTTCATCAGTTGTCGTGCTAGAGAGGCTTGCCCCGCCGCAGTCCCGTGGTACCGACTTGAGTTATCCTAAACACTGTATTCCATGACGCGAGTTTTCAAGTCGGAGATTCTCGTGACCACTCGGATGCGTTGGTCATCTCGTTAGCTGAACTCTCGCGCTTCGCGAATCTATTTCGTAGATTCCGCAGGCATGGCCGAATCCTTCTTTTTATGGAGCTTGTCTTTCGCCTCGTCGAGGAGGTTCTGGCCTTTATCCAAGACCTTGCGTGTGTCTTGCTGGATCGCTTTTTTCTTGATCGTAATCGTGGTTCCATCCTGAGAATCGCCGATCGTAAGCCATCCAACCAGGCTCATCCCGACGATAACGAGCAGGGCTACCAATGCAGCTTTCATAGTTCGGTCTCCTTGCTGGTAACAGTGGGTGTTCGGTCTCCTTCGCGATGAAGACTTTTGCTTCAACGGCACCCCTATTTCAACCGGGACATTGCCCGATCGAAGGCGAGTTTCAGCTCGCTCCACGCGTTCGAGAATCCCGATTTGACGTCGTCGAATGCCTCGTCCGTTCCGGATTTCGCATGAGATAGCTGTTCTCGAATCGAGTCATACTGCGATTGGAGGTCTTGTATTTCGCGGTATAAGGTGATTTTTGTTTGCGCTTTGGCTTGGTCGGCCCTTGCACGAAGTCTATCAAGCTGAGCTTTCCACTCACGCAATTGTGCTTCACGCTTCTCACAAAGAGCTTTACTCAAAGTCATGGCCGTTTCTCCTTAGATGGCCCGCTAGAGAAATTCGATTGAACTCAAAGGAACTGCACCTGCGGACCCATCACGCCGGATGTGTCGCACGTCGAACCAAGGAAATGAGGAAAAACACGAGAAATACCACAAAACAGATCTTGGCGATCCAAGCTGCGGTGCCGGCCACAACGCCAAAACCCAACACACCCGCGATCAACGCGACGATTAGAAACATCAACGCCCAGGAAAGCATCTTGTTCTCCTTATCTGAAGGTTGGTCCATTCTCTCGCATGGGGCGCGCGTTCTGCGCGCAAACTATCGCGGAGAGTCCACGATGGGAAAACATCCCATGCACTAACGGTTAAGCAGCAGCAGCACACCCGCCAGAAGCGCCGTCAACGACAGAATCGTCGACAGCCCCTGAACGTTGATGTGCAGAAAAGGAATCGCGCCCGTGGCGATCAGCCAGATCGCCAGCACAAGTTTCCCCAAACCGCCGGGAAAACGGTTCTCATAGATTCCGCGTGCGAATGGCATTTGGTTCTGACTTTCGACGGCCCGAGGGTTTCGTGGAACGTTTCAGTCGTTCTTCCCGTCGGTTTCAATTCGGATTCGAGTACCGCCAGAGTCTTTCCGTTTGCTCTTCTCGACGTCGATCTCCACTCCGTCGCCAGTTTTCTCGATTTGAACTCCGCCGGAAGGCGTCTCGATGTCGAGGATTTTCTCCTTCTTTTCGCATCCGATAGTCCAGAGCCCGATGACAATCGCTGTGATCGCAGATGCGGTAATCCGATGTCGATCCCTGCGGGGCATATTCAACTCCTGAAAGGGTTCGGCCCGCAGCCCGCTGTGATGCATCCCTGCTCGATTGCTCCATTGCGGCCATCCTTGTAAACAGACGATCTGCGACAACCAACTATAATCGCACGAAGATCGCATCCATTTAACATATAACAACTTCGATCATTTCGTTTCTTTAGCGGCCCAACTCGACTCTCCGAGAGAGATAAATTCTACAGCAAGCTTTCCAGCAAATGCTCATTTGTATACACGACTGTGCCCGCAGGCTTGCCAATCTCGTTGGTTGTGACGGTGCAGTACGACTCCGTCTCAGGCAATCCGCCGCGCAAAATACATGGTTTCAATGAAAAAAGCCCGCGGAGCCTTCCGACCCACGAGCTGCTTTGATGCATAATTCTCAGCTGATTTGCAGAGCGCCCGATGGGAATCGAACCCACACTTCAAGCTTGGGAAGCTGGCGTGATACCATTTCACTACGGGCGCAAACCCACCTCATTATGGGCTTGCCGGGGCAATCCGCAAGTCCCCTCCGCGGTCAAATCCTGAAAACCGGCTTGGCTGGAAATCAGGAAACCTTTGGTTTGGCCTAGAGATACGGCTACTGCCATCCCGCCAAAAAGCTGGCAACGCCCCTCTTGTCCCCCCTCTTCCTCCACGATTATGATCGAATGGAGAGCCGCTAATTCTTGCGCACTTTGTGCATTGTTATGCACGAGGCACCCATCATTGCGAGGGTCGCCGCGCCGGCTCGACCTACGAAGTTGCACCAGGATTCTCAGCGGGGTGACCGAGTGAAGCGCCAGCGTCGCGGTGGAAGTCATGTTCGAAACACTCACGCCGCCGAAGTAGAGAATCTCGAGGATCGCACCCTGCTTTCAGCGACACTTGTCGCGGGGGTGCTCACCGTTACCGGCACCGCACAGGGGGACCAGATCCGGCTGCGCGTCGAAGGCAACCAGTTGGACGTGCACGAAAATGATGTGAAAACGTCCTTTGCCCTCGCTAACGTAACACAAATTACCGTCAACGCTCTCGGTGGAGACGATCGCGTAACAATCTCACGTGCCATCACCATCAATGCCACCGTGAACGGCGGCGAAGGAAACGACCGAATCAAAGGGGGCTCTGGGAACGACACGCTGAACGGCAATGCCGGCAACGACAAGATCGACGGCCGGGACGGTAACGACAACATCAACGGCGGAGAAGACGAGGACTACCTTCGCGGGGGAGACGGTAACGACATCATCGATGGTGGAAACGGAAACGACCGCATTCGGGGATCAAAAGGGAACGACACGATCTCCGGCGACGCAGGCGACGACGAGATCAGCGGCGGTGACGGAGATGACGACATCAGCGGAGGCGCAGGAAACGATAAGATCGGCGGAGGAGATGGAGACGATGAAGTTCACGGCGGCGCCAACAACGACATCCTAAAGGGGGGCAAAGGAATCGACAACATCCTCGGTGAGACCGGTGACGATGTGATCATCGGAGACAGCAGCGAGGACACAACGCTCGACGGCGGCGCCGGCGACGACTGGACTCACGACAAAGCCCATCTTCTGGGAGAAAATGCCACTCAGCAGGAAATCCAAGCCCGTGCCGCTGAGATCTTTGCGTATCTCAACAGCAACAATGACCAGTTCCTCACCCAGACTGGGGACAACCTGAGCGATCACCAATGGTCGCGGCTGAACGATTTCGACGACAACAGTGACCAGAAAATCTCACCAACCGAGTTCGCGAACTTCGTGCAGCACAAAATCGACGACGATGGCGAAGGGAAACGGCTGCTGCGGTTCTTCGGCGTGACGCTCAGCCGGTGGTATCGATAGGAACCCGGAATTCACCGGCCCCACCGGTTCACTTCCCTTCCGGTCCGAACACTCCACGTGGCAAAACCCCGCATTTGTACTATACTTGCCTACTGTGCCCTGCTTTTCCCACCGGGTGCCGCCGGTGGGTTTCTCGTTTCTGAAGGCTGATTGCCGACCGCTGAAAGCTTCGCATGCAACCGACTCAAGACCTGAATATCCGCAGTTTTGTTCCCCTGGTGGCCCCGCGAGCTCTCAAGGCCGAGCAGAAAGCCTCCGAAGAGGCCAATCGAACCGTCGTCGAATCGCGTGAAACGGTCAAAAAAATTCTGGGAGGAGACGATCCGCGGTTGTTCGTCGTCGTCGGCCCCTGCTCCATTCACGACGAAAAAGCCGCGCTCGAATATGCCGGCCGGCTTCGCAAGCTGGCGGAGAAAGTGAAGGATCGGCTGTTCCTGATCATGCGGGTTTATTTTGAAAAGCCGCGGACCACCGTCGGCTGGAAGGGACTGATCAACGATCCGCACCTGAACGACACGTTCGATATCGCCGAGGGGTTGCGCCGCGCCCGTAAGCTGCTGTTGGAAATCGCGGAGCTGGGGCTCCCAGCCGCGACTGAAATGCTCGAACCGATCACGCCGCAATACATCGCCGACCTGATCACGCTCGCGTCGATTGGAGCCCGCACAACCGAATCCCCCACGCACCGCCAGATGGCGAGTGGGTTGTCGATGCCCGTGGGCTACAAAAACGGGACCGACGGCAGCCTGCAGGTTGCCATCGACGCCATGCAGGCGGCCCGCGCGCCGCACAGCTTTCTCGGGATCGATTCCGATGGTTCGACCTGTATCATCAACACCAATGGAAACCCGTGGGGACATCTGATTCTGCGCGGTGGACGCTCGGGACCAAACTATGACGCTGCAGGCCTGAAGATTGCGGACGACATGTTGCAAAAAGCCGGTCTCCCCCAGCGGCTCGTCGTCGATTGCAGTCATGCGAATTCCAACAAGGATTACAGCAAGCAGTCGATCGCCTGGAACGACGTGATTGCGCAACGCATCGCCGGCAACACTTCGATCGTCGGGCTGATGCTGGAAAGTAATCTCTTTCCCGACAATCAGAAGTTGACCGGCGACCTGACGCAATTGAAATACGGCGTGTCGATCACCGACGGCTGCATCGGCTGGGACGAGACCGAATCGCTGATTCTCGACGCGCATCGCAAACTCTCCGTGGGAAAATAACGTGACGGATCACGTGGCAACTTCCCTTCCCCAGCTGCGGCTTGGGTCGATCGAACTCGATTTTCCCGTCGTGCAGGCGGCCCTCAGCGGGTACAGCGATCGTCCGATGCGCGTGATCGCGCGGCGGCTGGGTGCCCCCTACACTCTCTGCGAGGTGATGCTCGAGGATTTCGTCGTCAAACTCCGCAACCGCAGGCGGACGCGCCGGTTCCTCGCGATCGGCGACAACGAACACCCGGTCGGCGGGCAACTGATGGGAGCCGACCCGGAGTTGTTCTCGCAAGCCGCGGTGAAACTCGTGCAGGCCGGCTTCGATGTCATCGATATCAACTTCGGTTGCCCGGCCAAGCGAGTCGGTGGACGGTGCCGCGGCGGTTTTCATCTCGGCCAGCCGGAAGTTGCGCTCAACATCGTCGCCCGGGTGCGCGAGGCGGTTCCGCATGATATTCCGGTCACCGTCAAGATGCGCCGCGCGCTCGACGACACCTCACAAAGCCGTGACAACTTTTTCACGATTTTCGATGGGGCTTTTGCTCTGGGTATCGCGGCGATTACCGTGCATGGAAGGACGGTGGCCCAGCGCTACGAAGGTCCGAGCAACTGGCGGAGTCTGCGGGAAATCAAGCAGCATGCGGGAAGCCGCACGGTCCTTGGCAGCGGCGACCTGTTCACGGCCCAAGATTGTCTCGACATGATCTCGCAGACCGGCGTCGACGGCGTCACCGCGGCGCGGGGTGCAATCGGCAATCCCTGGATCTTCCGGCAGGCGCGGCAGTTAGCGAACGGTGAGCCGATCACCCAGCCAACACTGTTCGAGCAACGAGCGATCCTCGCCGAACACTTCCGGCTAGTGGCGGAAGATTACGGGCTGGAACATGCAAGCGGCATCATGCGGAAGTTCGGCATCTATTACGCGCGACTTCACCCCCAGGCTGATGAAGTCCGCCAGGCCTTCATCGCCGCCCGCACTCGCGACGACTGGCAGACGGTGCTCGATCGCTGGTATGGCGACGACACTGCATTCACAAACGACGCGGCCGCCTAACCAGTGATCTATCAGTGCTTGACTTTCGGGTGGATGAGGTTGGAGGGCGCAGCCCGAACCCCCGGGGTGTCCTTCCCTTCGCTCAGTCCAGCCCCGGTCACCCGCCCGCTTGACGATTATCAAAGAAGCATATTGCCCTATTTCAGCGGATCACACTCAACGCCGAACAGGCCGTAGAGGCCTTTGAGCCCCGACAGTTCCTGCTTCGCCCGGTCGCTCGGCTCGACAAAGCGAACCGGTCGTGGAGCCGAGAGCGCCGCAAGCTGCGGAATGTCGAACTGCTCCAGCAGGCCGAAACAGAAGTAGTCGGGAACGTGCTCCATCGTAAGGTTTTGCTCGATCACTTCTTTGAGACTGCCGAGTGAGCCTTTCAGTTCGAGCTTGCCGATGGCTTCCGTCTCGAGCCCTGCCGCAACGAGCGCCATCAAGCTGGTCCGCGGACCGACAGCCCGCAGTTCGACCGGCTGGCCGCCGAACTGATGCCGCGCCCATCGGCTGATGGCGGCGAGTTGCACCGCCTGCACGCCGAGCGGGCGTTCCCCCACGGATGAGACAGCGATCGCGAAGAGATAATCCCGCTGTGCGATCTTCGATTCGCCGAGATAGAACGGATCGATGGCAATCACCCTCATCCCCGATTCGACCAGCGGCTTCACCGCATCACCCAGTGACTTGCGTCCCGCATCCGCCAGCATCACAACCGTGCCTTTGGGATTCGCCGGGGTCAGTTCGGTGGCGGGAACGGTCCAGACGCCGCCGACACGCAGCCACCAGTCGGTCGCCCGCCCGCCGGGAAACTCCTGCTCACCCGCGATGGCCGCCTGCAAATCCTGTTCTTTCGCGCGGACAACTTCCGCCAACCTGCCGCGTCGTTTGACTTGCCAATCGGCCGCAGCTTGCTTATCTGTTGGAAGTTTCGAATCACGCGGGAGCGAAGTCATCAGGCCGCGCGCCAGCGAATTGAAGTCGGCGTTTTTCTCCGGGACCGTCACATACAACTCCTCCGCCGTCTTGATCTCGTCGCCAGAATTGATCTCGGTCACATCAAAGTCCGGCTTGTCTGTGTAGAAGAAATCCTTGAACATGCGGTACAACTGCTGGCGGTTATCGAGCCCGAAGTTGTGGTCGCCGGGATCGTGATTCACGTGCGAGCGGAGGTTCTGCTCCTTACCGTACAGGGCATACACCGGCCGTGCCGCCTCGACCAACAACGGGAGAGCATGGTTTGCTTTGAAACAGCAGTTGTCGGCGGCGTTGTAGGTGAGCAATGCCGGCCGCGGCGCGAGCATCGCGGTCATCTGCGCATAGTCGGTGTAAACCGAGAGATCGACCGGGTTCTGCTCCGAGTCTCCCAGGCTGGAAAGATGCTTGATGCGGGTTCGCAGGCTGGAATATCCCGCGACCGGATTGCAGAGCGTGACGCGTGTGTCGAGCGAGCTGATGAAGATCGTCTGCCACCCGCCGCCGGAGAGCCCCGCCACCGCGACGCGGGTTGGGTCGGCATTTTCCAGGCCGAGCAGAACGTCGAGTCCGCGCGACATCGACAAATAAAACGGCGCCAGCCCGCAGGTGCCGCAGAGGTCGAGCTGATTCATCTTGTAATGATCATAGTTCGCCCCCTTGAGTTGCCCCATGTTCAGCCACTCGACGTTGAGCGCATACATGCCCCGCTTCGCCTGGTTGATGCAGCGGAGTTGCTTGTACGGGACCGATTTTCCTTTCGGATCGTGCCCGTTGACGTTCATCACGACCGGCACGCGGGCTTCGAGCTTGTCGGGAACATACAGAAGCGCCGGAATCCAGAGGCCGGGGACCGCCTCGTAGCGGAGCTTGCGGATCTTGTAGCCCGGCCCGCCGTTGATCGTCTCCAGCCATTCGACCTTGGTGGGAATCTTTCGCCACTCCGCCGCCGCCCCTTTGAAAACGACGTTGTCGAGCGTCTCCTGGCGAACGCGGTCGGCGTATTTCTGCCAGTCGGCCGCGGTCTGCGATTCCGGCATGGGCGGAACGCGGGCCATGAGGTATTCCTGCACCTCGATCTGCGGCAACTCGGGATCGATGGTTGTGCGGGAGAGAATAGCGGTGTAATCGGCGGCGCTCAGCACCGAAGCCGCGCTCAGCAGTATGAAAACTCCCGTACCGAGCAGCATCGACCTTCGTATTCCGGTTTTCAGCATGATTGTGTTCGCTTTGATGGATACCATGGTGGTTGAGTCGTCCGCTGATCTCCCCATTTCGCGGGTCATTTCATTGTTCCTTATCCGGCGGGCCGACGCAACTGCTTAGAATCCGTCGTTTCCACACAATTGCCCCTCTGATGCACGAGGTTCAAGATGCCGCTCCATCCGGCGACACGATTATTTCACAGCTTCGTTCTGTTCCTCCTCTTTATGAGCACAACAGTCGGCGCGGGAGATGACTCCGGATCCACACCGACCGTCTCCGCTAGAGACGTCGGCCCCATCTCCGCGACATTCTCCATTGTCGCTGTCGATCCCGAGACCGGCATCTGCGGGGCGGCTGTCGCGAGCAAGTATCCCGCCGTGGGGAAAGTAGTCCCCTCCGTACGGGAGGGGGTCGGCGCGTTCTGCACGCAGCATTATCACCGGCCCGAATGGCGGGAGCAGGCGCTCGACCTGTTGGCGAAAGGACACTCGCCAGAGATGGTCCTCGGGGAACTGCTGAGCAGTGACCCGAATGCCGATCAGCGTCAGCTCGCGATCATCGACATCAAGGGAAACGCCGCGAACCGCAACCCGAGCGGAGCGAAAACGACCAGCCGGTATTGGGGGGCGATGTCAGGGCGATTCTATGCCTGCCAGGGAAACACGCTGGCCGGGCGCGAGGTGATCGTCGACATGGCCAAAGCGTATGAGGAAACGAAAGGGAGTGTTGCTGACCGGCTAATGGCGGCGCTGATCGCGGGGGATTGTGCCGGGGGCGATCATCGCGGGCGACTGGCTGCGGGGATTCGGGTCGCGAAGCAGGGAGTCGAGGGAGTCTGGCTGGAACTCGACGTCGATGAAAGTGACGACGCAGTGATCGAGTTGGCCCGCAAATATGCGGAACTCAAGCATGAAGCGAAGGGAGAGTGGCGAGGAGCCCGGCTGCCGTTCGAGCCCCCCTGCTCCAGGCGGCCGGAGGTGAAGAAGCCGGCGCCGAAGGAATGATTTGAACTCGTTTTGTTAGAGGTGGCTTCAAAACCATGTATTTGGGAGGGCGACACTCCTGTGGAGCCGCCATAACGAGAGACTTTCGGTCGCAGCGGCTCGGCGGACCACCCTCCGGGCGGTGCCCCCTCGCCCTCCCGGTTTTGAAACCACCTGTAGACGATCCTCCCCCTTACCCCCTACTTCTTCCGCGGAATCTTGTCCCGAACGATGGTCTTCGAGAGCTTCTTCCGCAGATGGGGCAGCTTCGTTGCGGGCTTGCGGACTCCTCCTTGCCGTCCCTGACCTGCCATGATGATTCTCCTCGAGGCTATTGATCGAATGATATTGAATTCGTAACGAGGCACTCTCGCTTCGGACTACTCCGCCTCACTCCAGATCCTTACATCGCCAGATTCGGCAATCTCGACGTGAATCACATTCGGGCAACAACAGACGGGGCAGTCTTCGACGTACTCCTGCTCCTCGCCGGCGGAGAGATCGATCGGCACCACAATCTCCTCGCCGCAGGAATCGCAACGATAACTGGCTTCG
>CAZVJA010000118.1:0-15582 GCA_964626885.1 uncultured Planctomycetaceae bacterium | reverse complement strand
CGCTGATCGAGTTGCTGGTGGCGATCGGCATCCTCATCGTGCTGTCCGCGCTGACCTTCAGCATGGTGAACGTCACGATGGAGGCCGACCGCATCCGCTCCGGCTCGCGCGACGTGCAGTCGTACCTGGAAGGGGCCCGCAACCAGGCGATCTACGCCAAGGAGCCGCGCGGCGTCCGCTTTCTGCTCAGCCCCGACGACAACACGACCGTCAACAGCATGCTCTACATCGGCCCACCGTCCAAGTTCAGCGGGACGATCTCTGTGACGAACCTCAGCAATATTTTCGGAGCGATTCCGCTCGAATGGGCCAACTTGAGCACGCGCGGTCTGCTCGTCAATGGAGCCCGTATCAAGATCCCAAAGACGGGCGGCGAATGGTACACCATGTCATTGAACGGAGCGAATTGGGAACTTACAAAAAATTACACCGGGTTAACAAACCCCACGGAGAGCTACGAACTCGAGCTCGCCCCGGCGGTGCTTCCCAACCAGGAGCCGCGCCTTCTTCCCAACCGGGTTGTCATCGATCTCGACAACAGCCGGCTCCCGCTTGCCTGGGGGACCGGTCCCTATTCCAATCAGATGGATGTCCTCTTTACGCCGCGCGGCAATGTGCAGGGGACAGTAGGGGCAGCGGGGCGGGTGCATTTCGTACTCTCCGACACGGCGGATACGAATCTGAATATCAAGAACACGTGCCCCGCGACGACATACACTCTTTATCCACAGTGGGCTGCCTCGTACGATTTTTCCGTCGGCGACTGGGTGGTTCCGAATCCTGGGGAATTTCTCGCTTATCGGGTGAAGACGGATACCGGCACGTCCGGGCCCGCTGCACCTGCTTGGCCCACGGAAGTTGGCGCCACTGTGGTGGACCAAGGCCTCACGTGGGAGTGTTTTGCGAAGCGACCAAATCTGGTCGTCTCGCTCACGACGCAGACCGGCAATGTCGCCTCCTACCCCGTGCATCCCACGGATCCCTTCCTCTACGCCGAAACGGGTGAGGTGGCCCAATGAAGCGCATCCGCCCGGCGAAACGCTGGCTTAGCCGTGCCTGTCCCGCAGGCTCTCGGGGGCACAGACATTCTTGTCTGTGCGTCCCCACGGGAAGCGCTCCCGGCGGCGCGACGCTCACCGAAGTGCTGATGTCGATCCTGGTGATGGGGATCGGCGTACTGTCGGTGATCTCGCTCTTTCCGGCTGCGTTCTTGCGGACTTTGCAGGCGACGAACCTGACGCATGCCACCATTCTCCGTTACAACGCTGATTCGCTGATCGACGTCGATCCGCTGAACCGGCTGAATGTGTACCCGTTCTGGCAAGCAGGAAGGGCGTATGCCGTCGGCGACGTGGTGCTGGCGGATTTAAGTCCGCGAAACAACCGCCGTTTTCGGTGTACCGTGGCGGGAACATCGGGCGCGGCCGAACCTGCACCCTGGGATACGACCGTCGGCAATACGACTGGCGACAATACTTGCACGTGGATCTGTGAAGACCATAGCCGTTATGTCATTGATCCTCTCGGCTGGAACGTGGTTGGGGCAGCCTTCCAGAACGCCTTGGGGAACGACGGTGCCGCACCGTCTCCGGCGACTCCGTTGGAGCGATTCAACGCCGCCACCACCACCATTCCGTTGGCGGAGGGGCTTGCCTCGCTCCCCGACAGTTGGTCGCAACAGTTTGTCGGAGTGGCGTCGAATCCGACCACTGCCTCCGTCGACCTGCTCAATGTCGATCTGACCGGAGTCTCCTATTACAACCCGGCGGCCCCCCCGGCGATCATTCCGCCCGGTTCGAGAGTTATTTTGACCGACGCCACCGGGAAGATCAGTCACACACGTTGGATCACCGGTATCGCCGGGCAGACGATGAGTTGGACCCAGCCACTTCCCACAACCTTCACGCCGGCACAAGTCCGGGTCGAGACACAGGAGCGCCGCTACACCTGGATCCTGACGGTGCGGCGTTCTCTGGAAGGAGTTCCGTCCGTCGACGTGACGGTCTTCTTCCGCCGGGCGCTCGTTCCGACCGACGAACGGGTGTTCGCTTCTTCGGCCGGCCCGCAACCGAACCAGCTCGATCTCGCCCACAATCCCGACGGGACGCAGCCGGCCGCAAAGAAGGGGGGCTACCTGCTCGACGTCGATAACGCTCGCTGGTACCGCATTCAGGATTCCATCGCCTGGAACGCGAATACGACACGGGTCACGCTCGACCGGAATCCCATCGACGCGGTCGCCAACGTGGTCGTTCCGCGCGGGACTGTCGACGTCTACCCGATTGGGAGCAAGTGATGACACAACCGCAGAACAACACGCAACGACGAGTTGCCCGCTCCTCCCGAATCATTCCCGCGCGGAGGGGAAGGGGGAGACTGAGGGCGCGAGCCGGCTTTACGCTCGTCGAAATGCTCGTGTCGACGGCGCTCATCGTCATCGTGATGCTGATGTTCGCGCAGGTCTATCAGGTCGCCGCCAGTTCCGTCGGAACACAGAAGGGGATCGTCGAAAACGATCAGCGTTCGCGGACACTGACGACCGTCATCAATAACGACGTCAAAGCGCGGACGTTTCGCTTCGTGCTGCCGGTGCATCCCAAGCTTGAACCGGTGGCCTTCACGAACCTCAGCGACCGAGCGGGCTACTTTTCGATTTCCGAGAATGATCCGCTCGACGATGCCGACGACGGGCTTTCGTTCACAGTCCGTTTGGAGACTGACGATGCACCGTTGACAGGACGCGCGACGAAGTTCGATCAGCCTCCGCTCGGTCTCGGTCCCCCGAATGACAACACGCTCGATCAGCCCGAGGCGGATGACGGCCAGGTCGATTTCGCGGCGGGCGCGCCTGTCGTCCGTCAGGATTCCACTGGTGCTTCCCGGTTCGCGGAGATCTGCTACTTCGTAAGGAACGGAAATCTCTACCGACGCGTGCACCTGATTCGTGATCCGTATGATGACGCCGCCGCGGCCCAACCGGCGGCCTTCCCCGCGACCGATTACCCGGCCGCGCCTCCCGGGCCGTTTCCGTCAAGCTTCTGGCACGACTTCGACTACTCGGCGTTCTACCTCACTGGAACTGGACCGCAGTTCCACAATTCGTCGGGTGATTTGAATAATGACATGGCCAGCAGTCCAACCTCGTTCGGCCACCCTCGCTTCCGTTTTGGCCACGACCATCTGAGCGGCAATCCGCGCGAATACGTCAATCAACCCGCCGGCACGCCGCTGTCCCAGCTTTTCATCGGACGGTTTACTCAGCAGGAAACCTCGCATCCTGAATTCGGCTATCCGGGACGTATTCCGGATCTCGATGGGGACGCTGCCTTCAACAATTCGCCGTTTGACGCCGCCACGCCCACAAACCTCGGGCTGTTCAACGGAATCGTCAGCTATCAGCCGGGAGTGGACGGAAACTTTGGCACCTCCGACGACGTGCAGTTCACCGGTCCCCGCCGAGGGGAAGACATCCTCCTGTCGCACGTCCATTCGTTCGACGTGAAAGTCTTTGACCAGGCTTACGATGAAACCGGCGGCTCGGATATGAACCGCAACGGTAAGATTGACGTCCCGGCTGACGGCGGGGCGTTTGCCGATGTCGGCCACACGGCTGCGGGCGGCGATTATCGATACTCATGGAATCGTTGTCCGGGGTACGGCCCAAGAATCCCTGAAGCGGGTGCCGATGGTCTGCCTGGAGTCGCGGGGTTTGATGATAATGGAGACGGTACGACCGATACGGTCGCGGAGCGGGGTTGGCCGGGATCGGATGACGGCCGTGGTCCTGATGGTCAACCGGGGGTCGGTGGAATCGACGATGATGGGATCAATGGTGTTGACGACGCGGGCGAACTGGGCTGGCCCGGATCGGATGACAACGTGAACCGTGTGTTCGACACGTGGCATTACCTGATGGATTTCGATGGTGGTCCGATTCCTGTTCCGGGTCAGGAAGACTCTCCGCCATTCTGGGCTCCCGGGGGGACGACCGTTTGGGCTCCTGGCGCGCCTTACGCACTAAATGACTTTGTTGTGCCAATCAATGCCAACTGGACCGGTTTCGTCTATAGGTGCGTTGCCGCCGGCACGAGCGGTGCAGCCGAACCTCTTCCATGGCCGACGATCGTCGGCAGCACCGTGGTCGACAACGGTGTTACATGGCGATGTGAACCGTTGCGGCCCCTCAAAGCCATTCAGATCACGATCCGATTTCTTGATACTGCCAGCGGGCAGATGCGGCAGGTGACTCTTGTCGAGTCCTTGGTCGATTAGCCCCCTTTCGGTGGCTGTGAATAAGTTTTGATTTCGGATTCGTGCTTGCTCGTGGCAACGAGCGGCGCGATTCCGTTCTGACTGCGAACGGTCGGCGGGCAATACCGAAACACATTGGTCTTGAGACCTAAAACCCGAAGCCTGACAACCTGTAGCCTGATTACCCGAAACTCCATCCTGTGCCGGTCGGGCCACGGCCGTCATCCACAGGAGAACATGCCATGAAATTCCGACGCCAGAGACTTGATCGAATCGCCGGCGGAGCCCTCTCATTCCCGGCCTCACTCCCGCAAAGAGGAGAGGGGAGAAAGAACTCTCGGCGCGGCACGGTGATTGTCATCGTCCTTGCGCTCTTGGGGGCGCTCACCTTAATGGGTGTTTTGATCTACTCGATCTCCGCTTCGGAAGAAGTGAGCGCCGAGTATTTCGCCGAGTCGGCCAAGGTGACCGACCCGGGGCTCGATCCGAATTCCTTCTTCAATTTCACGATCCGGCAAATTCTGATTGGACCGGATGTCAACGAGCGGCAGAGCGCGCTGTGGGGAGGGCGGCTGTCGATGGTTCCCAACCTCTTCGGCCGCGATTTCGCGCCGTACTCGGGTGAGGGGACCAACCTCGCCTTCGTTGGTGGCTTGGCTGTCGTCGACCGAAATTTTGACGGCGTCAATGACGGTGCGCCGGCCAGTGAGTTGTTGAAAATCAACATTTCAGGAGCGGCGCAGCCACTGGGAGCGAACGGCAATCCGATCAATATCAACGACCTCAACAATGACGGTACGGCTAATGACGCCTACCCGGAGCCGGATGCAGGCTACACCTCCTGGGACATCAACAGCCCGTTCCTGTCGCATGACGCGCTCGTTCCCAATGGCGTGAACGATCCGGTGCGCGTGGTGGTTCCCTCCTTCCACCGACCACAAACGTTACGAGGTGTTGTCGCACCGAATTTGTGGTACAGCGACCCGACAACAAAAGCGCTGGTTCTGCATCCGCATATCGAGCACTTGGCCTTGCCGAGCGACTGGAGCCCCGGTACCGATCCGGTTCCGACCACCCGTAGATTCGTCAGCGCAACCTACCCTGAAGCGGGGATGAGCAACTTTCCATTCCCGGGAGATCCGGGCGCCGACCTGCAGCCTGGTGTGGCTAGTGTCGATGACGACGGCGTGAACGGAATCGACGATGCCGGCGAACTTGGCTTTCCTGGTTCCGACGACGGCCCGCCGGTCGGAGCCGAGGGAGTCTGGACCGGGACCGATAATGCGACAGCAGTGACGAATGCCGCGAACATCAATTATGGAGCCGACCCGGACGGCGACGGTGTCAACGACGCCTTCTGGATGGACTTCGGTTTTCCGATCATGGAGATCCCGGGGTCCGGCAGCAAATTCGTGGCGATGGGCACGGTCAAGATCGAAGACCTCGACGACAAGTTCAACGTCAACGCCCATGGCAACGCGGAGGGGGATCTGACGTTCGACGTGTCGGCCGGCCAGTTTGGCGGAGTAGGGGAGTTCATTTCCAAGTCGAACCAGGGTTCGGGCCCGCACGCGGTCAATCCCGAATGGACCCGCAACGGCCGTCCCGCGCCCGTCGATTACACAGGGCCGGATCTGAACGCCGCTCTCGAGCAGCACCGCCTAGAATTCCGTGATTCCGCCAGTCGCGGCGCACCGGCAAACAATCCCACCGGCAACCATGAGGCGAATGATTTTGAACTCGCGAACATGGAGTGGCTGCGGATTCTTCAGGGGGGGGCGACGATTATCGATCCGGGAGCCGGTGTTGCCCTCTCCGCGAGCGATATCACGCAGTTTGTTCGTGGACGCTGGGAAGGGAACGAAGGGCGGCTGGTGCCGATGATTATCAGCCGCAATCCGGCCAATGCCCCCTTCGCGGGCTTCTCGGGAACCGACGACAACCATAACGGGACATCGATCCCCCCAGGGACTCTGGGGCGGGATTTCGACGAGGGGGGCTCCTGGTTGTATCAAGGCACATCCGGCAGCTATCCGGCCTTTTTGTATCCGTTTGATTTTCTGGGAAGCGGCCGCACTTCGATCTCGTTGACCGTGGACGGCACTTCGTTCGGCAAGAAACGCGACTTGGCCACCTTTGTGGATGAACCGACGATCGGCAACCATGCCTGGGCCGTTCACAGGAACTACAAAGCGCATCCGAACGTCGGCCTGTTCTCCGCGGGGATGCCGATATTCAACGCCATGATGCCCGCGGCGGTTGCCCACCAGTTGGTGGACGACCCGGCCGAGACACACCTCGAACCGGCTTTGGCGGCACTGCAGAAGGAAGACAGCATTTACGGCGCGGGAGAAAACCAGGGGCTGCTCCCCGATACGGTCTTCAAAAACAAACTGAACACGCCGGGCTCGCTCGCGAAGGTGGCGTCGTACAATTTCGTCGACAATTCCCGAGCACAAGAGATCCGCAAGCGGTTCACGTCGACGAGCTTCGACTTGAAGGCATTCGGGAAGACATTCTTCGGGAGCTACACCGGCGCGGACGACATCTTTCGCAAATGGGAATTCACCGATGTCAGCGGTGTGGGAAATGGTCCGTTTGTGTTTCCTCCGAGTTTCCCGGGGGCAGGAGCCCAGCAGACGGTCTTCCCTAACGCACCCTCCGCGCTCCAGCCGTTCCGCCAGGAGTTGTTCGAGCTTCTGCGGAGCCCGAACATCGATGGTTCGGGATCGAAGCCGATCCAGCGGCTGCTGAGCGTCAACGGTGTGCTCGATCGCAATCCATCGACGGGTCGGCTCCGTTTTCGCCCGCTGACGCCGCACCCGACGGGGCTTGGTAACGCTCCGGTGGCCTACCAGCCGGCGATTGCCACTGCCGAGCAGTTGACTGCGGGGAACTTGGCACAACAGGAGTGGCTGGCGCGCTACGACCGCCAGCGAATGGCCCGCGATATCTACGTGTTGCTCTACACATTGGGAGGGGGGAGCGATGCAGTCAACTACACCGGCGACAACTCGGGTCGGGCCCTTCACACCAACGAGCAACTTCAGGAAATGGCGCAGTTCGCGGTGAATGTCGTCGATGCGTTAGACCCGGACAACGTCATCACCCAGTTTGTGTACGATCGAAACCTTGGCGACGGATGGGACATTGATGACTACCGTTATGACGACCCCGATCCGATGGCGGCTGATCTCGATCGCGGCGTCGTATACGGAGTCGAGCGGCAGATGCTGGCGCTCAATGAAGCGATGATCCTGCTCGGCAAGCGAGTCGTCGATTCGTCGATGATGCCCTTCAATCATCCGGCAACGGAATATGATGATACAAAGCACCGCAGCTTCGTCCATTTGGAACTTGAGAACGTCAGCCCATTTCCGGTGGACTTCATCAACGACAACTGGCAGATCCTGATCAAGCCGGCGGACGCCGCGTCCCAACCCTTTGTTGGTGAGCGCCGCCTGACGTTGCGATCGGGTATTGGCAATATCGCTGCCGGAACCAATTCGCGGTTCACGATCGGTGCCGTGGGAGATGCCGAGAATGTCGATGGAATGGGGAACCCGCGCCCGAGTTATTTCATGGTTGCACCAGACGCCAACCCATTGAATTTGCAGCGAATATCCCCCCGAGGATTGTTCAATCTCGATCTGATGGTGGCGCCGACGAACAGCCGCTACCGGGTGACCCAGTCCGCCGATCCAACAGCGAAGGGGGATGGCCCGGTGGTCAACAATACCAATCCGTTGAGTCCAGCGGGCATTGAGCTGCTCGATCTGAAGAATCTCACCGACCCGTATCCGAACCAATTCGACACGCTCTCCGAGGGGACGGTGAACATCGAAATTCAGTTGCGCCGCCGAGCCAACCTCAGCCGGGCCGAACCGAGCGTATACAATGCGGGCGATATGGGCGCCGCCCATCTCGCGGAGACGAAAGACAATCCGTGGATCGTGGTCGATGAAATGACCGTTCCGCTCGAAATCTTCGAATTGACTGACACGGATGCCCAGGCGCAAATTGAGCCGAAGCTTTCGGCAGTTCGCAGTAAAGAGCGTCTTCAACCGCTCTACGGCGGTGTTGTTGGTGTTGATGAACCGGTCGACGGCGGGCAGACAACGTACCTGACTCCAACCTTCAAAGGGAACTCCTTTGGCGAAGTGAACGACGCCGCGACAGATATCACACTGCCGGCGGACGGGGTCAAGGATTACACCCTTTGGCAGCCTCATTTCGATCGCGACTTTGCGTCGGTTGGTGAGCTGTTCAATGTTCCGCTGTGGGGATCGTTCGGCGATAACACACAAACCAACGACGGTCAGCAGGAAGTTGACAAGCCCACGATCAATACAACTGCGGCCGTGACATCTCTCCCCTCGTTGCTCGAAGGTTTGTTGACGCGGCGGCTGGGATCGAAGTACGGCGAGACATCGCAGGCGCCAATCGCGGTTTCGCTCGTCGGAGACGACTGGTCCGCGGCGGCGACTGCGGGAAGGAAACCAGGTGTGGGAACGGCCGGATATCGGATTCTGCATCCTGAAGGGGCAGATTCGGCACAGCCGAACCCGGCTACCGATCTGACTGAAAACCGTTGGCACCGCGCGTTGGCGTTCCTTGAGGTGCCGTCTCGTCTCGAGCGGCATCTCGACAATCCGCCGTACATGATCGACGCCGGCAAGATCGACGTCTCTGCTCCACTGGGTGATGAGCCGTTGGGAATATATCGGACTGCCGGCAAGATGAACCTGAACACCTTACGTTATCCTGAGAACTTGGCCGGTCTGCTGGATGACAAGGATGTGTTCGGTCTCGACCTGACGAGCGTTGCGGGCACGAAGAAGTATCTTCCTGACAGGTCGGGCGAAGTCGCGCGTGACTGGTGGATACAGTTCGTCGGCGCGCGGAATGGCATCGACCCGATCACGAATCTCCTGTTGCCTGGGGTGCCGAGTTCTCCTCCAAACGTCGCGCCGACCGGGTCACATCCGTTCCGCGGTCTCGGCTTCTCGCAATACGGAGACGTGCATGTGGCAACTCACAATGGCACGTTGGAGAACACTGTCCTGCGGTCACTGTTTCCCGACGCGACCGCGCTCAGTCCCGCGCCCGATCAACGTCGCCGCCTGTTCGAACTTGGTACGAACCCCGAGCACAACAACAGTGGCGTCGATTACGCGATGAAGCATCGGCTCCTGTCGAAGCTGATGAACAACACCACGACGCGCAGCAATACGTTTGTCATTTTCATCGAAGTGGCGTTCTTCGAGGCGAAAGAGGTGCTCGATGGCGCGACCGGCAAGCCGGTTGTGCGTGTCGGTGGGCGGATTCCAAGCACGCCGACTTTCAAAACTTCGTATCGCGGTTTCTTCGTGGTCGACCGGTCCAAGGCAATGGAGCTTCTGACTCCGGCCGACCTGCCGAATGCGAGCGCGACACCGTTCATCTCAAGCTTCAATCAGAACTTCAATTACCGATCTCTAGTGCTTTTCCAACGGACGATTCCGGAATAAGCACGACGTAGCCACAAAGCGGAAGGTTCGAAGAGGGTGAGTTTCTGCGTCAGCAAGCTTGGCAGATCGTTGAAAAATGAAGCCACTCGCGCCAGACGGGGATGTCTGGCCCCAGACCGCAGGGAGTGTGTCGCATTTCTGGAGCACAGACATTCGTTTTACAACGGGCTGTCGGACCAGATGTACAGCGGAGAGATCTTTCAGGAGCCTTCCGCTGGGTTTGGGGAGCTTTGGGGGCTGGTCCGCAGAATTGGTTTGGGAAGGAGAATCATGGGATTTTTTTAGTCGTCGGCTGTTGATAGCAGACGCCCGATTGCGATTAATCCCTAGGCCTGAAAGGAATGGAGGCAACTTTCCATACCTTGCCGATGGGGTCGCCGGAAAGCCTTGCCGGGCCGGTTTTTTCGGAGTTTCTTGTGGTTGGGGGGGTAACTTTGGTCAATAATGGCGAATAGCGTCTTGAAATATTGGCCTGGGTTTCTCAAGATCCTTGCTGATTGAAGGTTGTGTCTTCGGGGCAGGTCTCGCATCCCGGTTTGAGTGAATCACCTTTCTCATGGTTTTGTCGTCGCAACAGCAGGGCCAAAATGTTGCGACTTGTTCTTCTGCCCGCCGTATCGCGGATGAAGCTTATCGGTTTTAGGTCGAACAGCACCCTGCTGGTCTGGAGAAAAACAATGCAAGCATGTCGAAGGAAGAGTGAAGCGCAAGCCCGTCGGGGGTTTACGCTGATTGAGCTGCTCGTGGTGATTTCGATCATTGCGGTGTTGATTGGGCTCTTGGCACCAGCGGTGCAAAGTGCCCGCGCCGCGGCCCGCCGTCTGCAATGCTTGAATAACATGAAGCAGGTCAGCTTGGCGGTTTCCCAGTTCACCACGAACCAGAAGGATAAGTATCCCTTCCTGGAAGATAGTCCCGTCAACGCAACCGGTTTGTCGGACGGCAGTGGATGGGGCTGGCCTCGGCAAATCTTGTATTATCTGGATGCGGCCGCCCTGGATCGTCAGATCAGGAACAACGGACTGCCGGACAATGTTGGCGTGCCGTTCCCCGTGCTCCCTTCTTTCACTTGCCCGGACGACACGAACAATTTTGGCTTGCCCGGAGGACTAAGTTATGCCGGCAATGTCGGATACGTCCGGATGGATACCTGGGGAACGTTAGCGGACGTTGCCAATTCGGCCTCTCACCCAGCCGGAACCAATTTGTCGCATAACGCACGACTGATCAGCTGGGATAACAATACGACGATCAATACCGCGGCCGATGATGGTGATCGAAAGATCGCGCGGTCGAGCGGGGTTTTCTGGCGTCGTGATCCGGATGGTTTCCGCATGAATGCTGACTTCGTTCAACGGGGCGACGGGGCATCGTACACGTTGATGCTTGCTGAGAACTACAATGCCGGGTTGTTCAACGGCCCACTTGATGCCGGTATCGCTCCTGTCGGTCCCGACAAGCACTTCACATGGGCCTCAACGTACACCGGCGTGATCGGCTTCGGAATCAGCGTGCAGGTTGATGCCAACAATCAGCCCGACCCGACCGATGCCACCGGGGAATTCATCCTCGGTACGGGGGGAGTTGAGTTGCAGACGGATCCGATTTCCTCCACGGTGGCCGCCACTTCCGCGCCGGGATTCGCGCTGACCGGAGCGACGAACACCGACAATGCAAGAATCAACTCGACTGAGGTTGCGTCCCCGGCCACGAACATGCGGCCCGCCGGGAATCATGGAGGGGTCGTCAACGTCGCGTTTTGTGATGGTCGCGCCCTTCCGATCAGTGACACAATCGACACCTTTGTCTACATGCGAATGCTCTCGCCCGATGGTGGAAATCATGGCCAGCCGGTCGATGGCGACGTTACAGGGAACTAAAGCCTTGTAAAGCCGTTGAACAGGTTGGGTAGAACAAAAAACCACGAACTGCCGATTGGTAGTTCGTGGTTTTGTTTTTTTGCTGAATTTGAATCTAATTCGCCGAGACTCAAGAGAGATTCCAAAACAGAAACGTCCGAGCAGACGTTTACTTGCTCAGCAGCTTGGAAAGCCGGGATTTGGTGCGGGAAGCCTTATTGGAATGAATCAGATTCTTGGCGGCTGCCTGATCCAATCGCTTCACCACCAGACGGAAAGCGCTTTCGGCTGCAGCTTTGTCTCCGGTGGCCGCGGTCTCGCGGAACTTCTTCAGGGCCGAACGGAGAGAAGACCGCTGCGTGCGATTTCGCTCTCGGCGCGTTGCGGCCTTACGCATCGACTTTTTGGCACTTGCTGAATTTGGCATAGTCTCTCAAAAGCTAATCGGTGGTAGGAAACGGGCCGGTGAAGCCAGCTCGTATTTGAAATCTGTTCCGGAAGCGTTTCAACCCGGTCCCGCAGTATATGCGGGAGCCGAGGGAGTTGCCACTCTGGAAGCGCCCTTCCGTTCGGATGTGTCCGCAATCCGGACCAGAGCTCTTTCTCTAAGTTACGAACCGGGATGAATTACGCAACTCGGATCATATGGGTACAAATGAACATGTATTGAGAGGGTGTTGCCTGATCGCTTCTGGAGGGCTCTCTTTCCTGCATTCTGTCATTCGTCGCGTTGCAGCTTTTCCAGCCGTTCTCTGGCGTCAGCGTAGGAGTAATCAACGCTTAGCACCTCGTTGTAGTGCGAGATTGCCTGATCCTTCTCCTTGGACTGTTCACAGAGCCTCGCGAGGCAGTAGTGGGCTTCCGAGAAGAGGGTGGTCTTATCGTGCGAGTTGATCACCTGCACCGCCTGCTCAAGCTGCCGCCGGGCGAGGAGCTTGTTCCCCACGGCATCGAAGCACTTGGCGAGCGCCACGAGAATCTCTCCCTTCAGCCGAACATCCGCAACCGACTGCTGGAGCAGCGGGATGGCCTTGTTCCAGTCTCGCAGCTTCATGTACCGCAGCGACAGTTCGTACTTCCAGCGGCTATCTTTGGGGTAGCGGTCCACTCGGCTGGAGAAGACTTCGATCTCGCGTTTCAGCAGTTCGACCTTCAATTCCTGATAGTTCTTATTCGCAACCGGGTCGGTTTCTCTAGTTTGGCGCGCGATCGCGAGGTTTTGTCGCAATTGGGAGAGCTCGTTGTCTTCCAGCAACTCGCGGACGTTCGGATCACCCCCGCTGACTTCAAGGGCTGTTTTCAGCACGTCGTGGGCTTCCTGAAGCTTTCGCTCGCGCGTGTAGAGATCGGCGAGCTTGAGGTAGTTGTTCTTGTCAGCGGGAGCTTTGCGGATCGCGCGCTGCAAATCGGCTTCGGGAGAGCTTCCGGGACCGTCGAAGGCGTCGGGAACGACCGATTTGACCGGACGGTCGAAGTCATAGCCCGTCTTGACGTCCTGGGTACTTTTCGCGTCCTCATAACCTCCACGATCCATGACGTTCATGGCTTCGAGCTGGGTCATCTTGGATCGCGCTTGTGAGTCGAGGGGGTCGATCTTGGATATTTTTCGCCAGCACTCGATGGCGTCGGTGTATCGCCCCTTGAGTTCATACAGGTTGGCCAGCTTCTCCTGATAATCTTTGTTATTTCCGTCGCTTTCCGTGGCCTTAACGTACTGGATCAGTGCGACATCGGCATAACCAAGATTCTGGCATGCTTCCGCCAGATCCGCGTTGAGTTGGGCATCCCAAGGGTTGATGAGCAATCCCTCTTCCGCGGCCTGTTCTATCGCGGCCCAATCGGATTTCATTCGCGCACGACCGATGCGAGTTCGCACGCCGGCCAGCCGGAGACCCGCCATCTTCGCCCCGGTCTTGTTGTTGTTGTATTTACGGTACTCCGCTCCACGCAGCGTCTGTCGATACAGCAAATTATCGGGGACCAGGCGAACGGCCTTGGTGAACATGTCGATGGCGTAGTCCCAATTCGCCTTATTGAGCGCTTCCGTTCCTTTTTTGAAGCATTCAGCGGCGATCCGGTTATTGTCAGGTGGCATGTTCAATTCGCTATTCGTTGAAATGTTCTTCGGGGCGTTCCGAGAGAGAAAAGGCCCACTTCTTTACCGAATTTATCATACACTCGAGGTGTCGGCCACAGGGGGATCTGGACGCATTATTTTGGACGAATTGCAAAGCGCCACCGCAGCAATGGGTGCGTGAGCAATCAATTCTGTAGTGCAAGGTTGCTGATGATATGTCATCGCCAGCGTGAAAGGAAAAAGAGGCCAGAGAGGACGAGCATGGTTACCAGGATACCGATGTAGACCGTCCAGCTTGAATGCGAATCGCGCGATCGACGAATCGCTTCCAGCGACTTCCCCGCCTCGAAGCCGAGTTCCCCAGTGTCATCCCCGCGTTGAAGCTTCACCAGTTCGGGAATTGCGGGTTCGGCGCTGGCTCCCGCGTTGCCCAATGCACGAACGGTTTCGAGACGAATCTCGGGACGTCTGTCATCCAGTCCCTCGCGTAAGGTTGACAGGGCGGTTGAGGACGAGGGAACCAGTTCACCAAGTGCGCGTGCCGCCTCTATCGAGAGAGCGGCGTTATTTCCTTTGTATGCTCTGATCCACAATTCTTCGGCTTTGTTGTTGCTATTCTTCGGTACCAGGGACCATAAAAACCAGACCAGGCTCAATAGCACCACTGAGATGCAGACAGGAACCAACCACCCTCGTTCAAATTTGGAAGTTTCGACACTCCTTTGACCCGAATCGTCCGATAAGGGAACAGCCTTTGGTTCCCGATTTATGGTTGTGCGCTCTGCCTCGGGTGGGGGGGGATAGGTAACTTCAATGACGGGAGACACGTCTTTTAGACGTCGGGCGACGACAAACGCACTCTCGGGTCGGTCGCTCGGTTCCTTCTTGAGCAAGTCGCTGATGAGCTGATCGAGCGATGCCGGGCAGTCAGGATCGAACTCCGTCACCCGAGGGGGCGGCTCCTGCAAGTGCTTATGCATCACTTCGGCGGCGTTCTCGCCAATGAACGGCGGCCGACCGGCCAGCATCTCGAATAACACACACCCTAGCGCGTACAGATCGGTTTGCGCGGAAACCGGAGGACGCCCGCGGATCTGTTCCGGAGCCATGTACGGGAACGTGCCCATTGTGCGTCCTGCAGCCGTAATCTTCGTGGCTGCAACAACGGTTGCCAGACCGAAATCGCTGAGTCTGAGCTTGCCGGCCGTCGTCAACAGGAAGTTGCCCGGCTTGACATCCCGGTGAACGACACCGCGTTCATGGGCATAGGCCAGCGCGGACGCCATCTGAACGCCGTACTCGACCACTTGTTCCCAAGGGAGGCGTCCCTTTTCTTCCAGCACGCGATCAAGTGTTCCGCCTTCGACGAGTTCCATCGCGTAAAAACGCTGATCTCCTTCGCAGACCCCGCCGAAGCATCGCACGATATTCGGATGGCGGAGCGTTTTCAGGATTTCCATCTCCCGTTCGAATCGAGAGAGAATCGTGGCATTGGCCACATCCGGCGGAAGCAGTTTTACTGCCAAACGGCGATCATCGACGACGTACCGGGCGCGGTAGACGACACCCATCCCTCCTTCGCCGATCTTTTCTTCCAGTTCGAATGGCCAGATCCAACGTTTTTGCATGGCCCAAGCTTTCTCCAGCGACCTTGTGCGGAATTCAATTCCCGCTGGTCACAATCAACGGCGCGAACTTCTCCACCACAACTCTGGCGGTTCGCAATCCGTCGATCGCCGCCGTCACAATTCCTCCAGCATACCCCGCCCCTTCCCCCACGGGGTATAACCCGTCAATTCCCAAGGATTGTCGAGTTTTGGGGTCACGTTCGATGCGAACCGGAGAGCTTCCGCGCATCTCCGGTCCCACGAGAACCGCATCTCGG
>CAZVJA010000117.1:0-15602 GCA_964626885.1 uncultured Planctomycetaceae bacterium | reverse complement strand
GAGACCTTCGGACGCGGCGGCTCGGCGGGAGCCTCGCCCTCCCGGTTTTGATACAGCCACGGCTGAGAGTTGAGACGACGAACATGCATGCTTCGGATCATGACGACTTGAAATGGCTCGCGTTTCGTTACGTCGCCGGCGAATTGGCGGCCGACGAGAGCGACGCATTCGAACAACGGCTGGCGGATGATCAACTGGCGCGCACCGCGGTTGCGAACGCGGTGCAGTTGGCCGAGTGCGTGTCGGCTGCGGAAGCGCCGTTGCCGGTTCGTGCCAAGCAGGCGATCTCGATGCCGACCGGGCAGGCGATTGCCGCGGGACGCCGATCACGATTCGTTGCGATTATGGCTGCGCTCTGTGCAATGTTGTTGATCGGCGTTTTCATGCGTGCCTGGAACGCGGGAGTCGATCCTTTCTTCGGTTCCGGAATGCCGCATCAACTCACAGGGGATGCGTCATTGCAGGAGCGGCTTGATTTGCTGGCGATCTGGAATGAATGGAACGATGATCAATCATTCGGGGACGAATCGGTCGTGGCCGAGAACCCCTTCGACCGTTCGACCGGCACGGACAATGTCGCCGGAGCGGCGGCGGCCGATGCGGTCGAATCGACCGAGCAGGAGTTTGAGGTTCCTGGCTGGATGATCGCCGCTCTTTCTCCGGAACCAGTTTCCGGACCGGAAGATTCCGGCGCGGTGCCGGTGGAGAACTGACGTATGAACCGGGTTTTATTTTGCGTGGTGATGCTGGCGGTGTTTTCCGTCAGTTCGTTTGCGCGATCCGCCGAGCCGAAGGGGGCGGATGAGAACAGCAAGAAGCAGAGCCGCGCGGCTGCAAAGTCGATGTTGAATCCCGCTGCCGCCTCCGGGGAGAAACCCGGCGCGGCGGCTGAGTTTTCAGAAGCAGAGACGCTGGCCTTTGCCCGGGAACATCATCCGGAGTTGGCCGATCTGCTGGCCAACCTGAAGCAGATGAATACCAAGGAATTTCACAAGGCGCTGCGGCAATTGAATCAGGCCCGGCAGCGTCTGGTGCGGATCGAAAGAACTTCACCCGCGAAGTACGAACTCGCCCTGGCCGGCTGGAAACTCGACTCGCGGATCAAGCTTCTCGCGGCCCGGATGACAATGTCGGACGATCCCATGCTCGAAGATGAGTTGAGGAAACTGGTGCGCGAGCGGCAGGAAGTGCGCATCAACGAGCTGAAAAGCGAAAAGACGCAGCTCACGCAACGGCTTGGAAAGGTAGAAAACCTGCTGCAGCAATTGGAATCGGACCGGGAAAAGTCGTTGCAAAGCGAAATTGACCGGATAAAACAAGGGTTGGAGAGCGGCTCCGCCACCGGCGGAAAGCCGCGAAAAGATACCGTCAAGCAGGCCAGGAAAGCCGCCAAGAATAAGGCTGGTCTGACGTCCGGCGACGAGAAGTAGTTTTCCTATAAGGTAGTTTCAAACATCCGTATTTGGGAGGGCGACGGGGCACCGCCTGTTAGGGTGGTCCGCGGAGCCGCCACAACGAGAGACTTTCGAACGCAGCGGCTCGGCGGGAGCCTCGCCCTCCCCAGTTATGAAACCACTTCTGGTTAAACGATAGAGCGAGACAAACCTCGTCACATGAGAAGTATCGAGGAGCGGGGAATGGTCAGAGGATCGATGTTGACGGCGATCGTGCTGGGATGCACCGCCATCGGATTGGGGGCCGACCCGGCGCCCGCGGAGAAAACACTTCCGCCGATTGGCGAACGAATCATCGCGAAAGAATCCCAGGAAGTTCCGGTCTTTCGCCGGCACGTCGTGCCGCTGATGGGAAAGCTCGGCTGTAACGGCCGCGCCTGCCACGGGTCGTTTCAAGGACAGGGGGGCTTCCGGCTCTCGCTGTTCGGCTACGACTTCAAAATGGATCACGAGAATCTGACCAAGGGGGAAGAGCCCCGAGCCGATGTCGAATCCCCCGCCGAAAGTCTGATGCTCGAAAAGCCGACGCTCGCGATGCCCCACAAAGGGGGGAAGCGAATGGAGGTCGGCGGCTGGGAATATACCGTCCTCTTGAAGTGGATCGCCGGCGGCGCGAAGGGGGTCGAGAAAGGACAGGGGGAACTGGAGCGGGTGGAAGTCACCCCTTCGGAAATTGTGCAGGTTGAAAAAGGGAAGACCGTGCCGCTGCGTGCCGTTGCGGTCTGGACCGACGGCACTCGCGAGGATGTTACCTCGCTCTGCCGGTTCCAGTCGAACGATGAGCAGATCGCCACGATTAACGGGAACGGCGTCGTGACCGCGGGGGACGAGGGAGATACGCATGTCGTCGTCTTTTACGACAATGCGGTTGTCCCTGTTCCGGTGTTGCGGCCGGTCAACAGCCAGATAGCCGCGAAGTATCCGGAAGTCGCCGCGCCGACGGAAATCGACAAGCTCGTGGTCAACAAGCTTCGTAAGCTGGGAGTTGTGCCGTCGGGTTTATGCACCGATGCCGAATTCCTGCGGCGCGTCAGTCTCGACATCACCGGTTCATTGCCGACCGCGAGCGAAGTCGAGGCGTTTCTGGCGGACACTTCGGCCGACAAACGAACGAAGAAGATCGATGAGCTGCTCGAGCGTCCGACCTACATCGCCTGGTGGACGACGCGTCTGTGCGACATTACGGGGAATAACGACGACGCGCTGGTGAACGTCACGCCGCAACGGCCGCAGGCCTCGCAGGATTGGTACGACTGGATCTATAAGCGAGTCGAGAACAACACTCCCTACGACGAACTTGTGGCGGGAATCGTGCTGGCCACGAGTCGCAAGCCGGATCAGCCTTACATCGACTACGTGAAGGAATTGAGCGACCTGTACCGTCCTGGCAGCGAGATGAGCTTTGCCGACCAGGATTCGCTGACGCACTTCTGGGCGCGGCGCACGGTTCAGCAGCCGGCGCAGAAGGCGCTCAGCTTCGCGCATACGTTCCTCGGCATCCGCATTCAGTGTGCCGAATGCCACAAGCATCCGTTCGACCAATGGACGCAGGACGATTACAAGAGTTTTACGCAGTTCTTCCAACGAGTTTCTTACGGCACGAGTCCGGAGTTGCGCAAGGTGAATGCCGAACTCGTGAAGGAACTCGGTGTCGACGGAAAGAAGGGGAACGACCTTCGCAAAGAGTTTCCGCGGCTGTTGAAGGAAGGGAAGACCATTCCATTTTCCGAAGTGTTTGTCGCGAAACCGCGAAAGGCCGATATGGACGCTCCTGCGAAGGGAGGCAAAAAAGCCCGCAAAAAGGCAGCCAAAGCGGAGCAACGGACCGCAGTCATCGCTGCCAAGCCGGGCGAGCTGCCAAAACAAGATGTCGCAGTTGCCGCCGTTTCCAGCGATGCCGAGGTGAAAACGGAGGCATCCGCGAAGGCTTCCGAATCGAAGCCGGAAGTTCCAGCGTCCGCTCCCGAGGCCAAGCCCGCAACCCCACCGCAGAAGGCGCGCAAAGGTAAGAAGAACCCCTTGCCGGCCAATCCCAACCAGCCGAAGCTGCTCGGCGGAGACTTTGTCGATCTCTCCAAATATGACGATCCGCGGACCGCGTTGATGGATTGGCTTCGCGAGAAAGACAACCCCTACTTCGCGCGGTCATTCGTCAACCGGGTTTGGGCAGGGTATTTCCACGTGGGAATCGTCGAGCCGGCCGATGACTTAAGCCTCGCCAATCCGCCGAGCAATCGAGAACTCCTCGACTATCTGGCGGAAGGTTTTATCGACCACAACTACGATATGAAATGGCTGCATCGCGAAATCACGAACAGCCGCACGTATCAGCTCAGTTGGACTCCGAACGAGACGAACCGCCACGATCAAAGAAACTTCAGCCATGCGATTCCGCGCCGCCTGCCGGCCGAAGTGGCCTACGACGCGATCCATCAGGCGGGGGCCTCGGACGAGCAGGCCGCGAAGATGCAGACCACGGAAGTCAAAGGACGCGCGATCGCCTTGCCCGGCGCCGGCCGACGCTTCAATCCCAAGGAAGCCGGCTACGCACTCTCGGTCTTCGGCCGGTCGTCGCGCGAAAGCAACTGCGACTGCGATCGTTCCGATGAGCCGACGCTCCTGCAAACGGTTTACCTCCGAAACGACCGCGACGTGCTCACCATGCTCGACAGCAACCCGGAAGGTTGGCTGACGGAGGTCGCCGAGAAGTTTTCACCCGAGCCGAAAAAGGTGAAGCAGGCTGCGAAGAAAAAGGCTGCGGACGCAAAAGAAGAACAGCAACCGGCGAAGCCCACAAAGCCGGCGAAGCCCGACAAAGCCTTGACCGCCGAAGAGCGGCTCGAACGACTGAAGAAGATTGTTGTGAATCAACAGGAGAACGGCGAAGTCAAAGCGGCCCGGCGAACACAGGAAAAAATCGACGTGTTGATGAAGTCGATTGCCGAGAAGAACAAGAACAACCCGGCGAAGCAAAAGCAGGCGATACAAGTCGCGGCTGAGCCTGCCGCCGCGCCGGTCGCGGCCAAGCCGGTGATCAAAATTCCAGCCGAGGAGGCGGATCGGCTCATTCGACAGGCGTATCTGCGATCGTTGAGCCGATACCCCAGCGACGAGGAATTCACTCGCTCCCGTCAGTATCTCAATGAATCGGCCGACACCATCGAAGGAGTGCGCGACCTGTTGTGGGCACTGCTGAATACGAAAGAGTTCATCGTGAACCACTGATTCGATTGAAACCTCCGATCGTTATTTTCCCCGGGAAGAATGACGGGGATGTTTACCCACTGAATGAAGGATGACGGCATGGCCATCTCCAAGACCTGCGACGGCATGCAGCGGCGCGATTTCCTGAAAGTCGGAGCGCTTGGAGCGACGTTGTCGCTGGGGGGCTACCTGCGATTGCAGGCCGAGGGACAGACCGCCGCAGCGGCGGCGAACGCCGCGATTTTCATCAATCTCGCCGGCGGGCCGTCGCACATGGACACGTTCGACTTGAAGCCGGAGTCGTCGGATGAGTATCGCGGCGAATTCAAGCCGATCGACACGAATGTCCCTGGAATTCAGATCTCGGAATATCTGCCGAAGCTGGCCAAGTGTGCCGACAAGTTCACGATCCTGCGCGGCGTCAGCCACACACTGGCCGCCCACGAGCTGGGGAGCGAGTACGTCAACACCGGCAATCGCCCGCTCCCTTCGCTGGAGTATCCTGGATTCGGCGCGGTCGTCAGCCGGGAGCTTCCCGCCTCTCCGGACTTGCCGCAGTTCGTCGGCATTCCGAACACGATTCAAACGGGTGGTTACATGGGCGTGCAGTATTCGCCGCTGAACACGCAAGCCGTGCCTCGCGCGGGGCAGCCCTTCTCGGTCCGCGGCATTTCGCTCGGAGGAGGACTGACGATTTCCGAGGTGGAACGACGCAACAATCTGCTCGGCGATCTCGATAAGACGTTCCACGGTTACGAAACGACGAATCCGCTGTTGGAAGGGCTCGATCGCTTCAGCCAGCAGGCGCACGAAATGATTATTTCTCCAAAGGCCCGCGAAGCATTCGACATCGGTAAAGAATCGCCCGAGTTCGCGAATCCGTTCGGCGAGACGCCGTTCGGCATGAGTTGTTTGCTGGCGAGTCGGCTCGTTCAGTCGGGGGTGCGATTCGTGACGATTTCCTTCGGCGGCTGGGACACGCACCAGCAGAACTGGGAACGCCTGAAGAAAAACTTGCTGCCGCCGCTGGATGATGGGCTCTCGGCCCTGTTCACCGGTCTTGAAAGCCGCGGGCTGCTCAAGACGACCACGATCTTTGTTACGGGCGAATTCGGTCGCACTCCGAAGATCAACAAACAGCGCGGCGGGCGCGATCACTATCCGCGATCGATGTGCATGCTGATGGCCGGCGGCGGTATCAAGGGGGGAGTGGTTCACGGGGCGAGCAACGAGACCGGTTCGGAGCCGGCGGAGAAAGGCTTCTCGCCGGACGACGTGGCCGCCACCTTCTACCACACGCTCGGTATCGACCACACGAAGGAGTATCACACGAGCACCGGTCGTCCGGTGATGATCGTGCGGGATGGTCACGTCATTCCGGAACTGCTTGGGTAAGTCAGGCCGCGGCGGAGTTGGTCGGCGAGAGAGTTGTCGATCATGCCCGCGTGCCGATTCGACAAGATCCTTCTCTCCTCGCGGGAGAAGGGCGCGCCGCCGGATGAGGGGGCGATTTGCAGTAACTTTTGCAAGTCTTGAATTTCGCCGATCCCCCTCACCCCCGGCCCCTCTTCCGCGGCGAGGAGAGGGGAGCTGAAATCTTCAACAGTTCCTCGGATGCATCTCACTGGCATTCCCGGCCGGGAGAATGTACGATCTTCCTTTCGATATTCAGGGGGATTTTGCGAGATTCGAAAGGTCAGGAACGATGGCGATCAAATACACCGACAAGCAAAAGCGCCGGCTCCGTCAGCGGGCCAAGCTCCGTCAGGCACTCCGCAAGCAGCGGAAATCGAAGGGATAGCGCACGCTGTCCGCGACGAGCTTTCAGCGTTAACAAATGACCTATGCCCGTGAGAAATCACGGGCATTTTTGTTGGAGTGATTCCAAGGTTTTTTCTTGGGAGGGCGAGGCTCCTGCCGAGCCGCTACCGCCCGGTTCGACGCTGCCGTCAATCGGGGAGTTCTTCCGCCGAAGGTTCCGGCAGCCAGAAGCAGGCAATGCTCCCCACCAGGAACACGAACAGCGCGACGCCTGCGGCGGTATAGGCCACCTGCGTGGCGGCGAGTTCACCGGCTTTGATGGTTAACTGACCGACCAGAGGCATGTCTTTGGCAGCCTTGGCCGTTTCGATCGCTGCGTTTGTCGTGTCCAACTCATTTCCCCACAACCAACCGGCGGTGGCCAGTGTCGCCGTGATCGCGGCGAATGAAGTGCCGATTAGACGTCCGCCGATGTTCGCGGCGAAGCTTTCCCCGGTGCCGCGCAAGTGCATGGGATAGACCCGCGGCAGATAGTTCCCCCAGAAGCTGAATTGTGCGACCGTCACCAACCCCGCCACAAACATTCCGGCATGAAGCAACGTGAATGGAGAACCGCCGACGGAAAAGAGGGTACGATTTTCAATCGTCGCAAAGGCATAAAAGATCAGCGGCATCAAGATCAGCCCCGGACCTTGAAACACGCGAAGCAAACTTCGCCGGCTCACAATGCGAACCGCGAGCAGAGCCAACAGAAAGCGTCCCAGAAGCCCGCCGAATTCTTGAACTTTGGTGTAGTTCGCCGCTGCCGCCTGTTCGATCTGCTTTCGTTCGGGAACAGGCTTTCCTTGAGTGGCCTCCTTCACCTCGGCCACGCGCGGCACGATTTGCGGCATCTGCTGAATCGCGCCGAAAGCCGCACCGTAGCTGCACGCGAACATGATGGTCGTTACAATCGTCGTGCGGCGAAATTGCGGAGCGAAGAGCTCTCGGATGCTCGGGCGTTTGAGCGTGCCGGCCGACTTCTTCTGCTGCCACGCGGGAGACTCCGGCAGGAAAGGGCGAATGATGATTAGGGGAATCGCGGGGATCAGCCCCGACATCAACGTGTACCGCCACGGCGCGTGCGGATTGCTGATTTCACCACCGAGAAACGACAGCCAATCCGGTAATCCGATTGCTGGAAACTTCGCGGCATAGGCGACGGCAAGCGAATTCGCGAATGCGACGAGCAATCCACCGATGGAGGAAAACGCCTGGGTGTAGCCCAGGACGCGCTCGCGCTGCCGGTGATCACTGAAGAGTTCCGCGAGCCAGGCAACCGCCGCGACAAACTCGACGCAAACGCCGACGAATGTTGTAGAGCGCAGCACGAGCAGCATGTTCAGCGACGTCGAGAACCCGGCAAAAAAAGCCGAGAACGCATACAGGAGGATGCTCCAGGTCAACACGCGTCTCCGGCCCAGACGGTCGGTGAGGTAACCCCCGAGTAACCCGAAGATGCCCCCCGCGATGGCGGGAATATAAAACAATCGCCCGACCCACATACCGAATTCGGGGGTGCCGGGTTGAATGCCTCCCAGATCCATCAGCGCGGGGCGGATGACCAACGGCAGCATCAGCAGTTCGTAGATATCGAACGCAAAGCCGATCGAGGCGATGACGCAGATCAGCCATTGCACTCCGTTCAGTTTCGGAGCAGAGCCGCCGGGGGTGATGCCGTTCATGAAAGATACCGCCTTGCCGCTATTGCAGCCGAGGATGTCGAATGTTCGATTGTCGGTCGAGAGATGCGGGGGCATCTCGCGGTTGAAAGAGCGATTGTACGGGGCTAGGGAGAGTGATTCAATTCACCCGCGCCGCCGTCTTGAATTGTCATACCTCATACTGAGTGGCAACTTGCGCTTTGACATGCACGGGAATCTGCCGTAGAGTCACAAATTCCCTGCCGTTTGCGCAGGTGCGGAGCGCGACGCTGCGTTCCGCGGCGAGTGAAGCGTCGCGACGCCATTGTCGGGGCGCGAGCTGTCTGTAGACGTTTCCGACTCACGCTGTTCACTCACGATGGGTGGTATTTTATGCACGGCTTCGACGCGGCTCCCGGCGCGCCCCTGGACGCGGATCAACGCCCCTGGCACTCGCATCTCACGCGCTACCACTGGTTCGTGTTGATTGTGGCGGCCCTGGGTTGGCTGTTCGACTGCCTCGACCAGCAGTTGTTCATTCTCGCGCGGCCTGCCGCGATGCGCGATCTCATTCCCGAGTCATCCTATTCCGATGCCAAGGAGCTGGCGATCGCGCGCAGCCGTGCCGGCGATTACGCCACCTCGATCTTCATCGCGGGCTGGGCGAGCGGCGGGCTGATCTTCGGCATGCTGGGAGATCGTATCGGCCGCGCGAAGACGATGATTATCACGATCCTCATGTATTCGATCTTCACCGGGTTGAGTTCGGTCTCGCAGGGGCCTTGGGATTTTTCGTTCTATCGATTTCTGACGGGATTGGGAGTCGGCGGAGAATTCGCGGTCGGCGTGGCCCTTGTGGCTGAAGTGATGCCGGCGGCGGCGCGCCCGCAATCGCTGGCGTTGCTGCAGGCGCTCTCCGCGATCGGCAATATCAGTGCGGCTTTCATTAATCTCGGTTTGGGACTGGCGGAAGAGCAGGGGATGGTGACGAGTCCCTGGCGAATCATGTTTCTGATCGGAGCCGTTCCGGCACTTTTGGCGTTGGTCATTCGCCGCCGACTCAAGGAGCCGGAGCAATGGCAGAAAGTCAGCCACGAAGGGGCTGCGAAGAAGCAACTCGGCTCGTACGGTGAATTGTTCAGCGATCCACTGCTGCGTAAGCACGCCCTGCTCGGTTTGATTCTCGGATGTTCGGGGATCATCGGATTGTGGTCGGTCGGCTTCTTCACGCCGGATCTGATTCGGAAGGTGCAGCGGACGTCAGTTTCGCGAAATGTGTTCACCGAGCAGTTGAAAGCAGCCAAATCCGCCGGAGAGACGGCACGGGCGGGGCACCTGGAAGCGCTCATTGCATCGCTGGACGACGAAACACGCGCGAAGGAATTGTCGCGCGAGGCCAAAGAGGTGGCGGCAGAGTCTGAAGGGGTGATCAACGGCCGACTCTCGCGCTTCTCGAGTTATACCTCAATGGCGATTAATTTCGGCGCGGCATTGGGAATGTTCGGGTTCGGGGCGCTGTCGCAACGGATCGGCCGTAAACCGACGTTCGTGATTGCCTTGCTCGCGGCATTCTTTTCCACGATCACCGTCTTCTGGACCTTGGAGCACCTTTGGCAGATTTGGGTGCTTGTGCCGGTCATGGGATTCTGCCAACTATCACTTTTCGCCGGGTATGCCATTTATTTCCCGGAGTTGTTCCCCACGCGATTGCGCTCGACCGGCACCAGCTTTTGCTACAACGTCGGGAGGTTTTTGGCAGCCTTCGGCCCGCTGGTCAAGGCACGCCTCGAAGCGTTCTTTATCGATACGCCTGAGCCGCTTCGCTACGCCGGGGTGACGATGTGCGGCGTCTTCCTGATCGGCTTGTTCGTGCTCCCGTTCCTTCCGGAAACCAAAGGGAAGCCGTTGCCGGAGTGACAGGCGCGGCGCCAAGGTCAGCGATCATTCCCGGCCGCGGTCGCCGAGCACTTCCTGCATCAGGTCGGTCTGCACCTGCTGAATTTCGAGAAGCCGCTGCCATTGATGAGTGAGCAGCAGGTCGATTTTGGCGTTCAAGTGACGGATTTCGAGTTCCGCCTTGAGGTTCACGCGGTAATCGTGTTCGCCGCGCAAGCGGTCCTTTGCTTCTTGCCGGTTCTGGCTCATCATGATCACCGGCGCCTGCACGGCCGCAAGGCACGACAGGATCAGGTTCAGCAAGATGAATGGAAAGGGATCGTAGGGCCGTGCGATCAGCCAATGTGAATTGAGCGCGATCCACAGCACCATGCAGACCGCGAAGCAGCCGAGGAAGGTCCAACTTCCGCCGAATTCCGCAACCCGATCCGCCACTCGTTCGCCAAACGTGATTTGTTTTTCGAACTCCGCATTGATGTTCTCTGAAATCAGTTCGTGCTCGCGGAAACTGTGGACGACTTCCTGCTCCAGGGCGGTCAGCTCCCCTTTCTCGGTTTCGAGCACGTCTTGTACATATTGACTGCGAAATGAGTTCAAATCGCGCAGGCAAATGTACCCGCTCGACGACCACTCGGGATGAGTCTTGCGGATCACCTCGATGATCGACGGCCGGACGAAGCTGGCCGGCAGAATGTCGTGCAGCCCGAAATTCTTCTTGCAGATCTGGCAGGTGACGGTGGTCGGACCGGAAGTTTCCATGGTGTGTTCCGCGGTTGTGTGCAAACACTCCGAGTTATTCTAACCGAATCGCCGGCGGACATCGCCGATACACGTAGCTGCACGGGCGAACGGTCCTCTTGATACCAAGTCTTTGGGAGGGCGACGCTCCGTCGGAGCCGCCACAACGAGAGACTTTCGGACGCAGCGGCTCGGCGGGAGCCTTGCCCTCCCGATTTTCAAACTGACCTCTACACGAAGTAATCGACGGCGTTCTGGAAAATCTTCCGGCCGTCGCCGTCGCCGCTGAGTTGCTTGCGGGTCCACTGGGGATGCTGTGTGGCGAACAGAAACCGCTCCGGGTGCGGCATCAGGCCGAGAACCCGACCGGTCGGATCGCAGAGCCCGGCGATGTTGGCGACCGAGCCGTTGGGGTTGTCGGGGTAGGGGACCGGTGCGGCTCCGACCGCGGCGCTGAGCGGAGCAGGGGCTCCTTTCTTCGCGCGGTAGCAGAGTGCGATTTGTTCGTGCGACTGCCATCCTTCGAGCACGCTCCGGTCGCGCAGGACGATTTTTCCCTCGGCGTGCGCGACGGGGAGTTCAATCTCTTCAATGCCGCGCAGGAAGACGCTGTTTGAAGTTGCAACCGCCAGACGCACCCAGATGGCTGTGTATTTGCCGTTATCGTTCCAGGTGAGGGTGGCGGCGGGCTTCTCTGTTTCTTGGGGAGGCCAGCCGGCGGCGCCGTCCGGAAGAATTCCCGCCTTCAAGAGCACCTGAAAGCCGTTGCAGATGCCGAGCACGAGCTTATCGGCGTTCAGAAACTCGCCGATCGCGCCGGCCAGTTTTCCACGAAGCTGCCGCGAGAAGATCACTCCAGCACCGATGTCGTCGCCGTAACTGAATCCACCGGGGATGCAGAGCATCTGGTAGTCGTGGAGGATTTGTGGATTTTCGAGCGCCCGAAAGACGTGGACGCGTTGTGCGGCGGCACCGCAGCTTTCGAATGCGAACGCGGTTTCGACGTCGCAATTGGTACCAGGAGCCCGTAACACGCAGACTTTGGGAGTCGCCACGATCGAGTCATTCCTTGGGGAGAGAACGGAATCCGCGCACCGTGGATGCTATCGCTTCGGTGAAAGGGATGCCAGTGAATCCGGTACGTTTGAACGCTTGGAATCCACGTACCATGTTGCGGCGCGTTTGCAGGGTAAGTAGTATCGACGAATCAAAGGCTGCCGATCCGATTGTCGGTGGGAATTGTCTCTTGCGTAAGTTCTCCGGGGAAGTTGATGCGGCTCGTCGTTGCGTGCGTGTTGCTGAATCTGTTCGTTGTGAGTGCGGCTTCCGCGGACGAAGCTGTATCCACAAAGGTTGAAGCGGATCTGAAAATCCTTCTCGCCGTCGGACCGCAGGGGGCCGGTTCCGAGGCAGCCCGCGCGGCGCGGCTGCGACTTGCGACGGGGCACGGCGTTGAAATATTGCCGCAACTGCTGCAGGCGATGGACACGAACAACTTCGTGGCTGCCAACTGGGTGCGGAGCGTGTACGAGGAGATTGTTGCCCGTGAGCTGGCGAAACAGAAGCCCGAGTTTCCGGTGACGTTCATCCGCGCTTATGTCCAAGAGGCGAAGCATCAGGGGCGGGCACGGCGGTTGGCGCTCACATTGCTCGATCGGATCGAACCGGAATTTGGATCAAAGCTGATCCCGACGTTCCTCGATGATCCGGAGTTTCGGGACGATGCGGTCAAGGCCGTGCTCGCGGAAGGGGACACGGCGCGCGATGCGGGGCGAAAGGAAGAAGCACGCGGCAAATATCTCGCTGCCTTCGAACACGCACGCGATAGCCAGCAGGTGACGGACGCGGCCGACCGGCTGGTGTCGGTTGGTCATACGGTGAGCATTGTCGAGCATATGGGGTTCGTCGTCGACTGGTACCTGGTTGGTCCGTTCGATGCCCCGGAAAAAACCGGCTACGACCTGAAACTCCCGCCGGAGACGAACGTCGATCTCAAGGGGACGTATCCCGGGCAGGCGGGAACGCCAATCGGCTGGAAGCGGCACCACGCAAACGACCGAATGGGGCAGCTCGATTTGATTCAAGCGATCGCCGCCGTGAAAGAGGCGGTCTGCTACGCCTACACGGATGTTGAAAGCGCGGCGGAGCAGAAGGTGCAACTGCGCTGCTCGGCCGATGACAACCTGAGCGTCTGGCTGAATGGTGAAAAAGTGTTCGGGCGACCGCAATGGCTCAACGGCACGCGGCTTGACCGGTTCACCACACCGGTGACGCTTCGCGCGGGGAAGAATACGATTCTGGTGAAAGTCTGCCAGGGGCCGCAACACAGCGATCCATCGGTGGGGAACGCATGGTCGATGCAGTTGCGGTTCTGCACGGAGGACGGGGCCGGTGTGGCGCTGAAATCGTTGTTGCCCGCAATGGATACCCCGGCGGCGGGCAAGTAGAGGAGTTTCACCACGGAGATGCAGAGAGCACGGAAGAGTTGAAGCAGAGTTTAATAAGGAAACCAGGAAACCAGGAAGAAAAGCATAAAGACGCGGGAAATATGCATGTCACGTTGTCGCCACAATTATTCCCCCGATGAGTCTTTGCTCCTGAACCGTGACCTTCGTTCAAAAGTCTGCGAAGCATTCCGTAAATCTCAATTCTTTTCCTGCTTTCCTGGTTTCCTTATTGAAAATATTTTCTGGACTTTAGCTTTATCTCCTCCAGATTAGTGGTGCGTGCGAATCGTCCTGCTATTGAATCGAGTTTTTTAATGAGCGCGTACATACGTCATTGTTTTCATCGTTTGTGTTCCTGGGGGCTGATGTTCGCAATGGTACTTTTCGGGACCACGGCACAGGCCGACAATTGGGCCGGGTGGCGCGGGAGCGATCGGAGCGGGGTATCGCGCGAAGCAGGCCTGCCGGAAGCGTGGTCCGACACGACCCACGTCCTTTGGAAAACTCCGCTGCCGGGTTCAGGAATCTCAAGCCCGATCATCTGGGGCGATCGCGTCTTCGTTACGGAGTCGGACGGGCGTCGGCTTTCGAACTTGCATGTGATCTGCCTGTCGCGCGATTCCGGTAAGGAACTCTGGCATCAACAATTCTGGGGGACGGCGCCCACGCTGTATCATGCCACAAAGAGCAGCATGGCGACCCCCGTGCCGGTCACCGACGGGAAACATCTCTTCGCTTTCTTCGGAACGGGAGATGTGTTCTGTCTGACCGTCGAGGGGGAACTGGTCTGGCAGCGTTCGCTGGCGAATGAATATGGAGCGATTGAGAACCGGTTTGCGGCGTCTAGCTCGCCGTTGTTGTACGAAGAGAGCGTGATCGTGCAGTGCGACCATTATGGAGCGTCGTATCTCGTCGCGCTCGATCAATCGACCGGGGCTGATCGTTGGAAAGCGGAGCGGCCCGAGTGCTGGCTGTCATGGTCGTCGCCTCAGCTCATTCAAGATGAAAAGTCTGGCCGCGCGGAACTGCTGGCTCTCGGCTCACACAAGCTCGACGCGTACGATCCGCGTTCGGGAGAGCGGTTATGGACGGTACGCGGCATGAGCCGGGAGTGCATTCCGACTCCGGTGTATGGCAACGGTCTGATCTACGCGGTCAGCGGTCCGAAGTACCCGACGGTGGCGATTCGGCCGGGAGGGGCAGGGGACGTGACCGACACAAACGTCGTCTGGTCGAACCCGCGCGGCGGGCCGTTCGTCCCCTCCGCGATCCTCGTCGGCGAGCGGTATTATCTCGTGGATGATTCCGGGATCGCGACCTGTCTTGACGCACGTGACGGTAAATCGCTGTGGCAGAAGCGGCTGCCGGGGCGGTACACGGCTTCTCCCGTGGCGGGGGATGGCAAAATCTACTTCACGAACGAGGACGGGACGACGACGGTCATCGCGTCGAACGAGGCGAAGTACCGGGAAGTGTCGCGAAACGAGGTCAAGGAGCCGGTCTTCGCATCGCCGGCGATTTCGCAAGGGCGGATCTTCTTACGGACGTCGAAGCATCTGTGGTGCATCGGGCGGACGTCCGAGTAAGAGGGTTGGTTTCAAAACTGGGAGGGTGAGGATCCCGCCGTGCCGTTGCGACCGAAAGTCTCTCGTTATGACGGCTCCGACGTAGCGTCGCCCTCCCAAATACAAGGTTTTGAAACCACTTGTCGTAAGAAGAGGGGGAACGCGGCATCGCTTCTCCGGTTCCCCCTCCCACGGTTGAATCGACCCGTCGCGTATCTGGAAGATGGGTAAGAGGTTGCAGGGTGTGAATCCGCACGGTTGTGCGCCGCTTTTCGTCTGATGTCGGTGGAAATCGGCTGGCTGGAGTCCCTTCGCGGAATCGATCTGGCTATAATCATCCCCTTCGGAAAGAGGAAGAGGATGACCTTTCCGGGGGGATGTTGATGAATCTGTTAGCGATAGTCATTCCGTCGGCGATTATTCTGGCCGCGGCCTACTGGACGTACGGTCGCACGTTGTCGCGTCTGTTCCGGCTCGATCCGGCGGCCCGGACCCCTGCATTCGAAATGCGGGACGATCTCGATTATGCGCCGCTGGAACCCAACGCACTGCTGAGCCAGCATTTTTCCGCCATCGCGGCGGCAGGGCCGATCGTCGGGCCGATTCTGGCGGGTGTCATGTTCGGCTGGCTGCCGGCACTGATCTGGATTCTCGTCGGCTCGGTCTTCATCGGCGGCGTGCACGACATGGCGGCGCTCACCGCGTCGATCCGCCACAAGGCGCGGTCGATCGCCGAGGTTGTCCGCGACCATATGAGCCAGCGGGCTTTCTTGCTGTTTTTGCTGTTCGTCTGGCTGGCCCTGGTGTACATCATCGTCGCGTTCACCGATATCACGGCGGCATCGTTTATCGGCG
>CAZVJA010000116.1:0-15775 GCA_964626885.1 uncultured Planctomycetaceae bacterium | reverse complement strand
GCGCGGGGTGTTTCAATGGTCTCTCAACCGCTACCGCAGCGCGAGCAGTTGAGGCCAAATTGAAGCCATGTTCGATCGAATTGGCGAGCGGGAGATGTCAATCTCCCGTTTCTTCATTACCAAGCGGTGGTAAAAAAAGCCGGAGGTTTACACCCCCGGCTTGCCAGTTTTGGTTGCGACGAGTGCTTGAAATATCGCCTAGTCTTCTTCCTCGACTTCAATCCCGAAATCATCGTCACTGAATTCGTCGATTTCGGCGTTGCTCTCTGCCCCTCGGAAGCTGGGAAGATTGTCTTCCGTGAACGCTCCCTCGACGACGTCGAGCTCGTTCGTCGACATTTCGGTATTCATGGCATCGACTTCAAAATCATCGTCAGCGGCCGCCAATTCCTCTTCGGCGGGAATCTCGTCACTGCTGAGGATGTCCACTTCATCGGATACCGCTGCAACGGCCGCCTCTTCAACGTCCTCCTTGCCTTTCTTCCCCTTCTTCTCCTTCGGAGGTTTGGGGGCTTTAGCGGTTGCTTCTCCCTTGGGGCCAAAGAGTACTATTCCCACGGGCAGCACGGACGTGAAGGCGCTTGCCAGCAGAGTGAGGCCGACGAGACCGACCATCGCGCCGGGCATGCTGCCGAAGGACGACAACAGCGACTTGGCCAGCAGAAGAGTTAGAGCGAGTGCGGGAATCGCCGCAGTCAACGACACCAAGGCCAGACTCTTTTTGCTCACGAGGTTCCCTTTCTCGACGATAAACGGCCCGACCTGGATCGGCGGTCAATATCGGCAGGAAGATCCGTCGGCGCGCGGCTCAATCGGAAAATTCCCGTACTTTCATCCTAGAACGGGCAGCGAGCCTGTCGCAAGTGGGGCTCGCGAAAAAGCCGGTTTCCTGGTGGAAACCGGCACTCCCAACAGCCAGAATGCACACTTTGTCGGAAGTTCCGGCGATCGCCCCTCATCGACGGAAAGGAGCACGCGTGAGCAGTTCCCCCGCACACCCGACCGCCGGAATACCGGACATTCCCGAGCTTTCATCCGGCGGCCGATACCTCGTGCTGTTGGCGGCGTTTCTCGGATGGACCGGAGCCGGGATGGAGATGAATTCCATACCCGCCCGCCCGGCCGCCGTTCATTTTCTTTCTCAGCAGATTTCCGCGGGACAATCGCCAGAAGACCTCAAGACCACGTCCGAAAAAATCAAACCGGATGAGGAGCGGGTTGGTTTCTGGGTCGCCTGGTTTAACGGAGCCTTTCTGCTGGGGGGAGCGGTCGGCGGCCTGATCTTCGGCTCGATCGGTGATCGCATCGGCCGGGCGAAGACGATGGGGATCAGCATTCTGTGTTATTCCACGTTCGCGTTCGCCAGCTTTTTCGCGCAGAACGTTGAACAACTGGTAGTCCTGCGTGCATTGACCGGACTCGGTGTCGGCGGCATGTGGCCGACGGGAGTCGCGCTCGCCAACGAAGCCTGGGCAGGGCGAAACCGCGGACTTGTTTCCGGCGTGATCGGCACCGGAGCGAATGTCGGCCTGACGCTCATGGGGCTCATCTGCGGACCGACCTTCATTGTTGGCGAGTGGACCATGACCATCGGCCGCAAGGTCACACCTGACGATTGGCGGTGGGTGATGCTCGTCGGCTCCACACCGATCATCGTCGGCCTGCTCACACTCTGGTTTGTTCCCGAATCCCCCGCATGGCGCCGAAAACGATTTGCGGAAGCGACGCCGGCACGAATATCGTTCAGCACGGTGTTTCGAGCGCCGCACCGTCGGGCAACAATCATTGGCATTCTGCTGGGAGCCGTGCCGCTCTTCGGCGGCTGGGGATGCGTGAACTGGGCAGTCACCTGGGCCGACAAGCTCGGTGCGACCGGAAGCAATGCCGCCACGCAGTTCATGCGCTCGTTCGGGGCGATCTTCGGCAGCTTTGTCGGCGGCTGGTTGGCGGCGATGTTCGGTCGCCGCACGACCTACTTTCTAATCTGCCTCGGTTCGTTTCTCGTCAGCGGCTACTTGTATTGGTTCTCGACACCCACGGATTCCATGTTTCTCCCTTGGGTGTTCGTCGCGGGGCTGGTGGCGACCACCGCCTTCGGCTGGCTTCCCCTCTGTCTGCCAGAGTTATTTCCGACCGAAGTGCGCGCCGCCGGGTCGGGGGTGTCGTTCAATTTCGGCCGGATCATCACGGCAATCGGTGTTCTGAGTACCGGCTACATGATGGGCCTGGCGGGGGGAAGTTACGCGAACGTCGGACGAGTCACGCATTGGATCTTCGTCGTCGGGATGCTCACGATTCTGTTCGCACCGGATACTTCGCAACGGCGGATGGATGATTGATTCGAGAACGTCCACAGTGTTTGGGGAGCGTGTCCGCGTTCAAGAGGTGGTTTCAAGAGCTTAATTTGGGAGGGCGACGCTCCGTCGGAGCCGCCACTACCAGAGGCTTTCGGTTGCAGCGGCTCGGCGGGATCCTCGCCCTCCCGGTCTTGAAATTACCTGCAGGATGTACCCATTTCAGGGAACTTCCAAGGAACAGAGTTCCTTGCGTTTGGCGAAATCACGAAAGAACTCATCGCAGTCGTTTTCGGTGTCGAGCAATGACGGCGACCCCAATCCCGGCGGTAATTCCTGTTCGAATTCATACGACTGTGAGCGATCGTGGTCGTGGCCGTCATCGTCCGGTGTTCGCCGAACTCCCGCAGCCAGTGACTCGTACATCACACCGATCTCGTCGGTATGTTCGAGTCCGAGGATGTGTCCCAACTCATGCGTGACGACCGTTTGCAGGTCGACGAGTCCTTCCGCTGAGCCGCCGGAATCGGCGATCCATTCGCCGGTATCTGTTAGCAATTGGAACTCATCGTTGTTGTCAGGAGTGGCATCGAGAAACCAACCGATGCCGGCAGCATCGATATCGATGTAGACCGTGTTGCCGACGGTCTGCCCCAACAGTTCTTCCGGAAGGTCCGCGATCTGGAACGACACATTTTCCAGAAGTGATCGCTGCTCTATAGTCGCTTCGGCCAGCCACGCTTGCCGCGCCTGCTCGATATACGGGGCAAGTTGTTCCACCGTCAGCGCTGCTGCGGGGTCGGCGGGAACAACTGGCGGAGCGGCGATTTGCGAAGTCTCGAGCGTGAGTCCGGCCGCTTGATGCGTCCAGGCGGTCCAGCCCATGTTCTTGCCGGGGGATGCGTCTTTGAACGCCTGGAAGTTCGTGCCGTAGCGTTTGTTGACAATCCAGATGATCCATTCGTCGTCGCCGGTGGCGGGCCAGCCGATGTTGTAGAGGAACTGCACGGCGCGCAGGAGGGCCTTATCGGACCAGTTGTAGACGTCATAGCCTGCGTCGTGAAGCAGTTCCGCCTGCACGAACGCCCCCTGCAACGCTTCCCAGGGATAGCCGGTTTCGTTCGGGGGCCAGGTGAAGGAGCCGCCGCGGCGCATTTCCTCGGGAAGTGCGCCATCGATGCTGTGCCCTTGCTTGGTAGCTCCCTTCGGATTGATGCCGACCGGTTTTGTGGTGTCGGCTTGCCAACTGAGATCACCCCACGAGAAACCGGCGTAAGAGGCGCGGTCCCCCAGCCAGCCCTTGAAGACCTTCGCGGCTTGTTCGAGGTCGGTTTTGTCGCCGAGATAGAGGGCCGCGGCGATTCGCGAGGCTCCCGCGTGCGTGCCCCAGTTGTTGGGCCGGTCTTCGTGCGTGTTGATGAGCGTGCGGCCAGCGAGATTTTCGTTGCGCACACTTGTCAGCCAAGTCTTGAAAGTAGCATTGTCGCTCGGAGAAAGGCCGACGAGATTGGCCGCGATGACGTAGGAGACAAGGTTCCTCGCCAGCGCCAACGTCTCGCCGCCGTTCTCGGTGTTGACGGCAGCCATGATGTTCGCACGGGCCTGCGCGATCATGCCGGCATTGTTCGTACGAACCCCGACGATGGCCTTGGCGAGCGTGATGACGTCGGAATCGTCATCCTGATTGGAAAGATCGGGTGTGCCCGCACTCGATTGAGCGGCTGCAAGCAGTGTGTTCCAGGCCACGCCGCTGGTGGGGAGCGCCGCCAGTTCTGCGGGCGTTATCCAGAAGTTCGCGGGAATGGAGGGTCCGCTCGTCACCGTAATCGTCACTTGATCGGAGGCGGAGAGGCTTCCGTCACTGGCGGTCAGCTTGAGAACATAGGTTCCCGCGACGCTGAACTTCGCGGTGGTGTCGATGGCGGACGTGCTGCCGAACGTCACCGTTCCCGGTCCGCTGACTTTCGACCAGGTGGTGGTCACGCTGGCCGGAGGGTTCGGCAGCCCGTCATCGGTGACGGTGCCGTTGAGATTCGCCGTTTGCGCGACGGTCAATGAGAGGTCCGGCCCGGCGTTCACTGTCGGAGCCTGGTTCGCTGCCGCGAGCGTGTAGTTGACCTTGAACGCCGGCTGCAGTGCAGTGTTGGCATCCTCGCTGGAAACAAACTCCAGTCGATCCGACGATGCGGCATAGTCGAGCAGGATAAATCCATGATTCGAACTCGGATTGTCGACCCACCCTTGCACGACAGCGATACCTGCCGCGTTCAGATTGATTGTCACGGTACCAGCGGCGGTCGCCGTGACTGTTCCGAGCGCTGTTGTCCCACGGTCGAAGGATCCGTTCGCGCCGGGAGAGCCCCAGTTTACGCCTGTGGATGTCACCTCGTATGTGACCTGGGATTCAGTCCAAGGACGTTTTATTTGATAGATTTCGAAGGATTGCGTTGAGCCGCCGGTGACATTCAGCGTCATGCTTGCCGACTGCACCGCGCTGCCCGAGGGGATAGAACTGAGATCCCAACTGAATAGCGTTGCCTGGTCGGGAGAGCCGCTGGTGCCGACTCGAGTCGCTGACCCCAGATTTGTCGTCGGCGTATTGGCGCGGATCTCGGCGTCTTTGTAGAACGTCCCCGCGAGAGTCAGGACTGCGGCTGCAAGCAGAGCGCGTTCTTCCAAGGGCTCCACCACTTCGATTGCGGGAAGGATCGTGGGGCGTCGGCGGCGGGAGAGCCCGCGGTAATCACCAACAATCCCTCGTCCCAGTGTACCAAGCCAGGAGGCCTCAAGCATCGTGTTGACTCCGGTGGCCCGCCGGTAGATCCGCGGACCGTCAGGTCCGGATAAAGGCAGGGAGTCCCTCCCCGAGCCGCGATGTTGAGCCTTGAAAAAGGGGGCTCTGCACAACTTATTTAGACTTTTCTGAAAAAACTTCAAGAAAACAGGCCGCATTTTCTACGGAATCTCCTTATTTTCCCATAATTACAGATCAACACAAAAGTATGTGTGCGATCGATTCGGGTGAGCAAATTCTCCCTAAAGACAGTAACCTTCCCTACTTGGGAGGTCTGTATCCGATGAGTGCTTCAGTCAAAGGTGATTGTTCGGGGAGTGTCTGTACGGCGATTTACTTCCGATGGAACAGCGGAATTCGGGGAGAGTCGCCGCGAAGAAGATGCGATGTGAGGGCGATGAAGCGTCAAATGAGATATGACAGGGTTTGGGGATGTTTCACTTTTGCATTGGTGGATTGGGTTTCGCAAAAGTGATGCCGCGGGAACGACAAAAGTAGCAGTGACCCGCATTCGGCACGCCGATGGAATGCAACAAGAGCAGCCGGCAACCGGTGAGGACTCAAAAACTTACCGCGAGCGCATCCAACCAGACGCACACCGGCAAAGAATTCCCTGATTACGATAGTTGCCTTCCTGGTTCGCTACGGTTCCTCTGACTCCATGAAACAAATTCGACCTCCGGCTGTAACAGTTACAGCAGCCGTTGAAGCATCTGCCATTTGCTCCCTTTCCTGCTCACCTACAAACCCCCAGTTCACCTGGACGGAACAAGTGTTCGCAAATTACTGCAATTCCACGCTCTGAATTTTAGCGCGGTTGAGCCGGTGCAATGGGAAGAGTGAACGCTTGCCTAAGCGGTTTCCAATTTGTTTTCCGAAAATGGTTTCAAAGCCGGGAGGGCGAGGCTCCTGCCGAGCCGCTGTGTCTGAAAGTCTTTTTTAATGGCGGCTCCGACGGAGCGTCGCCCTCCCAAATACAAAGTATAGAAACCAGCTCCAAGCCTCCCGCACTGACTTGGTGGCCCTCCCGTCGGCTCGTTATTATCGCGGCTGGAGAACCATGCTGGAGAACCGAATCTGATGGCCTCGAAAATGCATCGTGAGAAGAGTTTGGCCCACTTCGCTCGGGCTTGTCGTTCAATCCCCGGCGGCGTCAACAGTCCAGCCCGCGCGTTCGGCGCGGTCGGCGGCGAACCGCCAATCATCGATCGCGGGGAGGGAGCCCACCTCTACGACATCGATGGAAACCGCTACATCGACTACGTCGGCTCCTGGGGACCGCACATTCTCGGGCACCGTCACCCTGCGGTAATGGCGGCGATTGAGAACGCACTGGCCCACGGAACAAGTTTCGGCGCGCCGACCGAACTCGAAACGGAACTGGCGGAAATGGTCATCGACGCGGTTCCCTCCGTCCAAATGGTGCGGATGGTGAACTCGGGAACCGAGGCAACGATGAGCGCATTACGCCTCGCCCGCGGCTTTACCGGCCGGGATCTCGTTGTGAAGTTCGCCGGGTGTTACCACGGACACGTCGACAGCCTGCTTGTCCAGGCGGGGAGCGGTGCGCTGACGCACGGCCATCCTTCCAGCCCGGGGGTGCCGCGCGGTTCGGCGGCGGACACGATTGCCGTGGAGTTCAATGCACCCCAGCAGCTTGAAGAGGTCTTTCGTGCGCGCGGGGACCAGATTGCGTGTGTGATTCTGGAACCGGTGGTCGGCAACATGGGAGTTGTGCTGCCGGAGCATGATTATTTAAAGAGCGTGCAGCAACTCTGCCAAAAACATGGCGCGCTTCTGATCTTTGACGAAGTGATGACCGGCTTCCGACTTGCCTACGGCGGCGCACAAGAACGGTTCGGAATCACACCGGATCTGACGACCCTCGGAAAAATTCTTGGCGGCGGGATGCCGGTTGGTGCGTATGGCGGACGAGCGGACGTGATGAAATCCGTTTCCCCCGTCGGTCCGGTCTATCAGGCGGGGACATTATCCGGAAATCCGCTGGCGATGGCATGCGGCATAGCCACGCTCAAAACACTCCGGGAGACAAACCCCTATCCGAAATTGGAAGAGCTCACCGCGCGGCTTGCTCACGGTCTACACGAAGCGGCCCGCGCGGCGGGGATTGCGAACACCGTGCCGGCCATCGGCAGCATGTTCACGCTCTTCTTTAATCCGGATAAAGTGACCGGCATGTCGGTCGCCGGCAAGAGCGATACGGAGCGTTTCGGCCGATATTTTCGCGGAATGCTCGACAGAGGCATTTACTTGCCGTGCAGCCAGTTCGAGGCGAATTTCATCTCGGCCGCCCATACACCGGCAATGATCGATGCCACGCTCGACGCCGCGCGGGAAGTATTTCACGAGATGAAATAAGCATTGAGGAGATTCGATGCGCGGCTGACATCGAATCAGCCGTCGGTAAATTGCGGTTCAAGTAACGCCCGAAGCGCTTGCCGGGCGCGATGCAGTCGGGTTTTGATGGCGCCCGGTGTGGTGTTGAGCATCTCCGCTGCCTGCTCGGTGTTGTACTCCTCGATATCGCGAAGCACGATGACCGCGCGATAGTCGTCGGGAAGCAGGTCGATGCATTGCCGGACCAGGGCGCGAGACTCCTCGCGGAGAAGCTGGTCTTCCGAACCGCGTTTCCACCCGCGGACCGGCCGGGCATGATGCCCGGATTTGTCGAACGTCGGGAGCAGCTCGTCGATCGAGACTTCGTGGCGACGAGAACGTCCGCGGATTTTCATCAGGCAGGCATTGACCACGATACGGTGCAGCCACGTACCGAGACGCGATTGCCCTTCAAATCGGTGAATTGCTTGAAACGCGGAGATGAACGCTTCCTGCACGGCATCGGCGCAGTCCTGATCGCAAGGAAAATACCGCCGGGCTGTGGCGAGCATCTGGCCGCCGAACTCGCGGATGAGTGTCTCGCATGCCTGTGGGTCTTTTTCTCGCAGTGCATTGACCAGCGCCATCTCCTGGTTCAAGTCTTCATGCCGCGGCTCGATACGATTGGGGATGAGAGTCGTCATGGTCTGGCTCGGTTGGGAGAAGGGTTGCGTTCCAAATGCAAAAGTTCGGCCACGTATGGCGTGCAGGAAACGATTTGCACCCCTTGGCCAAGATACTGCCGGAGCAGTTCGGTTCCGGGATCATCCACGTACGTCAGGTGTGAGAGGTCAAACCGCAGGTTGTTGAGAGGCTGGTCGGCGAACATGCCGTGCACTTCATCGACCCATGGTTGGACCAGCTTTCCTTCGAGCTTGAAGGTGGCTTGAAATTTGTCGCGATGGATTTCTGTGACTCGTAACATTTCGGCTCTCGATTCCGCGTCTGTTGGTCGCCTCTCTTATTTGCTAAGGGCGTGCCAGATCGTGTGTCGGCCGAAACGGATTTGTTGCAACTGCTTTTGGGACAAAAGATAAGGTTGGCGATTTATCTCAACCGCGGATGAATGTCCGCCATCCACCCACGAAAAGCGGGCCACGAGATTTCGTGGGGCCACGAAGTTTCGTGGGGTGACCTCGAACTTTCGTGGGCTTCCGGTTGCTTCGCGCTCGGCATTCGAGGCTTGTAACGCCGGCCTGGTTTCACGCATCGAATGCTTCAGTAGCCCGCCGGGAGAGCTGTTCGCGAACGGCGGCAATTCAGCTCGTTTGGCTTCCAATCGAAAAGGCGAGGTGCGGAATGCTTCCACAGGAAAGCATCGGAATGACCAGGCCCGACGTCGCGGCATTCACAGAGGGAACAGGAGGGAGATACGTGACCTGGATTGCGCAAATCATCGTTGCGGCGATTCTCGCTCAGACGCTGTTTTTCAAGTTCACCTACGCCCCCGAGACACAAGTGATCTTCGGGAGCCGAGGAGGCCGACCGGCGGCGACGTTTGTCGGCGTGATGGAGCTGATTTGTGCCGTGTTGCTTCTCGTGCCGCGCACGGCCGCCGTGGGAGCGGCCGCATCGTTGTTCGTCATCAGCGGGGCGATCTTCACTCACCTCACATCGCTTGGCATTCAGGTGGTCGATCCCGCGACAGGCGAGGGGGACGGCGGACTTCTATTCGGGCTGGCGATTGCTGTCGCGGTCGGTTCGCTTGTTGTGCTGGCGATTCGTTGGCGGGAGTTGCCGTATTTGAATCGCGTCGGCTGAGTCCTTCGGATGGAATTCTCATCGACACGTCACGTGTAAATGGCATCGCACCGCTTCTTGGCATGAGGAGAGCCCAATGGGCATGGCGTTGGAAACAGGCAATTGTTTGAGTGCGAGAATTATTGAAGACTCGCGATTCGGGCCAGAGATGGGTGTCGATGCGGTCATTTGCGTACTGAGGGAATTGGCGGATTTCCTGGAGTCGATGGCCGACGATCAATACGCGCAGAAGCCGGTCGGGCCGATCCAAAGCAGCATCGGTGGTCATGTTCGCCATTGCCTCGATCATGTGGCGGCGCTGCTCGTCGCCAGCCGCACCGGCACTCTGAATTACGATTTGCGGGAGCGGGGAACGGACATTGAGAATGATCGACGGGCGGCGGTTATGCTGATTTTCAGGCAAATGGATGATTTGAAGCGGCTGCATTCGCGATTCCACGATCGGCCTATTCGACTCCGCGCGCTGCTCAGTCCTGGCGCGCCGGAGTTGGAGACCTCGACGACCATCAGCCGAGAGTTGGCGTTTGTGCTCAGCCACACGGTGCACCACAACTCACTGATAGCCGTGGCGGCATCGCTGCTGGGATTGGCTGTGCCGGCACGGTTCGGGTATGCCCCCGCCACTCTGGACTGGATGGACCGGCAGCCATGTGCACGGTGACGATTCTTCCCGGCGAACGAGTCTCGGAACCGCAATTCCTTGCGAGGGCTGCCTGCAATCGTGACGAGTCGCCACACCGAGTGGCCGCGCTTCCGCCGGAAGTGCGACGATTCGGAAATCGGCGAGCGATATTTCCGATCGATCCGGCCAGCGGTGGAACCTGGATTGCGGTGAATGACGCCGGACTTGCGTTCACAGTGTTAAACGGCAATCCCGCACCGCGTGTGGACAATTCCTCGACGGCCGCGGAAAGACCGGAGTTCGGACGAACCAGCCGCGGAATGATCATCCCCCGTCTGCTGGCTTGCTCATCTTTGGAAGAATCGCGAGAACAGCTTTTCGCTCTCGATTCTCGCCTATTTGCACCATTCCGCGTGGTGATGACCGACGGGGATCGACTGGTCGAGACCGAATGGAATATCGCGGGCCGTTCCATTGAGTTGGGCGCGCTTCGGAGGCTCGATCAACCCGTGATTTGTACGTCTTCCGGATTAGGAGACGACGTGGTGCGCGGACCGCGCGAATCCTTATTCCGCAAGTTCTTTGACGAAGGGGACCGATCACGCGGCCGGCAAGATGCGTTTCATGCACATCAATGGCCCGACCGTTCGGAGATCAGCGTCTGTATGCAGCGCAACGGTGCGGAAACCGTGAGCTACACGACGGTCGAAATCGGATTCGATCATGTTTCCCTCAGCTACTGGGGGGCGTCCCCCGACCGGTCGATGGAGCCGATTCGTATTACACTCTCAATCAACTTGGCGGTGTCGCGATGATTTTCTGGTTCGAGAACTGGCAGAGATCTTTGGCATTGATCGCGGGAACATTCGCCTCCGAGGATCTCGCTTGCATCACGGCGGGGGAATGGATTCGCGCGGGAAGCCTCCCGGCTGTCTTGGGGATTGCAGCCTGTTTTGTCGGCATCTACGTCGGCGACTTGGGGCTCTGGTTGGTCGGGCGAATCGGCGGGCGAAAACTGATGAATACACGCTGGTTCACACGGAGAATCTCCACCGATCGTCTGGAAGCGGCAGGGAAATGGTTCGACCGGAATGACTGGGGGGCGATCTTCGCGGCGCGGTTTCTTCCAGGAACTCGCCTGCCGTTGTATATCGCCGCTGGAATGCTGGGGAGACGCGGGTGGCGCTTCGTCGGGTGGTCATTTCTCGCGGCGCTTCTTTGGACGCCGCTCTTGGTCCTCGGTGCCGCGGGCATCGGGCAGGGTCTCTCGCAACCGGTGCGCAATCTGGTGGGGAACGAATGGCTTGTGCTTCCGGTCTGTGTGGCGGCCGTTTATGCGCCGTTGGCAGTCGGTCGCCGTGCGTTGAAGAAGCAGACGCGTCACCGAATCTTTGCAAAGACCGCGAAGTTGTGGCGGTGGGAGTTCTGGCCGAGTTGGCTGTTTTATGTTCCGGTAATTCCCTGGCTTGCCTGGTTGTCGCTGCGGTATCGGAGTTTGACCGCCTGGACGGCAGCGAATCCGGGCATTCCGCAAGGGGGAGTCGTCGGCGAATCGAAGTTCGCGATTCTTTCGAGACTAGCTGGAGAAGGGGTCGTTCCGACCCTCTTGATTCCCGCAGGTGACACACCCGGGCGGATCGAGCAGTTCTTCGCGCAGGTCGATAAGCAGGGCTGGCAGTTCCCGCTGATTCTGAAACCCGATGCTTCGCAACGTGGGGCGGGGCTGAAGTTGGCGCGATCGGAAGCGGATGTCCGGAGCTACCTCGACCAGACCCCTGCCGAGGTTATCGTTCAGCCGTACCATCCTGGACCGCACGAAGCAGGCATCTTCTACTACCGGCTCCCCGGCGAGAACCGCGGACGGATCTTCTCCATCACCGATAAGCAATTTCCAGTTCTCGTTGGGGATGGAACTTCGACGATCGAGGAGTTGATCTGGAACCATCCGCGGTTTCGCATGCAGGGAGGGACGTTTCTAAGTCGTCATGCCGCACAGGCAGGTCATGTTCTGGAAGAAGGGGAGCAATTTCGGCTGGCGATCGCCGGGAATCATTGCCAGGGGACCATGTTCCTAGATGGCCGGCATCTATTCACGCCGAACCTGGAGCAGGCGATCGATGAAATCGCCAAGCGGTTTCCGGGATTTTATATCGGCCGGTTTGATATTCGGTATTCCGATGTCGAGGAATTTCGAGCCGGGCGGGATCTGGCGGTTGTGGAGCTGAACGGCGTTACTTCCGAATCGACCAATATTTACGACCCGGCCGGCTCTCTTTGGGGGGCATATCGAACACTCTACCGCCAATGGGAATTGATTTACCGAATCGGTAACGCGAACCGGGTCCGCGGCATCCAACAGACGAGCGTGAGGGAATTGATCCGCTCGCTCCGGGAATTTTACTCCCGCTTGGAGATCAATCCGCTGGCGGATTGAACACTGAAACAGCCAACAACAGCGACGCGCGAGGAGAGGCAACCATGGCCGTTGCGATGCAGGCCGCGAGACCGACGAGCGAGTGGTCAGAGATGGAATCCTATGGACGCCGTAAGCCCCTGATTCTGATCAACGGGCTCGCCGAGCAGCCGGAAAGCTGGTTCCGCAACGCCGGCCCCTGGCGGCGGCATTTCGACGTCCACATGCCCGGCTTGCTGGTGTACGACGGTGCGGCGATACAGCAGCGAATCGATGCCGGCGAGCCGATCGATATTGAATTCCTCGTCGAGCAGTTGCGGATGTATCTCGAAAACTTCGTGCAGACCCCTCCGTACCATTTGCTGGCTAACAGCATGGGGGGGAAGATTGCGGTCGAATTCTGTCGCAAGTATCCGGAACAGGTCGATCGCCTGGTGCTTGTCTGTCCGTCCGGGCTGGCGGAGGAGGAGCGGCTGCCGATCGTCGAGGGAATTCGCAGTCACGATCCGAAAGGACTTGTAACGAGCGTCTTCCGCGACGGTTCACACACGGATGAAAACCTGCTTGGGTATTACGAGCAGCAGTTCCGCAATCGTCGCTGGCGGACCGGATTGCTGCGGACCATTCGCGGGACAATGGAACATAGTGTTCGTCATCGCCTGGCGGAAGTGAGCCGACCGACGCTGCTGATCGTCGGACACGATGACCAGATCGTCGATCCGCAGCAGTCGATTGACGCGGGGAGCAGGCTGCCGGACGGCAAGGTGATTGTGCTGGATGCATGCGGACATGCCCCGCAAATCGAACATGCCGCACTCGTCAACCGCCTGGTCGTCGATTTTCTGGGTTCCTCGGTCCCGGCGGCGGAATTTGACCCGATGCTGCCTGAACTCGTTGGATCGGTGTGTCCGTAATGAGAGTGCCAAAGTTGATCGAACGTCTGGTGGGTTCAACTCCCATTCGCCGTGGAGTCGATGCCGCATTCTCCCGTTATGCGGCGCGCCGAACCAAATCGCTCGATCGCCAACCGATCGCACAACGTCAACAGACAACGCTGTTGAAGCTTGTTCGTCTTGCCCGTGATACGAAGTTCGGACGTGACCACGGTTTTGCCACCATTCGCACCGTGGCCGACTACCAGTGCCAAGTTCCGCTTCGACGGTATGAAGACTTTTGGAGCGAGTACTGGGAAGCAGCGTATCCCGAGAGTTTCGGCAACACATGGCCAGGGAGAATTCCGTACCTCGCGTTGTCGTCCGGCACGACTTCCGGAGCGACCAAGTACATTCCTGTTTCCCGAGAGATGTTGCGCTCGAACCAACGGGCTGCGTTTACCGCTCTCGCATGGCAGAATGCCGCCGATTCCGGCATGCAACTGTTTTCCGGCCGCACGTTGTTTCTGGGGGGGAGCACCGACCTGAAGCGCGCGACGCAGCAGAAGAGTTGTCGGCAAGTCTTCCACAAGTTGACGAACGGTGCGCAGCCATCGACGCGTCCGCTGGCTGGGGATCTCAGCGGTATTGCGGCTCAGGAATTCCCGCAAATCATGCGTCCATTTGTCTTTCCGCCGCTCGATCTGGCATTGTCGACCGACTGGGAATTTAAGCTTGCTCGGATGGCGGAGTTGAGTGCCAGTCTGCCAATCACCGCCGTGAGTGGTGTCCCCTCATGGCTCCTTGTTTTGTTTGAAGAACTTCGTCGGCAGACCGGCCGCTCGACAATCGCGGAGATTTGGCCGAAATTGCGGCTGGTCATTCATGGCGGGACGCGATTCGATCCGTACCACACGTTGTTCCGGAAGATCATCGGAGATGATTCCGTTCGATTCCTCGAAACGTACCCAGCCTCGGAGGGATTTGTCGCGGCCGAAGATCCTCGATACGGGCTGTTGCGCCTGATCCCCGACCATGATCTGTTTTTTGAATTCGTGCCGGTCGATGAACTCGACCATCCCAATCCGACTCGGCACACCGTTGCGGAGATTGTTCCCGGAATTCGGTATGCCGTCGTGCTGACGACCTGTGCCGGATTGTGGAGCTACGTATTGGGGGATACGGTTTGCTTCGAGAGTGCCGACCCGCCGTTGCTGCGGTTTGTCGGCCGAACACAGCAGTATCTCTCGGCCTTCGGCGAGCATTTGATTGGGGAAGAAGTGGAACGGGCTGTCACCCGTGCCGCGGATGTGACGGCGTCCAGCGTCGTCGATTTCCATGTCGGGCCGGCTTTTCCGGAATCGCCTGGAGAGGTGGGCCGCCACCGGTTCTTCATCGAGTTCGCCGTGCCTCCCCAGTCGACATCGCAGTTCGGATTGGAAATCGACGCGGCCCTGTCGCGATACAATGAGGATTATTGCGCGCATCGGGCCGGGGATTTGACCATCCGGGCACCTGAGATCATCACCGTGCGCCCCGGCGGATTTGTTCGCTGGATGCACTCGCGCGGCAAGCTGGGCGGGCAGAACAAGGTTCCGAGAATGGACAACAGCGGTCGGTTGACCGATGATTTGTCGGCGTGGCTGCAAAGGGAGTCGAACAGTGAACTGCCGAGAAGCGCTTGAACATTTCGGCGACCATGTCGATGGTGATCTGAGCCGATGGCAACGCCTTCGCTTACGGCTGCATTTGTGGATCTGCGCGCATTGCCGTCGCTATCTGCGAGCGTATCGCATTACCGTTCAGGCGGAGAAAGAAGCGTATCGAGAGTCAGAAGCCGTCGAGTCCGCAAAGATATCGGACGACCAGGTGGAATCGATCCTCCGTGCAGCGAAGATTCCCCCGCCGTCGAACTCTTGCGATGGACGACAGCCGTAACCTTCCGATCGGCGCGGCATCCAATTCTTAAGGATGTTCATGCAAGCAGATCTGGAAGGGACTGTCATGAGAATTCTCGTCACGGCTGGAAACACGCAGACGCCGCTCGATCGCGTCCGCTGCATTACGAACATTTTCTCCGGGCAAACCGGGACGCGGATCGCGTTGGAAGCCAACGCACGCGGCCACGATGTCTGTCTCTTAACTTCGCATCCCGAATTGGCTCACGCCGGGGTGCGCGAACCGAACCGTTGGGACGTCCGATCTTACCGGACGTTTGACGAGTTGCGGGATCTGATGGCGGAAACGATTCCCAGTGGTGGTTTCGACGCCGTGGTGCATTGTGCGGCGGTCAGCGACTATCAGCTCCGAGGTATTTACGCATCGCACGAAACGGCCGCATTCGATGAATCCATCGGCCGATGGAACGTTGAATCAGCGGAAGGACCACATTTGGTGGACGTCAGCGCCGGTAAGGTTAAGAGCTCGTATGACGAGCTTTGGGTCAGGCTGGTTCCCACTCCGAAGCTGATCGATCGGATCCGCTCGGAGTGGGAGTTTTTGGGGGTGCTGGTGAAGTTCAAATTAGAAGTTGATGTGACGGATGTCGAACTTGCACGAATAGCTGATGACCTTCCCCCTTTGAATGGTGCCGGTTGAAGTGAGAGAATCCTATTCAGGCTA
>CAZVJA010000115.1:0-15791 GCA_964626885.1 uncultured Planctomycetaceae bacterium | reverse complement strand
GTGGAGCACCTTCCCGCCGACGAGCGGAAGGCAAGGTTGTGGAAGATTTTTGGCCCGAGGTTGCGGCAGCTTTCGTCGGGGGGAGCACCGCTGCCGAAACACATTTGTCAGGGATTTTTTGAGGCGGACATTCCGCTGCTCGAAGGGTATGGATTGACCGAGACCTCGCCGGTCCTCACTTTCAACACTCCGGAGAATTGCCGCATCGGCAGCGTCGGCCTCCCGATCACTGGAGTCGAGGTAAAAATCGCTGATGACGGCGAGATTCTCACGCGCGGCCCGCAGGTGATGAAAGGCTACTGGCGCAACCCCGAGGCGACCGGCGAAGCGATTCAGAATGGCTGGTTTCATACCGGGGACGTCGGCAGGATTGACGAAGAAGGCTACCTCTACATCACCGACCGCAAGAAGGATTTGTTCGTCACATCGGCGGGAAAGAACATCGCTCCCAGCGAACTGGAACGGCTCCTCATCAGCGACATCTACATCGACCAGGCAGTGGTCTATGGTGACGGCCGGCGGTTCGTCTCGGCATTGATCGTCCCGAACTTCGAGCATCTGCAACAGAAGGCTCGTGAATTGGGCTGCAAACTGGATTCGCAGGACGGGTTCATCACGGCGCCGGCGATTCACGCGTTTCTTGACGAAAGGGTGAAGGGAGTCATGCAGAACGTCAGCCAGCCGGAGCGCGTAAAAAAGTTTTTGGTTCTGGACCGCCCGTTTCAGTTGGCCGACGACGAATTGACCGCTACCCTGAAGGTGCGCCGACGGCACCTGATCGGTAAGTACGAGTCGCAACTGGCCGCCCTTTATGAAGAATGACGGCAACGAGGAGCCGCGCACGGAAACGCGCGCCAAGATCACGGACGAACTTCCGCCCGTCGAGGAGCTGAAGAACGCCGAGGATCTCAAACGACGGCTGCCCGTTTCGGCATTCGCTTTTCGCGGCTATAACGTCACCAATCTGGGGCGGACCGCCGAATTGCTGGCGCATCGGGCTTACGGGCCAATCGTCCGCAAGCACTTGGTGCGAGCCGCGGAAATTTGTTCCGAAGCGACGAAGAGCGAGGTCAACCTCATTGAGCGGGTTGAACGACAGGCGAAGTCGACGCTCCGCAGCTATCCGCAGGATCTCGCGCTGATCGTCGCCGTCGAGCAGGCGCACATCGAATTGTTGCGGCAGTTCTTTGGAATCGATCTCGCCGAGGCGCTGTTGGCCTTTGGGTACAGCTTGGGAGAGGTTGGCGCGTTGATCGCCTGCGGCGTGTTTGAGATCGAAGCGGCTCTGGAGCCGATTCTGATCCTCGCACATGACACCGCGATGCTCGGTACCGATGTCTCGCTGGGTGTTCTGTTCTCTCGCCGGGGGGGCGTAAACTGGGACGACGTCGACCGACTGTGCGTGCGGATCACCGCCGAGGGGAAGGGGACGATCGGCGTGTCGAGCATTCTCTCGCCGAATACCATGTTGCTGCTCGGTCAAGGAAGCACCGTCGATCGGTTCAAGGAAATCATGCACGATGTGCTGCCGAAATCGGTCCACCTTCGGAAGAATCCGAACCGCTGGCCCCCGGTGCATACGCCGATTGTCTGGCAACGCGGTGTTCCGACGCGTGCGGCCGTGATGCTGGAACGTGCAAAAGGTGGGTTCACGGCTCCCAAGCCCCCGATCATTTCGTGCGTGACGGGTGAAGCTGATTACAACGACTTCAACAGCCGGCACCTGATGCGCCGCTGGGTCGATCATCCGCAGCGCGTGTGGGACGTTATCGAAAAGACGCTTGCGGCGGGTGTCGAGGTCATCGTGCACGTCGGTCCGGAACCGAATCTTTTGCCGGCGACGTTCACCCGGCTGGCAATCGACGTTGCCTCGCAAATGGAAGGAAGATCGTTTTCCAGCATGGGACTGCGCGCTGTTTCGCGAATCATTCGCAATCGCGGTTGGCTGACACGCGCGCTCTCGTCCCAGGCGGCGCTGCTTCGCGCCCCGTACATCAAGCAGATCAGCCTGGAGAACTGGTTGCTCGATCAGCCGGTTCCATGATGGACGCACGGCTCTTCCCGGCATAAACTGGGTGGCCTGCGGGAGGATTTCCGCCGACGATTGCCGGAGTTTGCCCGGTGGACTGAATCACGAAAGGGATGTGGTTCCGCGTCGTCCAAGAAATTGGGCTGCGGTCGATATCAGGCTTCCAGCGCGAAAGTTGACTCATGACGGATTCTCATCTTCGCCGGCGTCTTGTTCTCCTCGGTTTGAGTTCACTCGTTGCGGGCTTCTTCCTGGCGCCCGCCGCACGATCATTCGCCGCCGACTCTCCGACCAACCCTGCGGAGAACAAGCTCGCGGAGTATTACGGTTTCAAAGGGGTGGAGGTTTATAAGCTGGAGCAGCGCTCGGCGAATCTGTTGACGGGGGACTTCAATCACGACGGACTGATCGATCTGATTCTCGTCGATAACAGCCACAGCCGGCTCGACATACTGCAGCAGCGCAAAGAAAAGAGCGAGGCGACAGCGAGTGCGACGAGCGGCGGCGAACACAACATCAACGAAGTTGCGAACGACTGGCGGTTCGAGCATCGCAAAATTCCGGTCGATAAACAGATTTCTTCGATGACGACTGGTGATTTCAACGGCGACGGACGGACCGACGTCGTGTATTTCGGCGTTCCGGACAGGCTTGTTGTCCGGTATCAGCCGGAAAAGGGAGAGTGGAATGACCTTATCAATTTGCGTTTGTCCGATGTCCCTCCCGCGCCGTGGAACATGGCGGCCGGCGATGTGAACGGGGATGGCCTGGATGACATCGTGGTGCTTGGGAAATATCAGACCTATATCATCCTTCAACAGGCCGACAAGACCCTTGGGGCGCCATCCGGCCTGATGAATACGTCCGACAAGCTGGGGCTGGCGCAAATCGCGGACCTCGACGGTGACGGACGCAAGGACCTCTGCTATGTAGCCGGGGATGACCAGGAGCGAGCCCTTTGTGCACGACTGCAAGATCAGGAAGGACGGCTCGGACCGGAACTGCAATTCGAACTCGATCGGCCGCGCGCGATCACTCTTTCGGAAATCGACGGCAAGCCGGGGAGCGAGATGGTCACAATCGATTCTCGCACCGGCCGCGTCAAGGTATTGAAGCTGGGACGGCCGGCGTCGCGCGCGGGGGAGCTTGCCGGGCGGCTGATTCAATACGGATTCGGCCATCAGGAACAGAACCGCGAGCGGGATCTGGCTACGGGCGATCTTGACGGCGACGGAGTGGTTGATGTCGTCGTGACTGATCCCGAAGCGGCTCAGTTGATTCTCTTTCGGCAGCGGGGTGAACAAGGACTCGACCTCGGCAATACCTTTCCAGGACTGGCTGGGACGTCGCAGGCGCGACTCGCTGATTTCGACGGCGATAAACGGGACGAACTCCTCGTGCTGAGTCCGCAGGAGAAAGCGGTCGGCATCAGTCGGCTCGTGGCGGGGCGGCTGTCATTTCCGGAGACTCTGCCCATCGTTGACGAGCCGATTGCCCTGGAAGCGGCGGATCTCAACAGCGATGCGCGACCCGAAATCATCTATATCTCACGAAAACGCGAAGGGCGTTCGTCACGTTACGATCTCCGAGCGCTTGTGCGGGACGAAAACGGACAGTGGAAGCCGTATCTGTTCGGATCGGGGAAGGTCGGCAACCTGTCGCTCGGCGACTCGGCCACGCCGACGCGGATCGCGCAACTCGATGCGAACGGCGACGGACGATCGGACTTTCTGATCTTCTTGGGGAGCGATCGCCCCCCGCTGTTGTATTCCACCAACAGCGATGGGGTTCCGATTCCCGTCTCAGCGCAGGGGGGGATTCAACTCGGAGAGGTCTCGCCGGGGGCGATCTTCATTGAGCGGGCCGAAAAACCTCTCGTGCTGGCGGCGCAGGGGAATTTCACGCGGAATCTGCAACTGGATGACAAGCAGCAATGGCGCGTCCTCGATCAGTACAACGCGGCCGAATCGAACGCCCGCATCGTGGGAGCGGCGGCGCTCGATCTCGACGACAAGCCGGGGCGCGAGATCGTGATGGTTGACGCCGGTATTCGCAAGCTGCGCGTGTTGCGCCAGGAAGGGAACGTGCATAGACCGTGGCGCGAGGTTGAAATTGGGGCCTTCCCGTACGAATCGCTTCGCGTGGCTGATCTGAACGCCGACGGACGGCTCGATCTGCTCCTCTTCGGTCGAGGAAAGTTCGGCGTGTTGTATGCCGGCCGGACCGATCCGACTCTTCAGGAGTTGTCATCCTTCGAGACAAAGCTTGAGAAAAGTTTTCCCGCCGATATTGTCGCGGCCGATCTCAACGGTGATGCACGAATTGACTTCGCGGTGATTGACACGCAGTCACACTTCGTCGAAATCCTGGATTCGACAGCCGAAAAAGGACTGCGTCACGCCATGCACTTCAAACTGTTCGAGGAAAAGAGCTTCCAGGATAGCGAACGTTCCGGAACCGAGCCTCGCGAATCGGCGGCGGCCGACGTGACGAACGACGGCCGGACGGATTTGATCCTGCTCACGCACGATCGCGTGCTCGTGCTGCCTCAGGATGAAGGCAAGTAACGCCCGAGCGTATGAAACATTGCCAGACCCAAGCGACGGAAAAACCATGACGACACTTCGCGGGAAGACGCTGTTCATCACGGGAGCCAGCCGGGGAATCGGCAAGGCCATCGCCCTGCGTGCCGCGCGCGACGGCGCCAACATTGTCGTCGCCAGCAAAACAACCGAAGCGCATCCCAAGCTCCCCGGAACGATCTATTCGGCCGTGGAAGAAATTGAGCAGGCGGGAGGTAAAGGGTTGGCGTGTGCCGCCGATATCCGCTTTGAGGAACAGGTGCAGGCCGCGGTTGATCAGGCGGTCGCCAAGTTCGGGGGGATCGACATCCTCGTGAACAATGCCAGCGCGATTCAGCTCACCGGTACGCTCGAAACCGAGATGAAGCGGTACGACCTGATGCACGGCGTGAATGTGCGCGGCACGTATCTCACCAGCCGGCTTTGCCTGCCGCATTTGCTGAAGGCGGCAAACCCGCACATTCTCAATCTGTCGCCGCCGCTGAATATGGAAGCGAAGTGGTTTAAGAACCACGTGGCCTACACGATGTCAAAATTCGGCATGAGCATGTGCGTGCTGGGGATGTCGGCCGAATTCCGCGACCGAGGCGTGGCAGTGAATGCGCTGTGGCCCCGCACTGCGATCGCGACGGCGGCTGTGATGAATCTCCTGGGGGGGGAAGAGGCGGTCAAGCGTTGCCGAAAGCCGGAGATCATGGCGGATGCGGCCCATGCCATTCTCGTCCGCGAGAGCCGCGGTTGCACCGGGAACTTTTTCATCGACGAAGAGGTCCTCCGGTCGGAGGGAGTCACGAATCTCGATTCCTATGCGATCACGCCCGGAGCCGATCTGATTCCCGATTTCTTCGTCTGAGCCTGTGCGGCAACTGCCGAGATACAGTACGCCCTCGTACGCGAACCGCACATCGGTACAGATGACCCGTTATTGCAGGCGGGTTTGTGGCGTTTCCCCAGCCAAGCAGTCATGATGGGGATTCCGGTAGTTTCTGGCCAGAGTGAAGGCCTTTCGATCATTGAGTTCCGCTGCTTGTCGTTGTGGCGGACTCCCAGTTTTGAGGCGCATGATCCGTGACACCCATTGTCCGCACGTTCCATTGGTTTGCGATTGTTTCGATTTTCGCAATGAACTTGTTTGCTCAGGTTTCTTCGGCTGCGGAGCCGATCGTCGATACGCCGTTCCGGCAGGAATACCGCGACCCGTTCGTCCGAGTTGAGCCTGTCGTCGAGAAGGACGAGAAGGGAAATCCGAAGACGCCGCCGCCACCAATGGAAAACGATGTCCGCGCCGTGGCCGCCGATAAACAGGGGCACGTTTGGGCCGGAACGGCCGCGGGAGTGTTCGATGTGGCGTCGGGGAAGTTTGTCAATGCTCCCGGCGAAAAGATCAACGGGCCGGTATACGACTTCGCGACCGCGAAAGACGGCGTGCTCTGGATCGGTGCCTGGGATGGGGTCTACAAACTCATCAACGGACGTGTCGAGCGGGAACAGGGACCTCCGGGGCCAATCACGGCCATTTTGGCGTGGGACGGCAAGATCGTCACGGCGAACGACAAGGGGGTCGATGAACGGGTTGCCGGCAAGTGGCATCACGTTTCCGGACCCTGGGCGACGACGATTCTTGACCTGGCGGGCGTTGACAGCGACCTGTATGTCGCTGCATGGAACGGTTTGTACCGCAAGTCGGGTGAGAAGGTCACGTATCTCGCGCGTCCGGACGAAATTTTGAGCCGCAACCTGAGTGCACTCGCCGTCGGACCGGACGGCCGCTTGTGGATCGGTTCGCGGGGCGGGATTGACGTTTATCGCGGGGGGAAGCGGGAACGGACCATCACCGGGCAGGAAGGATTGCCGTCGACCGATGTCCGCTCACTTCGCTTTGACGCTGAGGGAACGTTGTGGGTCGGCACTGCATTGGGCGTTGCCCGTTATGACGGCAAGGGGTGGTCATTGCGTCACAGTCTTCGTTGGGTGCCGAACGACGAAATCCGCGATGTCACCTTCACCGATGGCGGCACCGCCTGGATCGCGACAAAAGAGGGTCTCAGCATTCTTCGACGTCGCAATATGACGCTGGCGGAGAAAGCAGATGGGTTTGTCAAGCAGGTTCGCGCACGGCACGTTCGACCACCGGGGCTGACCGAAAGCTGTGTGCTCCCCAAGCCCGGCAATCTCTCGGAATTCAAGCCGATGGACACCGACAACGACGGTCTGTTCACCGGGTTGTATCTGGCGGCGGAATCGTACCGCTACGCGGCGACCGGTGCGGAGGACGCGCGGAAGAACGCCGCGGAGGCATATGCCGCGATGGAATATCTGCAAACGGTGACGGATACGCCGGGATTCGTCTCACGGACGGTGATCCCTTCGGATTGGAGTTCGATGGCGGATAAGAACCGTACCTATACCGATCAGGAAGTGGCGGACAACCTGGCGCGCGAAGCGCGTTGGAAGAAAATGGAGAAGCGCTGGCGAATGAGCGCCAACGGCAAGTGGCTGTGGAAAGGGGACACAAGTTCCGATGAAATGAGCGGCCACTTCTTCGCGTACGGTGTCTATTTCGATCTTGCTGCCGATGAGAAAGAGAAAAAGCGCGTCGCGAAGCACGTGGGACGCGTGATGGATTACATCATTGACGGCGGATTCGTCCTGCGTGACATCGACGGCAAGGCGACCCGTTGGGGTGTCTGGTCGCCGGAAAAACTCAACGACGACCCGAACTGGTGGTTGGAGCGCGGCGGGAATTCCGTCGAGATTCTGTCTTATCTGACCGTGGCGAAGCACGTCACCGGCGACGCAAAGTACGATCGCGAGATTGAAAAGCTGCTGACGAAGCATGGCTACGCGAAGAATATCATGACACCGATGCAGCCCGGGCGCGATTATTTCACCTATATCGGACATCAGTTGCTGGCCATTTCGTATCCGGCGCTGTTGAAGTACGAGAACGACCCCGCCCGCCGGAAACTCTATTTGCAGAGCTTGAATAACTGGTTCGACCAGATTCGCCATGACGGGAGCCCCCTCTACGCGTTTGTGTATGCTTCTCTCGGAGGGGGAGGGGAATATCTTCCGGATGCGTGTGCAGCGCTGTTGCGGGATGTGCCGCTCGACATGATTGAGTGGACCGTTTCCAACCAGAATCGCGAGGATTTGAAACTCGTGGAGAAACCAGTCGAGGGGCGGGTGCAGACCGATCGTCTTCTGCCTCCCAGTGAGCGAGGGATTTTCCGCTGGGACCGCAATGTTTATGACGTCCAGAGAGGAGACGGCGGAAACACTGAGTCGACCAGTGTTTTCTGGCTGCTCCCCTATTGGATGGGGCGCTACCACAAGCTGATCAGCGCACCATGATGAGCGGTGAGCGTTACGGAGACGCGGGGCGCATCCCGGATGCGGGAACAACCATGCGATCGACCTTGCCCGTTGAGTCGGGAACGACGAACTGCACCGGCACAGCCACTTCCGTGTAGTTGGGATCATTCGTTCGAACTTTGATCATCGAGCGGAAGTTGCCCGGCGGCAACCCCGGTACGCCCGTGACGGCGATTCGCCAGCGGGTGTGGCCTGCCGGGTCGGTCTCCCCTTTTTCCAGGTGCGCCTGCACCGCCGGCGACGTGCTGATGACGCTCGTCGGATGAAACGGCTTTTCGCGCTCGTCGATGAGAATGACCTGGCTGTCGACCGCCTGGTCGCGCGATCCATGCAGCTTCAACATCTCCGGCTCGAATCGCACCGCGCCCGGCGCGCCGGCCACGGCGGGGTCGGGAGCGGATCCCTCCACGCGCACGTAAATTGGTATCTGCTGAAACTTCGGGTCGTCAGTCAAGAGCGTCACCATCTCGTCATGTCGGCCGGGAGGGACGTTCGTTTCCACCGTCACGTTGATGATCGTTCGCCGCGGTCCATCTTCATCCGATTCGATGTCCCCGATTTTGGCCGCGATATAATCCGCCGAGGAACTGACATCGAGCACGCGGAGCGGCTTCCGACGGTTGTCGGTGACATGGAACTCCTTGCTTGTCGGATGCGTATTCGGCTGATAAACGACTGTGGCCGGCGGCGAGACACGCACCTGCTGCTCCGGAAGTACGCATCGGAACGAGACGTCGATTTCGCGCGGCTGGGGATCTTCGTAGCGGAGCTTGGCGAAGTATTCCTTCGGGCCCGGCATTTCTCGGGTCGTCTTGACTGTGAGAAAGAATTTCCCTTCTTCCCCCGGTGCGTACTCTCGTTTGTTGTTCTGGAATTCCGAGATCATGCATCCGCAACTCGTTTCAATGTCAATGATTTTGACCGGTGCATTTCCTCGGTTGCGAAATCCGAAAAAGGCGTGCATGGTCGGCTCGGTGGGGCGCGGTCCCAAATCGACGAAATATTGATTGAACACCAGTGCCGGGCGGTCAGCAGCAGGCTGCGGTTCGCTTGCTTTGGGGCCTGCCAAATGAAAACCGAGCGAGAGGACGAACGGTAGCGAAGCCGCCGCAAGCAGGGCCGCGCGCTGTTTGAGTGTCAGGCTGGACTGAGAGCGATTGGCGTCCATGCACGCTCCAGAGACTCGAAGGAGATAACGCGAGAAGGGTTGGAAATCGCGAGGACTTGTAGCACGTTCGGGTGAATGGGGCAAGATGGGGTGGTCGAACCGACGCAGGATGCGATTGTGGTGCCTGAACGTGCAACGGGCGCAAAAAATCAGCCCACCAGGAAGACCCCAGTGGGCTGATTGTTACTGATTGTTAGCGACCGTGGAAACCCGTTATACGTCCTTCTCGGACGGAACGACGAACGGTGCCCGGTACTCGCGGGTCAGCATCAGGTTGGCTTCCGCGGCGCGATCGCCGGTGAAGACTTCTGCTTTGCCGTCGATCATGAGCTTCGGCCCGAAGTGGACAATCTTCTGATCGCCGATCGCCACCATGTTTGCCTTGAGGTGCTCATCGAACCGAGCGAACGTCTCGTCGTTCTCTTTGTCCCCTTGCAAATGTTCGGCCACTTCCTTGCCGGTGAGCAGTTCTCCCATGCGGTAAGAAATGTTCCCCAGGTGGCAGAGGGCGCTCGACAAATGCCCTTCGAGCACTTCGGCGTTGAGGTCTTCGGATTTTCGGCTGCGGACGGCGTCGATGAAGTTGCCGAAATGGTCGGCCCCTCCTTCGAAGACCTTTGTCTGCTTGCCATCCTTGTCGTAGGCAACGCCGCCACTATAGGACGGCATGACCACGTATCCCTCAGTGCCATAGAAGATGACCCCGATCGACGCTCCCTTCGCTTGAGGAATCGCCTGAAGCGCGGGGGTTTCGAGACCACGCACCTCAAAGACGAGCCGCTTGTCACCGTAGTCGTGAATCGAAACCTGAGTGTTTCCGGTTTCGCCGGCGTCCTCGTAACCGAGGCGGCCACCGTAACTGAGAATGCTCTTGCCGATATCGTCGACGCCGAGCCCCCAGCGGGCGATGTCCATCTGATGGATTCCCTGGTTCCCCAAGTCGCCGTTGCCGTAATCCCACTGCCAATGCCAGTCGTAGTGGAACCGGGGGCGCGTGAGCGGCTTCTCGGGAGCAGGGCCGAGCCACAGGTTGTAATCGACTCGATCCGGAACCGGGTACGTGCCGCGCGGGCCGATCGACGGCCTCCGCTTATAACAGAGCCCCCGTGCGAGCGAGACTTTGCCGATGCCTCCGGAGTGAACGTGCTTGATGGCATCGATCATGCCGGGATTCGAGCGGGATTGCGTGCCGCATTGCACGATCCGCTTGTATTTGCGGGCGGCTTGCACCAGTCGGCGCCCCTCGCTGACGTTGTGGCTGACCGGTTTTTCGACATACACGTCTTTGCCGGCCTGAATGGCCCAAATGGCAGCCAACGAGTGCCAGTGGTTGGGGGTCGCGATCGAAACCATGTCGATCGACTTGTCGTCCATTACCTGTCGCAAATCCTTGACGTAAGCCGGCGCTTTCCCGGTTTTCTCTTCGATCGCCTTGATTCGTTGTTGTCCGACCGACTCGTCGACGTCGACGATCGCCGCGATTTCCACATCGGAACGACGTCCGTATGACGAGAGATGCTCGCCTCCCCGCCCGCGCACGCCGATCACCGCGACCCGCAACCGTTCGTTGGGGCTGGAAGACTGCTTGTCTTCGGCAAATGCAAAATGCGTTTGGCCCGAAGCCGCCAGCGCGGCAGCCGCGGAAGCCAACAGCGAATTCTCAAGGAAATCACGACGAGTCTGCTTCGACATCAGCCTTTCCTCCTTCGTGAGGAGCGTCCGGAAGCGGAACGCTCAATTGGGAGAGCGACAGAGGTATTGATTTCGTGCTCCGCCAGCGCACGGAGCCAAGTGAACTTGCGCGGTTTGTCAAGTCGGGGTGGGAACCAACAACTTTACCACGTCAGTCTAACCCGTGTGGTAATGATTCAGCAACCTTCATCTGGATTTCTGGCCCTGGAAAGTCAGGACCGAAAAAAGCTGGAAACTTTGCCCTGACCGAGATCCTTCACTCGTCGGTAATCCTTCAGCAACCGTTAAGGAAGCCGTGCCGGCGCGAAGTGGGGGGAGTTGTTTCGTTTCGCGGGAGACTCAACCCCGGATTCGACCGAGCGTATGCTGTGCCCCTTCGAGAAACAGGCAGGTGGCATCTCCGGTCAGCAGTCGGACGGCTTCCCGTTCGTCGGCCAGAGGAGTCATGAACAGGTCTTCGACCAGCTCGCTGTTGAGCCGGCTAAGGATGTAGACGTCGGCCCATTCGACCGCCCCTGCGAGCTGCGTCGCCGCGACGAGGTCGGCGGGAGCCAGCTTGCGGAGCGGGCGAATTGCATCGCGGGGGTTTCGGGTCTCGCGCAAGATTTCGAGCCCCGCGCCGAGCGAAGCCGACAATTCGGTTAAGAGAACGATCTTCCCTTTGCGGGCCACGAGATTTCGGGCGGTCTCGAGTGCCGCGCCGATCTGCTCCCAACCGTGGCCGCGTGCATCGCAGTCGACAGCCGCGACCACGATGTCCGGGCGGGTCTCCAGTTCGACCATCCAATCTTCGTTGAGCAGCCGCTTCCCCTCATGGAATACCGAGTCACAGGCCCCCGCCAGCACATGGGCGACACTTCCCCCCGTCGATGGCACCACCTGAATCGCAAACTGCACTCCTAACAACCAGAGGATTTCATCGATCAGCGACCGTAGCGGGCGCTCTTCATCCGGTCCCAATTCGTGATGCCCTTGCCCCTGCCCTCGCGCGATCGCATCGGCCGTGGAGAGTCCGGGATACAGGACGCTCCCCGTTCCCCGGTAGCCGAGCAGGGAATCGTACGCGACGGGGCCGATCGGCAATACGAAATCCCGATCGACAATATCCCGTGCAAGATAGATACGTTCCCCCGTTGTGCTGCTGGCGAGATAGGTACAGGCATCTTCCGATTCCGGGTCGTGAATCTTCCATTCCACAACATTTCGGACGTCTGCGGGGAGACCTCCTCGCGGATCGATCAACTCTGGAGCATCCCGTTCAGCAGGCTGAAGAATCAGCACGTCCTCCGGACGGACGTCGCGACGCGAAAGTACGTTCCACACCGCCTTGATGATCGCAGGCGATTCCGGAGTGTAGCGGTCGAGTGCGATGGTCACGCGGTCGCCCGGAATAACGGCTTGTTCCAACGGGGGAAAATCGAGCGGATGCGCGAGCGCCTGCTCCAACTCTTCGGCAAAGCGAGGATTCGGCTCCGGTGCCGGTGGAGACGCAACGACCCGCTCCGAGTCGATCTCCAGCGAGAATCGCCCCTGGCTGCCGTATTTCAAACTCATTAGGCACTGCGTCACAATGTTCCTTTCGATTCTGATCGCTCGCATTATATTAGGGGGGGCGTGCGGGAAGCGTCAACGCGGCCAATTTGCCATACGAAGATCGCAATTTTCGGAACTCTGATCGCTGACCGCTGATCACTTTGCCATGACCGAAGACGACTCCTTGATGATCCGGCTGCAGGAGGGGGACGCGCGTGCCTTCGACGAGCTTGTCGGCAAATATCAGGGACCGCTTGTCGGATTCTTCCTGCGCAACACCCGCGACCTGCAGTTCGCGGAAGATCTTTCCCAAGAAACGTTACTCCGCGTTTACAACCAGTCGTGGGATTATCTCCCGGTCGGCAAGTTTCGCGGCTGGATGTATCGCATCGCGCGGAATCTGCTCATCGATAACGTTCGTCGGCAGTCGCACGATGCCCTCATTCACGCCTGCACCGGCAGCAAAACCGATGAGACGGACGCCGTGGCGCGGCTGGCTGATAAACTCCTGCCTCCCGATCTGCATGCGGATCAACGTGACTTCGCGGAACTTGTCGAGACACTTCTTTCTGAACTTCCGGAAGATCAGCGACTGACGTTCACGATGCATCATTTTTCGGGGCTGACCCTGGCCGAGGTGGCTGATGCCATGGACACCACCCTCCCGACTGCCAAGAGCCGGTTGCGGCTGGCGCGGGAAAAGCTCCGGGAAAAATTGCATACTCGCGGGATCAAAGCACCGCAGATCGATGAGGATTAAAGTTCTTTGAATCTCGTGTCACCCCACGCAAGCTGATTCACCGGGATAGCCATAAACCTTCGCGAAAATTCGGTCGAATACGACCTGGTGACGGTTCCGACTTGTCGTACAAGACGGCATCAAAGACGATACTCCCCAAACCATGTTCCACGTCCTGTCGAGATGCCGAACGCCAAGGAAGCTCAAATGGCCAACATAGACGCGCTTTATGATGAGTTAATTTCCGACGTGAAGCAGACGGCGTTACTCGCGTCGTGTGAGCATCTGCTGAGTTGGGACGAGCAAACCTTCATGCCGGCCGGTGGAGTAGAGCATCGGGCCGCGCAGTTGAGCCTATTGGCGGGAATGGTGCATGAGCGGGCGTCATCACCACGCCTCGGAGAGCTGCTCGCGGCACTCGAATCGAACGGGGCTTTAGGTGAAGAAGATTCACCGCGGCGGGTGAATGTCCGCGAAACGCGGCGGGCGTATGATCGCGCCGTGAAGGTTCCGCGGGCGCTGGTCGAGGAATTGTCACGCGTCTGTTCGTTCGCGCAGCAGGCCTGGGTGGAGGCCCGCAAAACGAATGACTTCCCTAAATTTGAAACCTGGCTGGAAAAGATCGTTCGGCTGAAGCGCGAGGAAGCGCAAGCGGTCGGTTATGGTGACGGAGCGCCGTACGACGCACTGCTCGATCAGTATGAGGCAGGGGCGACGGCGAAGGATGTTGACGCGGTGTTTCGGCCGCTGCGCGACGAACTGGTGAAGCTGGTCGCCGCGATTACCGCATCAGGCCGGCGGCCCGATGCGTCGATTCTCACGCGACGGTATCCGGTCGATGCCCAAAAGCAATTCGCGATGGATGCCGCGAAGAAGATCGGTTTCAACTTCACTCATGGCCGGCTCGACGTTGCGGCACATCCGTTTTGCAGCGGCATTGGTCCGGGGGACTGCCGGCTGACGACCCGCTACGACGAACATCATTTCCCCGGTGCGTTTTTCGGGACGCTGCACGAAGCGGGGCACGGGATTTACGACCAGGGGCTCGACGTTGCCGCGTTCGGCACGCCGATGGGGCAATCGGTTTCGCTCGGCGTGCATGAATCGCAATCGCGGATGTGGGAGAACTTCGTGGGCCGCAGCAGGGCGTTCTGGTCGTACTTCTTTGAACCGGCGCGTCAGGCATTTCCCGAGGCGCTTGCGGGTGTTTCGGTCGAAGAGTTTCACCGCGCGATCAACGACGTGCGTCCGTCGATGATCCGCGTCGAAGCGGACGAGGTGACCTACAACCTGCACATCATGCTCCGCTTTGAGCTAGAGCAGGCGCTGCTGCGAGAGGATCTGCAAGTTTGTGAGCTGCCCGGCGTCTGGAACGAGACCTTCACGCGGTATTTCGGCATCACCCCCAAGACCGATGCCGAAGGCTGCCTGCAGGATATTCACTGGAGCATTGGCGCGATCGGCTATTTTCCCACGTACGCGCTGGGGAACATGTATGCCGCACAGCTCTTTGACGCCGCCGAACGAAAACTGGGGGATTTGCATGAGCAATTCGCGATCGGCGAATTCAACCCGCTCCGACACTGGCTGAACGCGAACATTCATCAACCGGGGAAGAGGTTCCTGCCCGCGAAGCTGATCGAAGCTGTCACGGGGCAGAAGCCGTCACACCAGCCGCTCGTCGCGCATCTGCATACTCGGTTCGACGAGTTGTATGGGCTCTGATCGCCCCAATTCCCCGCGCCGCTTTACCAGACGAAGTGGGGTAGCAACGGTTATTCCGCCGGTTGCAGTCGTTCGGTACGTAGCGGTTGCTCTTCGTATGTCACGGTTGCGGCGGTGGTCTGACACCGAAAACGCCGGTTGTTCCGTGGGTGTGTTGCGTCCTCACCGCTTGCACGCGAGTTCCAGCGTCGGTTGTCGCAGATGGCATCCCCTTCCGCCGATATTCTGAGAGCATTCGTTGCAACGACTGTCAGGCATAGCACGCTTGAATTTGCTTCCTTCGGCTGAAGACTCGTTTTCCCCCCCGTCGTGACGAACCGCGAAGGACATCCGCCGATGATTCCCTGCAACCCGCTCAATCGTTATTTTCGTTGCGCACTGCTGGCCGGGATGGCCGTCGTTTCCTTGACTGGTTTGTCGCGTGCCGAGGAAATCAAAACGGGGTTCGTCGAACGCGTCTATCGCGACGAAACAGGGGCGCACCGCTACATGGTGTTCGTCCCGGCATCCTACACTCCGGACAAGAAATGGCCGGTGATTCTGTACCTGCATGGTTCCAGTGCCCGCGGAACGGACAATCAGCTGCAGATGGTGGGAGGCTTGGCACCTCAGATTCGCACCCGTAAAGACTCCTTCCCTTTCCTGGCGGTCTTCCCGCAATGCGAGGACATCGACGGCCGACTCCAAGACGGTTGGATTGCGGACTCTGCCGATGGAAAGCGCGCAATGAGCATCCTGGATGAAGTCGAGCAACAGTTTTCCGTCGATACCAGCCGGGAAATTCTGACCGGCTGGTCGATGGGAGGGACCGGGGCGTGGAATTTGGCGGTGGCTGCTCCGCGGCGCTGGTCGGCTGTTGTCGTCGTGGCGGGCGCGGGTGATCCGTCGCATGCCGCGGCGCTCAAGAATGTTCCGGTCTGGGCGTTCCATGGTGACAAAGATCTGGCT
>CAZVJA010000114.1:0-15863 GCA_964626885.1 uncultured Planctomycetaceae bacterium | reverse complement strand
AGGCTGATCAACCGACATATCAACGGACGAGGCGTCATCGTTGAGAATCGGAACGTCGGGATGTGAGTCGGGCTGGCTGCGCCGCTTGAACACTTCAACGTCCTCCGACTTGAACTTCCAGGTTCCAAGGTCGGCGAACCCTCGAATTTGGCTCCGTTCACGGAGGCGAACCAGTTCATCGGGGTTCACCTTCAAAATGATCGCGGCTTCTTCGAGACTAAGATATTTCTTCACCATGACAATCCGGCTCCGAGAGATGAGGAGCGTCCGTGCGAAGTCGATTCACGTCGATCCACCCGACGCGGCAGTCACACCGCGGTCGTCGTGGCGACCCGAAGGATTTGTTTCACAACCTGTTTTACCGCAGGTTGTTATGTGTTGAATGGCCCAATAGTCCATTCTATGCGGCATCGGGGCCAATGCAAGTAGTTTGCAATTCGATCCTCGGGATTTCGAGCTCCGATCGGAAAGGTTCCAACCATGAATTGCAGACGTTGCCAAGTTGCTCGCCAAATGGTGCGTTCGAACAACCAACCGTCAGCTCCCCTCAAATCGATCAGGCCATCGAGCTTCGCGGTTTGAAAATTCCCCGCAGGACGGCAGGATCGCGATTAGATATACTGCTCGGGCTGCCGTTTCTCGCGAAATCTCAAGGACTTATGGTAGGCCGATGAGTCAGCTCGTCCCTCGGCGTGAGCACTCGGATTTCTCCCGTCCGGAGTGGGTGGGTGTCACGCGGGCGATGGTCTGCAATCAGGCTCTCTGGACGGCTGGTTAGGCCCTGACAACCGGCGGTTTTTTCAATTATTTCGGCAAGGAACTCGGGGCTGGCCATCGGATGATGGCATTGCTGCTGATCATTCCCGAAACGGTGGGAATAGCGGCCTTGGCAACCCGGCCTGTCGTCCGGAAGACGGGGGATCGCAAAAGGGTCTGGATCGGCTGTTCTCTCGTCGCTCGGCTTGTTTCGATCGGCATACCGTTGCTGGCGTTTTCCGCGATTCGACCGACTGGTGAAGCGGCCCTCTGGACATTGGCGGGGTGCCTCGCGATCTCGCAGGCGCTCGGGGCGATCGCCTACATTGCGCTTCTCTCATGGCTGGCCGATCTTGTGCCTGAGGACCATTGGGGGCGTTTCTTCGCGTGGCAGCAGATTGCGGATTTTTCCGTGCTGCTGTTTGTTCCGATGGCGGGGGGGTATGCAATCGACTGGTGGCGGAAGAACGGGCCCACCGATGCCTTGCTGTTGGCTTATGTCGTGGTCTTTGCGCTGGGCATCGCGCTGCAACTTGCGTCGATGATTCCGCTATTGAAATTGCCGAGTATCGCCGGACGAGGTCGGGCGGAGGGGTCAGCGGTGCCGAGTCTGGCTGCGATCGTCGCGTCTCTCCGTGACCGATCGCTTCGGTTTCTGATGTTTCAGAATTGGTGGCTGGCGGCCTTCAACGGGCTGACTCAGGGAGTATTCTTTGGATTTCTGACCGGACCGCTGGCCGTTCCGCTGGGGACGTATCAGCTTTTGAACACGGTTCAAAGAGGCTTGAGCCTGCCAGTCAGTTGGATTTCGGGGCGATGGGCTGATCGTCAGCGGAACAAGCAATTGTTGATTTTTGGCGTCTTACTGGCGGGTGGTGGATCGATGCTCTTCTGGTTGTGTGCAACACCCTCGCAGTGGTGGTGGGTTTTTGGAGCTTACGCACTGTGGGGATGCTGGCCTGCGGCAAACATCAGCGGTCGCAATCTGGTTTTGAAGCACTCACCGCAGGGCGATACGACGACGCAGCTTGCATTGTTTTACCGCGTAGGAGGATTGCTGGCGGGGTTGAGCGGTTTGCTCGGCGGGATATGGCTGGCGTCACTGAAGGAATCGGAATTTGCGATCAATTTGGGAAGCTTCCAGATTGAGAGTTACCGGTTGCTGTTTCTTGTGTCACTGGGGGGGCGTGTCTCTTCAGTATTGTGGTTACTACCGGTGCGAGAAGAAGACGCCAAACCACCGCAACATCTGTTGTCCAATTGAAGCGAAGACAATGAACTCCACGGATCGCGAAATGGCGACTTCAGTGGCCGCGAGGCCGGCGAAGAAATTCCAACTGCGGGAGATCCTAGAGTTTGGAACGCTGCTATTCATCTGCATCCTGATTGCGTTCTCGGTCGTGATGCTTCCCCAGTATCTCGTGATGGAGGGGCATGCCGTCCGACCGTCATTGCTCGACAAATTGTCCCACGGAATGAGTACCGAGGAAGTGAAGACGATTCTTGGTGAGCCCACAGAGATGTTACGCGATGACGACGGAAGCCAGGAATGGGTCTATTCCAGCTACACCTGGTGCTACGTGACAGTGGTGTTTTCGGAGGACGGTCGTTTCGTGGAATACATCCACGATCATTGATTGTTGACGCATCGCCTGCTCGACCGAGTTCTGATCCTCGGAGCGATGCACACCGCTTGTGCCGATTGTCGGTGGAAGGCACTAGGCTGGGCGGAATCGCTAGCAGGGGCCCAACTCCACTCACTATGGGTCATTCCATTCGCGATGCTTTTCACAACCCCCGATGGAAGTTGACGGTCGTACGAAGCAGACTGGCACGCGTTCTGCTCGCTATTTACCCAGACTGTATGGTTCCGCCTGTACACATGACGGTTGAAACAACCCTGACAGGCTGGCTGGATATTCGGGAATCTCGACGCAAGCCGCTGGATCTTCTCATGTAGCCCAAGATACCATTCGAGGTTTGCACATCCCCTGCTCAGGCACTTCATTCAACATTCAACGACAGCAACGATTCTGAACTTCTGGAAGCGTTGCTTCGTGAACGGGCAATGACCCATTTCCGCGGGCAGCCTCAACTGGAGAGATTTGAGATGATGAGTTGGAACATGATCCGACGAGGTGGATTTGCCGCTTTGATTGTGTTGATCTCGGGTTTGGGCCACCTGAAAATAGCCAGTTCCGCACCTCCGAATGGAAAGAGCAAGAATGATGTTGTTCTCAAGTGGAACGAAATCGCACTCGATGCGGTCGCTGAAGATCACAGTGGTACATTTGGAACCGCCGATCAAAAGGGACCGACGCGCACCTCCCGCGCCCTTGCGATCGTGCACATTGCGATTTACGACGCCGTGAATGCGATTGCCGGCGGATACGAACCCTACATCACCGTTTCGACAGGACTCCCGAAAGCAAAACTGAAAAAAGCTTCCATGGAAGCAGCAGTCGCAACCGCCGCCCATGACACGCTGGTCGTTCTGTATCCGAAGCAGGCCAGCGTCTTTGATCAGGAGCTTGTGAAGTGTCTCAAGTCCGTCTCCCCGAAAAACGGACTGAACGATGGGAAGACCGTTGGAGCGAAAGCCGCGGCGAATATCTTCGCTAACCGCGCCGCGGATGGAGGAAATGTACCTGATGAAACCCTGCTGCCAACAGTCCCCATCGTGATCGGCTTGCATCAACCCGATCCGATCAACCCGGCGCAAGGGCAGCATGTTCCCCTTTGGGGAAGCGTATTGCCGTTTGCGATCGACAATGTGCTTGATTTCCACGCGCCTCCCCCTCCGAAACCAGATAGCAGTGATGCCGCCGAACGAATGGAATACGCGGCGGCGCTTGACGAGGTAAAGCGGCTGGGAGGGGACGGCATTAATACACCGACGGAGCGAACCCCCGAGCAAACGGAAATCGGCCTCTTCTGGGCGTACGACGGATCTATCGGCTTGGGAACTCCTCCACGGCTGTACAATCAGGTCGTCCGCGTCATCGCGAAGTCAGAGAAGAATTCGATTGCCGAGAACGCTCGTCTGTTCGCTCTTGTAAATATTGCCATGGCGGATGCAGGAATTACCTGCTGGTACAGCAAATACCAGTACAAATTCTGGCGGCCCATCATCGGCATCCGCGCCGCGGAAGACGACAACAACGAATTCACCGCAGGGGATTCCCTTTGGACCCCATTAGGAGCCCCGGCAAGTAATGGGAGCAACGGAGGAGTCAATTTCACTCCGCCGTTTCCAGCGTACACCTCGGGGCACGCGACTTTTGGGGCAGCGACATTTCGAACGCTGGCCAGGCTTTACGGAGATGCGTATCAATTTACGATCGGTTCGGACGAGCTGAAACACACAACGACCGATGCGCAAGGCCATCCCCGACCCAACGTCAAACGACACTTCACGAGTTTCAGTCAGGCAGCGCGTGAGAACGCCGATAGCCGTATTTACCTCGGCATCCACTGGAAGTTCGACGCCGATGCAGGAATTGTGATGGGAAACTCCATTGCCGATTTCACCATCGACAACTATCTGAGACCGGCACATTAAGCGAACGATTCGAAATGCGGAAACCCGGCCATAGTGGCCGGGTTTCCTCACGACACCGGGAATTTCCGGAAGGGAGATGCCTCGTCTTAAGATGTCTCGTCGATGGCTGTGTCTCGTCGTGTCTGGCTTCGGGAATTAGAAGCGGTTCACGAAGGTGTCCATCAGCCAGGCGTTCTTGCGGCGTTCGAGTTCCATCATCCGGCTGAACATGCTCTGCCGGGGAGTCTGGTACGCGTAACCACCGCATTCGTTGCATTGGTTGCATTCGCAGCAGTCGTTGTGACGGTGGCATCCGCCGAACAGACGGCAGGAGTGATGGCGATGGCAGCCGTTGTCACACGAATTGCAGGAATTGCACGAATTGCAAGAGTTGCACTTGTTGCGGTGGCAGCATCCACCGAACAGTTTGCAGCCATGTCCACAGCGGCGATGGCAGCACTTCTGCTCACAGCAGGGAGCCGGAGCGCAGCAGCTCGGAGCCGGGGCGCAGCAGCTGGGCGCGGCAGGCGCACAGCAGCTCGGAGCCGGGGCACAGCACTTCGGCGCGGCCGGAGCGCAGCAGCTTGGGGCCGGAGCCGGAGCACAGCAGGTCGGTGCAGGCGCACAGCAGCTTGGGGCCGGAGCGCAGCACTTAGGAGCCGGGGCACAGCATTGCGGCGCGGGAGCGCAGCAGCTCGGAGCCGGGGCACAGCAGCCGCCATCGAACGCGTTCGCGGCGTTCACGGCGAGGGTCAGGCCAACAATCGTGGCAAGAGTCATCCAGCGCATGGTTCGTAAATCTCCTTGTGGCAGGTTTGATGGCGCTTGCAGGTCGCGGCTGACGCGCGGTGGTGCGAGTCTCCAGAACCGCGAGAGCGCATTCTGTTTGGGTAACTGTTAGGGTTTTTCCGTGTGGAGGCGGTGGGACAGGGATGTTTAGGCATCCGTCTCCGCAGAGATCAATTTCGACGATCCCACAGTTTGAAATTCAGGCGACAGCTTTTCCGGCATGGAAGGACGACGAAGTCGCGGCGACAATGAGACTTCTACCGATCGTTCCGGAGACAACGATTCTCGTCAATTGTCGGAATCCTCCGCCGGTAGCGGATCGGAACCATTGTGAGATAACAGTTTACGCAGCGCGGTGAGCACCGATTGAGAGCGTGGCCCCGATGTCGAAAATCGAAACCGGCGGGAGCATGGCCCGGTCACTTCGATCTCGATGCGGAGCAGGTCTGCAGGAAGAACGTCCGCCACACGGTCTCCCCATTCCACGAACGATGCCGCTGGCGAATCGAGCAGTTCGGCTGCTCCGAGCTCAAGGAACTCATCGGAATCCCGCAACCGATACGTGTCGAAATGGTGAAGGGGGAGCCGCCCCGCATACTCCTGATGCAGAACGAATGTCGGGCTGGTGACGGAGAGAGGATCGATTCCGAGTGCCGCTGCGACCCCCTGGACAAACCGGGTTTTTCCCGCGCCCAGGTCACCTATTAACGCCACGACCGTTCCCGGCTGTAGAACCTGGGCCAAGGCCTGGCCGAGCGCATCGGTACCCTGCTCGTCGTGAGCCTCGAAGGCCCAGGAATCATCGGTGTTGAGAGGTGAACTGCTCACGAGTAGTCGACGAATGCCGTTCTTCAAGGAGGCCGGAATGATCGGCGTTTGGCGGAGTTTTCAGCTCGCTGCCAGCATAACTCCGCGTTGCGCCCTGGGGAAACTACTCGGGAAATCTGTGAAGAATATTCGGGGACATGGGTCACTTCGCGTCTGGTGTTGACCCGCCGACGAATCGCGAATAGTGCGTATGAACCCCCCCCCTCACCACTACATAATGGGGTCATGGCGCCGATCTTGCCCAAAATGATCCAGTTGCTGGACAACCTCAATCAGGAGTAACTAGAGTCAACCCGTCGATAACGGACCGAAGGAACGGTTCCCAGGTTTGAACGCACAGGAATGGATTCCACGTGCCCCATCAATCTTCGCCATCCCTCGCTGCCCTCCCGTCGCCGGGCTTTGAGCCCTTCTCGTTCGGCGCGAAAGCCACGTTCCTCGTTCGTCCGCGCTCTTGTGGGGATGCTGCGTCCCCCTCGCGACATCGTCACCGTTCGGCCTTTTGTTCAAGCACAGGATGTGCGCCAACAGGGAAGGATTCCTCATGGCTACCAAGCCGGTTATTGGCATCAATGGTGAGTATCGTGCTCCCAAGAAAGAAGAGATCGCGCTCAGCTGGTTCAACACCGGCTATTACGATTCGGTGACGAACGCCGGTGGATTGCCGTTTCTGGTGCCGCCGCTGGCCGACGACAAAGATCTCAAGCAGACACTTCAGATGCTCGATGGTCTCGTATTGTGCGGCTGCAATTTTGACCTCGATCCTATTCGTCTGGGAATGGATCGCCATCCCTCGTCACGATCGATGCCGGCACGGCGAGAAGATTTTGACCGCCGGTTGTGCAAGATGGCCATCGAAATGCGTATTCCGATTCTTGCCATCGGCGTCGGAATGCAGGAATTGAACGTCATCTGCGGCGGAACGCTGCATGCCCATGTTCCCGAGGCAGTACCGAAACCGCTGCAGCACCGCGATCCGGTCGAGCCGACGCTGCGACACATCATCGAGATTGTCCCCGGAACTCGCATGGACGTGATTTACGGACCTGGCGAGATTCGGGTGAACAGCCAACACCATATGGCGGTCGAGCATGTTGCGGACCTGTTCCGCGTTTGTGCAACCGCGCCAGACGGTGTTATTGAAGCCTACGAATCGATTGACGAAAACTGGTTCTGCGTCGGTGTGCAGTGGCATCCCGAAAACGAATCGGCGTCCGCCCTCGATATGCAGATTTTCGAAACGTTTCTCGAGGCGTGTCGCCAGCCGCAGGCCACCATTCTCGAGTTCCGCAAAGCGGCGTGAAACCGACCAAATTCCGAGATTTCCCTCTCCCGCGCGTTTGCTTTAAGGATGAGGTGACGTCGCGGACAGGATTATCGAAAAAAACGCATTGCCCCGGTCTTCCGCTGACCGGGGTTTCTTTTTTGCGCATCAGATGGCGAATATCCGCGGGAAAGACGACGTAGAACGGTCTCAACCAAGGTCACGGATTCCGTCCGCAAACTGGCCGGATCGATTCCGTTTCGCAATAATGCAGGAACTGCGGCGTCACGTTTGCGCCATGAGAACGAGCGACGCCGACCTCACCTGGAACACACTTTTCTGAAACGGAAGAGGATCATGAAACCCGCACCCAATTCCCTCCGACTGCCGCTCGCTTCGTTATTAGTTGTAGCGCTGATTGGCTGCTCACAACAGCCGGCACCATCGAAAAAAGCCGAAAGCAAATCCCCCGCGGCAAAAGGGAGTGCGAAAGCGTCAAAGACGAATGAAGAATCCAGTTGGGCCTCCAAATCGGCAATTCCCACAAGCACCAAGCCGGAGATGAAAGCCGAGGAAAAGCCGGCCGCGACGGAATCCACGGAACCAAAGAAGACTGAGACAGCAGCCAAGCCGGAAGAAAAGCCGGCGAACAAACCCGCGAGTGAACCAGCCGCGAAATCGGAGGGAGACTCACACGGAAACACTGTCAATCTTGGTGACTCGGATCTGACCGACGGTATCCCCGGCGAAGGACCGCTCACGCCTGAGCAAGTTAAAGAATGGTTGGCGAAACCGGGCGTGCATGACACTCTGAACCCGGTGCTTCCGCTGGGGATGAGTCTTGGCCAAGGGCAGATCAAGGGGATCGACAAGAACCCCCTCACCCGTGCGAAGATCGAGCTTGGACGGCAGTTGTATTTCGACACCCGCCTTTCGGCTGACAACACGATCAGTTGCGCCAGTTGCCACTCACCAGATGAAGGCTTCGCCCGTTCGACACAATTCGGCGTCGGAATCAAAGGGCAGACCGGCAACCGCAATTCACCCGTCAGTTCAAACCGCATTCTCAGTGACGCTCAGTTCTGGGATGGCCGGGCCGCGTCGCTCGAAGATCAAGCCGTCGGCCCGATTCAGAACCCGATCGAAATGGGAAACACCCACGAGAAAGCGGTCGAGACAATCAAGGGGATCGAAGGATATCGCTTGCAGTTTGAAGCGGTGTTCGGAGCCGAAGGGGTGACGATTGGCAACGTCGGTAAGGCGATTGCGTCATTCGAGCGGGTCGTGGTCAGCGGACCGTCACCGGCCGATTACTACGAGGCTCTCATCCCCTTCCTGAAAAACTATTCCAAGGAAGACCTGGCGGATCTGAAGACCGACGATCCCGATCTGTTCACGAAGTACGACGCGGCCAAGAAAGCCAGCGAAGCACATCCGATTTCCGAAAGCGCGATTCGCGGGCGTGAGATCTTCTTCACCGAGAAAGGGAACTGCACTGCCTGCCACGTCGGTGCGAACTTCTCGGACGAGAAGTACCACAACCTCGGTGTTGGCATGGACAAGCCAGAGCCGGACCTCGGCCGTTTTGCTGTCTCGAAGGACGAAAAGGACAAAGGAGCTTTCAAGACGCCGACGATTCGCAACATCGCACAGTCAGGCCCGTATATGCACGACGGCACCCAGAAGACACTGGAAGAAGTCGTGGAGTGGTACGCCAAGGGGGGGCATCCCAACCCGCACTTGAGCGACAAGATCAAGAAGCTTGAACTCAATGACCAGGATAAGAAGGATCTCGTCGAATTCATGAAGGCATGTACAGGAGAATTCCCGAAGATCGCGCGGGAGCGATTGCCGAAGTGATTTGAACAGGGCTCTATCGCGGCGGGTGTGCATTCACATCACGTGAACGCAGCCCGCCGCTTTTTCTTTTTGGGCTACCTTCGCGCGATTACAGGGCGCGCCGCTTCTTGCGGCCGCCGACGAAGCTGTCGAGCACCAGGTTGCCGAGATCGTCGGCATTGCAATAGGCTGCAATTCCGCCAGAGACCTGCGCCATCTGCTCGACAAAGTTCACCAGCCCAAGATAGAAGTAATCTTCGACAAGGGCGAAGCTCGATAGGTGAATCCCCTCGTTGGCGCAGCGCCGCACTTCGGAGAGAGTCGTTCTGGCCGAAATTTCCGACGGCGGATAGATCAGCACGATATCGCGGCCGTCGACGTGCGCGGTCGGCTCGCCGTCAGTGATGGTGATGATCTGCTTGTTCTGCGCCGGCTGCTTCTTGAGGACGCGCCGCGCGAACTGGAGCCCCGCATGAATATTCGTGAAGTGCTCCGGTACGAACCGCGGCGGGTGATCGAGGTTGATCCGCAGCCTCACGCGAGGGTCGTACAGACTCACTGGTTTAGGCGCGGAATAGAGCAACTCCCGCTCCGACAACGGAGAAGCGTAGGTATAAAAGCCAACGACCTGGAAAAAGTCTCCCTGGTAGCGCCCGCGTACGAGCGACTGCAACGCCAGCGCGACCTTCTTCGCCTGTCCGAACTTGCCGTACCGCCCCATGCTGCCGGACATGTCGAGCAGTACGACCGTCGCGCATGATGTCTGGTACTCCGTGTCGTAAACGACGAGATCTTCTTCCGAAATGTGCACCGGCGCGCCGCCTCCCTGCCGGAAGAGTGCATTCCGCAACGTCTCGTGCATGTTGAGATTGCTGACCGGATCGCCGAACTCGTAGGGCTTTGACTCTTCGTGCAGCGTCTGCCCTGCCCCGCGAAATTCGGTTTCGTGCTTGCCGAGCTTGTCTTTGCGGGCAATTTGAAACAGCTCTTCGAGCGCATGTCCTTCGACGCGGCGGATGCCGCGCGGGGTGACGACGTACTTCCCTTCCTCGTCCTTTTCGATGTAACCGCGGCGAATGAGCATGTCGAGCACGTCGGGGTGTTCGTCTTGCCATTCCTCGAGCGATTGGAGCACCTGCTCGCCGTAGTCGAGCAGATACTGGCTCAGCTCATCGAACAGCTTGTCGGCCGATTGCGGCGTGAACTGCTGCGAGCCGTCCCAGCGCGAGAATTCAAAGTTCGGCATCAGCCGCTACCTCGCGAATTTCCACAGATGCCCGTCGCTGCGAATATACAAACCGTTCCCGGCGATGGCCGGGGTGCAGAGGATCGTCTCTTTCAGGTCATGTTCGCTGACGACCTTCCCCTCCTTGTCGCCGAGTTCCACAACCTGCCCGAGTCCCGCCTCGTTGAATATATAGATGTGGCCCGCCGCAGCGATGGGCGAACCGCTGAAGTTTCCTTTCAGGCGCACCCGCCAAGCGGTCTCACCGGTTTTCGCATCGGCCGCCGTGAGCACGCCGGCACTGTTGGTGGTGAATACCTTCCCATTGTAGGCGAGCGGGCTGCCGGTTCCCGGCTGCAGTTGTTGCTTCCGCCAGCGAATCTCGGGGGCATCACTCGAGGCCAGCGGTGCCAAAGCGGTGAGCCCATGCGACGGCACGTACAACACGTTTTCGAAGACCGCGCTCGAGGGGATAGTCGATGCGCCGTCCCCGTAGGTCCAGACAACTTCGCCGTTTGCCGGCCGGATCGCCGCCAGTCCCTTGGATGATTGCAGTACCACCAGATCCTGTTCGGGATTGGAACCGTGCAGAATCGTGGGTGAAGTCCAGTTCGCCGCTCGGGGCCGATCGATCTTCCAGCGCGTGGCACCGCTGGCGGCATCCAGGCCGAACGCATACGATTCAGCATCATTTTCGACCTGCGTGACGAGTACACCGTTAACCACAACGGGAGAGGACGACATCCCGAGGCTGTTGCTGGCATTCGGATAATCGTGAGTCAGGCCGCGGTACCAGAGCAAATTGCCGACGAGGTCGAGGCAGACAACGTCGTTGCTCGAATAGGTCGCGAAGATCCGCTGGCCGTCGCTGGCCGGTGTGGGTGTGGCATTGGCCATCTTCGGATGACAGGCGGTGCTGCCGGTGGCCCAGAATTGCCGCTCCCAGAGCTGTTTGCCATTGCTGCCTTCGAAACAGATGACGTGCAGGCGGTCCTGCAGGTAGCCGCTGCTGGCGGTGACGACGACACGGTTGTCGACAACGATCGGGCAGGACAATCCGCGTCCCGGCAGATCGGTGGTCCAGGCGGGTTTGTCGAGCGACGTCGGCGGCGTGGAATCATGGGAGACACCATCGCCGGCATTTCCGCGAAAATGCTTCCAGTCCTCCGAACGCAGAACGGAGCCGCGCTGCGCGAGAAGGGAGAGAGTCACGACCAAAATATTCCAGACTCGCGGCTTCATCAGCGATTAACTCCCGATGGATAGGTTCCGTGGTAGTAGAGTTCGTCGTCAGTCAAGTTCGTCAGACCACAAATGCAATGTCGCATCGTGCCTCGGCTGGTTGTTCAGCGGCTGCTGGAAAGAACATTTTTTTCGGCATCGTCACGGCGGGCCGCCTTCTCGCCCGAAAGCACGGCCGACCCGGAGGCGTTACAGATCCGCAGTTGAAACTTGTAATCTTGTGCCCAGTCTTCTTTTTGTTCGTTCTGACAGAGTTTGAGAAACACTCGGTTTTTCCCGGGCTCAAATGTGACCGGCACGCGATATTGATCGAACAGCGTTCCCCGGTGGTATTCCTCGCGGGCGAAGATCAACTTGCCGTTGATCCAGAGCTTCCAGGCGTTTGGCGTGCCGAGCCGCAGTTCCAATGTCTGTTTTTGCGGGCTTGCGAACTCGGTGGTAAGGTACATCACCGCTCCCTTGTAGGGCCCGACTCCTTTGGCGATGTCGACCATGCCATATTCATCTTTGGTGTCGATCGCCTCCCAATTGACCTTGCTGAGTTGTCCATCGTAAGTAGCTTTCAGGTCGAGAGCTTTCTCAGGGTCGTAAACTTTGTCGAAGCCGATCCCTCCCTTGTTGTCGAACGGTCCGATGACCGACCAGGTTATCAAAAATCCGAAGTGCTTCTGCAGGTCGATATCTTCCCCCAGCTTTCGAAGGGGTTCCACAATGGCGACCACCTGATCCTTGTCGGTTGCGCCGCGCAGGGCTTCGCGAAACAGACGAACCGCCTCATTCTTCTCTTTCTTCGCATCGACGGCGGCGGCCTGCTCGATCAGTCGTGCCACGGCATCGCGGCGTAGTTCAGGGCTGGGGTCGTCGATCATGCCGGGGATCAAGCGATCCTTCGCCGTTGGGTCGATCTTCACCAACCATTCAAACGCCATCCGCCGGGCGCGGGAGTTACCGGCACGATTCTTCACGAATGTTTCCAGTTCCGCCACGGGGAGCTTTTTCCCTTCTCGGAACTCGCTTTCTGCAATTGTCTCGAATGCTCCGCGCAGCCAATTCGCGGCAAGCGGGTTCGCATCGTCGAATGCGGGGAGGATTTTCGGGAGGATGGATGCGTTGAATTCAGTCAATTGACGCACCGCCTGTTGAGCTTGGCTGTTTCCTTCTCCTCGGTCGCCCACCCGTTTGATGGTGGCAATCAGTTCTTCAACGCTCGCACCATGGACGGCAGGAGCCCGCCCCGCGAGCATGAGCATGCCAAAGGCCAACCCACACAATGTGTGCCGCATCATCTACACCTTTCTTTGGACGAACAGAGATTGTTGGCTCGGATTGTCAGGAAATTGTACCAGTCAGAGCCTGCATGGCAAACGCCGTGCGGCAGTAAGGCTGGTATGCCGCGCGGAGCCGCTCTAACATGACGGATACGAGTAATGAGAGTGAATCCATCTTTTCTCGCCGAGTGACTCAGGCATCGGAAACGAAAACGAAAAACAGACATCAATGTCTCAGCGTGGAAAAGTCTATCTGGTTGGCGCCGGTCCCGGAGATCCCGGATTATTGACGCTCAAGGGGCGCACCTGCCTCGAACAGGCCGACCTCATCTTATACGACGGGTTGGTCAACCCTCTGTTGCTGCTCCATACCGCCGCGCATGCCGAGAGAACCTGCCGCGCATCCTCCCCCGAGGGACGCGATATGCGACAGGAGGAAATCAATCAGCAAATGATTGACGCGGCACTTGCCGGGAAGACAGTTGTGCGGCTCAAAGGGGGCGACCCGTTTATCTTCGGGCGGGGAAGTGAAGAAGCGACGGCACTGCACCGGGCGGGAATTGATTTTGAAGTCGTGCCCGGCGTGACGGCAGCCATTGCGGCCGGTGAATATGCCGGGATATCGCTGACGCACCGCGATCACGCCTCGGGGGTGATCATTGTCACCGGCCACGAAACATCAGGGAAGAGCGCACAGACGCTCGACTACAAATTGCTCGCAGCGTTCTCCGGAACGCTCGTCTTCTACATGGGTCTGCATCGGCTGGAGTCGATCGTCGACGAATTGATCGGCGCCGGAAAATCGCCGCGGACTCCCGCCTGCGTGGTGAGTCGAGCGTCGTTGCCGTCGCAGCAAACCGTCGTTGCGCCATTGGTGTATCTTCCGTCAGCGGTTCGAACTGCGAATTTGCGCCCCCCGTCGCTCATCATCATTGGCGAATGTGTGAGCGTTCGGGAGCAGGCGGCATGGTTCGAGAACCGTCCCTTGCTCGGAGTTCGCATCGGCATCACACGGCCGATTGCACAAGCCGATTCTGCGGTTGCCAGCGCGCTGCAGCTTGGTGCTGAGCCGATCCTGATGCCGGCGATCGAGATTCTTCCACCTGCCGATTGGTCGGAGATCGATCGGGAATTGCAACAATTGGGGCGCTATGACTGGTTGGTGTTTACGAGCGCCAACGGCGTACGATCATTGCTCGGCAGGCTGTGGGAAACTGGCGGCGATGCCCGGCGACTCGGCGTCACGAAGATCGCGACGATCGGACCGGCGACGGCCGAGTCGATGGAGGAGTTTCGCTTGCGCGCGGATCTGGTTCCGGAAGAATACCGAGCCGAGGCGCTCGCCGAGGTGCTTATGCCTCACGTTACCGGGAAGCGCGTGCTTTGGGCGCGGGCGAGCCGTGGGCGCGAAGTGCTTCCGGAATCGTTACGCGCGGCGGGAGCTGATGTGCGGGAACTGGTTGTGTATCGCAATGAAGACATGAAAGCGTTACCAGCCGACCAGCTTGCAAAAATCGAAGAAGGAGAGATCGACTGGATCGGATTGAGCAGCCCCTCGATCGCGCGGTCGTTCAAACGATTGTTGAGCCCAGCTGCGCTCGCCCAACTTGGTGCGAAGGTGAAACTCGCGAGCATCAGTCCGGTAACTAGCGAAGCAGCCCGCGAGTGCGGCTTGCCGATTTCGGCAGAGGCGACCACGTACACCTGGGAGGGTATCTTCGCTGCGATCGAGTCGGTGCATTCGCGATAATTTAGATTTCCGTCTGGAAAAGAATCGTTGGAGGAGTCTCTCGATGCGTCCGCGACTGTTCGTCTGGTTCATATTTCTTGTTGCCACGATTGTTCTGCTGAACGGAGAACCGGCTTTCTCGCAGACGGCGGCGGTGACCGCGCCCAATTGGGTGCAGGTGACAGAGAAGACGGCGTTCTCGCCTCGTGATTCGTGCGGCGAGGTCGTGTTCAACGGCCGCATGTGGCTGATCGGCGGTTGGCTGAACTCGAATGAAGATGGTCCGCGCGACGTCTGGAGTTCGGCCGACGGTAAGGAATGGCGACTCGAAATCGAGCAGGCGCCGTGGAAGCACGCCGATCTTTCCATCACGGTGGTCCACAATGACAAAATGTGGTTGATGGGGGGCTGGCATGGCGGGCGGCTGCCGCACGCAACGGCGAGCAATCAGGTCTGGTCATCGACGGATGGCAAAGAGTGGAAGCAGGAAACCGCCGCTGCGGGATGGAGTCCTCGTCTCGGCGCGGCTGGCGTGTCGTTCAAGGGGCGCATGTGGATTTTCGGCGGCATCGAACGGTATTACTTCGGCAACGACAACGATTTGAAGAATGACGTCTGGTCGTCGAAAGATGGCGCGACATGGGAACGAGCAGCAAGCAGCGCCCCCTGGTCGCCGCGCGCGTATCATTGCGCGGTCGTGCATAACGACAAGATCTGGATCTTCGGCGGCGGTAATTATCTGCCGGGTTACAAGGCGTTCAACGACGTCTGGTCGTCCGATGACGGCGTGCATTGGGAACAGGCGACAGCGAGCGCGCCGTGGTCTCCGCGGATGTGGTTCTCGGCCGATGTGTACCGCGGCAAGATGTGGGTCATCGGCGGCTGGTCGAACAATCCTTCAAAGAACTGGGGGGATGTGTGGCATTCCACCGACGGCAAGAACTGGACGGAGTTGAAGACTCCGGCTTGCTGGTCCGCCCGTCACGAGCAGTCGGCATACGTCTTCCAGGACAGTTTGTGGGTCGTGACCGGGAATGCCTGGCCGCTGGTGAACGACGTCTGGCGGCTGGAACTCCCGCGAAAATGAATGGATTCACGGACACCGTGCACTACGGATTCTTGAAGTAACACATTGTGTCCCAAATGGTTGGGGCTCCGCCACAATCTTCGGTCCTGCGGACATCTGTACTACGGGGCTGTGCCTCAAATACGGTCCCGAGGGGATCGCTTTCCAACCCCTTGGGAATTCGGGTAGAGTGACGAGTTGTGAAAGGGTGCGTCGACCAATTGGTGCGCTGCGGCGGTGTGGTGCCGTCGTGAGATACGTGCCGATCATCCTGCTGACGTTGGGAGAATGAATCGTGACCGAGCAGAACAAGAAG
>CAZVJA010000113.1:14823-15921 GCA_964626885.1 uncultured Planctomycetaceae bacterium | reverse complement strand
AGGAGTACGAGGCCTGGAGCCGACGCGACCTCTCCGGGAAGCATTACATTTACCTCTGGGCCGACGGCATCTACGTCAACGTCCGGCTCGAGGACGACGCCAATCAACGGCAATGCCTGCTGGTTCTGATGGGGGCCACCTCGGAAGGAAAGAAGGAACTGATCGCGGTCATGGACGGCTACCGAGAGAGCGAACAGAGCTGGACCGAACTGCTGCTCGATCTCAAACAACGCGGGCTCTCCGAGGCGCCTCTGTTGGCGGTGGGCGACGGAGCACTCGGCTTCTGGGCCGCGCTACGGAAGGTCTTCGGGAAGACGCGCGAGCAGCGCTGCTGGGTTCACAAGACGGCCAACGTGCTCAACAAGCTGCCCAAAAGTGTCCAAGCCAAAGCGAAGGCTGATCTCCACGAGATCTGGCGGGCCGAGACGCGCGACGCTGCGAACCAGGCGATCGACCACTTCCTGGAAAAATACCGGGCCAAGTACGATGCCGCCTGCGAGTGTTTGGCGAAGGACCGTGACGTGCGGCTGCCGTTTTACAACTTCCCGGCCGAGCAATGGACGCACTTGCGGACCACGAATCCGATCGAGAGTACGTTCTCGACGAGCCGCCTCCGACACCGCCGCACGAAAGGGAGCGGCAGCCGGAGGGCCAGCCTGGCCATGATGTTCAAGCTCGCTCACACCGCCGAGAAACGCTGGCGACGCCTCGACGGCCACGAGCACATCGTTCCCCTTCTCCAAGGAAAAGTCTTCATTGACGGAATCATGCAGGACGCCGCCTGACAACATCTCGAAACACAACATTTGACAATTGCTCAGATCGCGGCAAAGTGAAATCCAATGACTGCCACGAGGCAAAAACAGATACGGGGCATGATCGACCGGGCTCCAAGAAAATCAAAAAATGTGTGGTTGGAGAGACAGCGCTCGTTGTTAACCACCTGCGATCAGGAACGCCACAGCGCGACAAAAAACGAAAAAATGCACATAACCACAGTATTAATCCACACGTAACTCCGTGAAAAACAACATGTTGCGATTTTTGTGAGATTGTTCTCCAAAGCTCGCTGCGGAGGCATATTCGTGGTTTGGCAGT
>CAZVJA010000113.1:0-14723 GCA_964626885.1 uncultured Planctomycetaceae bacterium | reverse complement strand
ATCGTTCAATCGCTTGAGCAGACCAAGCAGGTGCTGATACTGCGGATCCAGCGCAACGTTCTGGCGCTGGGGGTCCGGGGCCGAGAGATGATAACGCACGAAAGGAATCGGGACTTTCTCGAGCGCTTCTACCGTTGCCAGACAACGGGGACAGAGATCGAGATGGTTGGTGACACGATCGATGTCCTCTTCCGCTAATTTGCCGATGCAGAAATCGATCAACTGCTGTGGGGATGGGCAGACAGGTAGAGCCATGGCTGCCGCGCCTGCGATGTTTACCAAACTTAGACACCCGTGATACTGAAAGCCGTGCAGTCAATTGACCCGTCAAGTGTGATCAACGACGGAGCGCGACACGATCGATCAAGATTTTCCATGGCGACGGAATCAGAAACGATTTCTCAATCGAGCAGTTCGCCAAACTCCTGCCGCAACTGTCTCAAGATTCGAGACTTAGCCTGACGTACGTGGTTCGGCGTCATATTGAGGTCTCGGGCAACGTCCAGGGTCAGGTTTCCATCGACCACCACCCGCCAGAATGCCTGCCAGTTACGCTCACTGTGCCGGTCTCGAATCTGGTCCAGCATGCGCAGAAACAGCTGGCGGCTCTCGGTTGGGGGTGTGACAACATCCGCTTCCTCCGGCAAATGGTCTTCGCCCTGGTTTTTGTCCGATTGGCGAGCGATGAATTGGCTGCCGGCCTCCCCACCCACAGTTTTGATCCGTCGTCGCTGGGCACGGTGAAAGTCCTGAATCAAGTGGCGCGTTAGAGTCCATAACCAAGCCCGGAAACGGTGCCCCACTTCCTGCTTCTCAAATCGAACAATGGAAACAGCCAGTCTGCCAAAGACCTGTTGCGCCAGATCCTCGGTCTCATCATGAGACAATCCGCTGGTCCGGCACCAGTAGTACACCAGAGGGCCATACAGATCGCAAAATGCGAACCACGCCTGACGGTCACTCGCCTTCACCCGGCTCAGCAGACTGAGCGGAGTCGAACCGAAGCTCGTTGATGCCACACTTGCCACGATATATCCCACAATGTTCCCGATGCAGACAATCATGCACACCGGCACTGATCGATCGTATCCGGTGGATCGCCAACTGCAAACAACTTTTTTTGGTGGACAATTTTTCCACGTGCATAGTGCTGGCCCCAACGTAAGAATAAGACCATGAGCCAGACGATTGCGCCCCGCTGCCCAAATTGCCAGACATCAATCGAGGTTTCCTCGTCAAACGAGACTCTGCCGGCATCGTGCCCCGCGTGCAGTCGTTCTGTCCTACCGTCGCCCGATCCTCACGATCTGACTGGGGTTCAGAAGGGCGGGAATTCGTTCCACCGTTTCGAACTGATCGAAATTGTGGGGGAAGGGGCGTTTGGAACGGTCTGGCGGGCGTTTGATACGACCCTCGACCGGATCGTGGCCCTGAAGATCGGCCGCATCGACGGCACGCGTGATGGAGTGCGACAAGCCGAATTAATCACCAGGGAGGCACGTGCCGCCGCTCAATTGGGGCACCCTGGAATCGTCCATGTATTTGATTCTGGTATTGCCGCCGGATTGGCCTACATTGCGTCGAGTCTTGTCGAGGGGGGGGATCTCAAGCACTATCTGGAGCACCAGAAGCCGCTCCAGTCGCAGCATGCGGCCCGAATTTGCCTTCAACTCGCCGAAGCACTGGCGCACGCGCATGCTGCCGGTGTAATTCACCGGGATCTCAAACCGAGCAATATCTTGATCGACCGCGACGGCAACCCGCACATCACGGATTTCGGGTTGGCCAAACGGGAGAACGGAGACATTACCATCACGCTGCGTGGGCAGACGATGGGTACGCCCGCGTACATGTCTCCTGAACAGGCGATGGGAGAAAGTCGCTACATCGATCGGCGGACCGACATTTACTCGCTGGGAGTGATTCTATTCGAACTCTTGACGGATGAACAACCATTTCAGGGGGAAGTCAATCAATTACTCCTGCAGATCCTCACCCGGGAGCCTGCGCGCCTTCGCTCGCTCCGTCCGTCAATTCCCGCGGACCTGGAAACCATTTGCCTGAAATGTCTCGAAAAGAATCCTCAGCGTCGTTACCAAACGTCCGGCGAACTCGCCGATGATTTGCGTCGCTACCTGAGCGGAGAACCGATCAGCGCACGTCCGGTGGGCCGGTGGGAGCGAGTCGTCAAATGGTCCCGCCGGAATCCGGGCTGGGCCACTGCTGTTGTCGCCGCCTCGTTCGCGATCATCGGAACGATCGTCGGAGGGGCATTCCACACGCTCAGGTTAAGCGAAGCGAATCGCGATCTCGAAGTGGCGATTGATGAGGCGAATACCGAACGCCGTATCGCTGAGAAGCAAACATCGCTTGCCGAAACTCGTCGGGTAGAAGCCGAAGAAGCTGCTCGTGTTCTTGCTGAACGAGAATTCGCAGTGAGAAAACTTCTTTACGTGGACGACGTTCGACAAGCGCACGAATTTTGGAAAATGGGGCGGCTCAAAGAAATGGAAGGGCGGCTCGCCCAGCACGTTCCCAGCGAAGGCCTGGCGGATATCCGCGGATTTGAGTGGCACTTTCTGAATCGACTCTGCCACCATCATCCGATTCGCGAAATCGAGGCTCATCAAGGGCCAGTTTACGATATTGAATTCTCTCCAGACGGACGGTGGATCGCTTCTGGAGGAGAGGATCATCACCTGCGAATTCATGACGCGACGGGATCCCTAATTCGAGACTTGGATTTACCGATTGGAACTGTCGAGTCCCTCGATTTCTCGCTGGACGGGCAATTCTTGGCCACCGCCGGCGGTGAAGGCATTGTAGAAATTCGTCGAACGGCGGATTGGGAAACCGCAGCGAAAATCGAGGCTCACGCTTCGGGCATAACTACCGTGGTATTTTCACCGGATGGGAGACGGCTCGTCACTGGTTCTGAAGACGGTACATTCGCCATCTGCGAATTTCCGGCCGGCCAGATCGTCCGGCGTTCTCCCCCATTCGGCAGCCCAATCGAATCCATTGCGATTTCTCCCGATGGACAACTCCTGGCTGTCACCAACTCGGCCGGACTGCTGCAGGTTTCGCGGCTGGACAACGGGGAACCTCTCTGGGAGTTTCTTCACGAGGGACCGGCGCGTGCAGTCTGTTTTAGCCAAAGCGGCTTGGAGCTGGCGACGGCCTGCCATGATGGAAAAGTGCGGATCTTTCCGCTTGGCAGTGCAACGCCCCGTTTAACCCTCAATGGTTTTTCGGAACCGGTGCAGTCGGTCGCGTTCGGAGAGGATGATCGATTCATCGCCGCCGCCGACAAGGTTGGCCTGATTCGCATTTGGGATATCGATTCGGGGATTCTGCGAGATGTACTTCGCAATCCCGGTGGCCGGGTTTACGCGATGGCCTTTTCGCCCACCGAACGATTATTCGCGGCTGCGGATCGCGAGGGTCTTGTCCGTCAGTGGAGCATGAATTCGCTGGCGCGAGACCGCATGTCCGTTTCTACCGATCAGGTTGGTGATTTGAAGATTGCGGAATCAGACAAGGCTCTTTTTGCGGCTTATGGCTCCCATGTGGTGTATCTCGATTTGGGGAAGACGACATTCTTCAAGCAGGTTCGTATCAAGAAATGCGATGCTTACTACCGAGTCCCGATCCGTTGGCAACTCGCGAGAGAAACCAAATCGGCTGCCTCCGCCCATCAATCTCCCCTCGTCGCTTGTGGCGACGGAACACATCACCTCTCTCTGCTCGATATTCAAACAGGAAGTGTCCAAGCATCGATGCCGATCTCCGGGCCGGGTTACTCCGTGAGCGCGTTGGCATTCTCGCACGACGATGGTTATCTCCTTGCAGCATCTCCGACTCGCGGGGTTGAGCTGCGGAAACTGGGGGCCGACGCCGGTCCCCCGCAATCGATCGATCCGGGAGCGCTGGACGTTCGACAAGCGGTCTTTTCACCCGATGGCTCACAAGTTCTGATCGGAGGGAATAAAACGGTGGCCGTCTACTCGATGGCCGACCATTCGGTGAAGACGATCGACACGCCGTCTTTTCTGGTCCGGTGTGCGGCGTTTGCTCCGGATGGCCGACTTGCCGTCACCGGAGGGGAAGATGGAACCTTGGATTTCTGGAACGTGGCCTCCTGGAAGAAGATCCGAACCGTCAAAACCGGTGCCAGCGAAGTCTGGTCGGTTGACTTCACTCCCGACGGACGAACCTTAGCAGTCGGCACGAACAATTTCTCTCTGGAACTTTGGCAAATCGACACGTTCCAGCGGATGCTTTCCCTGCCGTTTCGCCACTCTGCCATCTCATCCGTCGCGTTTGCCACGTCGGGGAACTTCCTGGCGGTGGGAACGTGCAGTCTTGCCAAGGATGATCCGTTCCAGGGGAGCATCGAGATGCTTTACGCGAAGTAGACCATCCTTGAGACGGAACGTTCCTCCTTGCGGGAGGGTTCCGTGGCCGACCTCGGCTGCTGACGCGGTCGGATGCCAAAGCGTCGTCCCCCGCCCGCTGCTCCCTCCCTCCACGCCGCGTCCGTGTAGCTCAACCGGCGCATCCAGTTTGGTGAGGCCGCTCGACTGCAACCTGCCTTCTGGATTGCACTTGCGGCACGAGGCGGCGTCGGTCTTCAATACGAGCACCATCATCCACGAATTCGTGTCGCGCTCCGCCGTTCTTGACAGATAGGCGCATAAATGACCTGCTGACTTTTCATGCGGAAGGGGCCCGGTCGATGACAATTCCAGTGGTCTGTGACGACTGCTTTTATCAGTTCCAGGCGCCCGATAAAGCCCTCGGGCGCGCCATAAAATGCCCGGAATGCGGCTCCGCAGTCCGAGTTTCAAAGCCCGATGATGCAACGGCTCGGAGATCGGCCCCAACTCAAAAGAAACGGTCCACTCAGAAAGACTCGGACTCGACTCGCCCGATCCCTCGCCCCACACGGAAGTCTCGTCCGGTTCTGGTGGCCAGCGTGTTGCTTTCTGTTGTTGCCGTCATCAGCTTGAGCGCTCTTGGAATAACGTTGTTCGTCAAGCAACGCGCCAGGCAGAATTCCATTCAGGAACTCACGAATGCGGACGAAGCGATACGACTTCAAGCGGTGAAGGATCTTGGTGACGACGCGCTTCCTGAACTCGTTGAACGGCTGAAGGATCCAGATCCCAATGTACGTCGCCAGACTCTTCAGTTGCTGCGCGGCCTGGGATCGAAGGCTGGGGCAGCGAGTGATGATATCGCAGCACTCGCGAAGGATTCGGAGATAACAGTCCAAAAGGAAGTGGCAAAAACGCTGGCCTCCGTGGTTGCCGACAAGAACGCACTGGTCGACAAGCTCGCATCCCTTCTGTCACTCGATGACGAAACAATTTCTCAAGAAGCGATTCCACTCTTGCAGAACATTCCAGGGGAACAGGTTTCGTCCCTGTTGCTCGACGTCGTGCGCACCAAACAGGTTCCGCTTCAAAAAGCCGCGGTCGCCGCGCTTGCCGTCCGACCTCGTCCTTCCGCTGAGGTCGTGAATGTTCTGGAGACGGCCGAGAAAAATGCGCAAGAAGAAGACCTGAAGGAAGCGATTGGGGGAACGCTTCTTCGTTGGGGAGTTCTAACCGACCTGGAGTTGCAGCGGGTCGTGCAATTGCTCACTGGTGAACGACCCAATGAAAAAAGGCAAATCGGCGCTGTCCTGACAGATCCCAAGTATCAGCTGACAAAAGACGGCGAGACGAAAGAAATTCGCCAGATCACGCAAGCCACGGATCAGGCCCTTCAGGACCGGATTGCCGCTTGCCAGGCGTTGGCGAACTGCTCGCCGAAATCGGCGACCGGCCTCAAAGCTCTCATCTGGGCGCTCATCGCCGATGTCCTCGACGTCAAGATCGCGGCGGCCGACGCTCTCGGCAACTTCGGTGACCTCTCGGCACTTGCATTGCCGGCATTGGCACGGGAACGAGAGAGCAGCTTGGCAACCGTTAGGAATCAAATGCTCAAGGACAAAACCCGATTGCCGCAAACCACTACCTATATGCTCAACGCAGAGGGCGAGGTGATTTCGATCAACGGGGGCATTCCAATTCGCGATAAAGACATGTTGGAAAAAATTAACCGCGAACAGGAGGCGGCGGAATGGAAGAATAAGTACCAGCCGCTACTCGAAAAGCTGAACACGTCGTTGGACGAGGCGCTGCGCCGCTCCGATCCGACGAAGAAACTGCAAGAGATCTGCAATCAGATCACGGGAAAGGATTCCACGGACGAAACTCGCCTGCAAGCCATTGATGAGATTTCGCGCCTTCCGTCCGCGCAACGTCTTGCATTTCTGGACCCTCTGTTGTCAGTCTATTTTGACTATTACTCACACCCATCTTCCGAACAGTTGCGGCAAAACTATCGAAAGCATTGTCAGGCCGTCTTGAATGCCGCGGACAATACCTTGACGGAAGATCTGCAGAAACAACTGCGATCGGGCGACAAGACCGAACGCGCGCTCGCCGTGATGATGCTCGACGTTCTTCAACGAACGGATGCCGTTCCGCTTGAGGTGGTCGTCGACTTGTTCAAAGAGGCGCTCAAGAGTTCGCCAACGGACGGCTATGCGGTCGTCTACCTGCGGAATCGGTTCAATCTAGACCCGGTTCCGAGGATTGTCGACTGGTTGAAGGGCCGGTCGGACGACATTCGCCCGGCGGTTCCGTTGTTGGCAACAATTGTCATGAGTCCGCGACGGGCGAATCTGTTGATCCGGCGCGATGCCTGGCTGTTGCTTACCAGGACGGACAAAACCGCAGCCATTCAAAGTGCCGGTTCTCTGCTTGAATCCGCGACGAAAACCGAACGTGGTGAAAAACCCGGCCGCGAGGCAAATGAAGTCGTCAACGACATGTTGGAACCGATCGCTTCATTTGGGAAGGACGCACAGGAACTTTCGCCGGTACTGGAGCGAATTGGCGGAGATGGTCTTGAGCAGCAGGTCAAGTTGCTGACCGTGTCAGCCCTCGTCTCGGCCATGCCGCGGGAAATCATACAAAAGCTGTTCCATTTGAGCTGCACCTCGAGTCAAGGCCGTTTTGGGGGCGTCCAATTACAGTCCACGGGAGAGCCGCTGCCCGTCTTCTTGCAGGCGTTTGAGCGCATTGGCAGCCCGGCCGCGGCGTGGCTTGTCGAAACTGTGAAGCAGAGAAATTACGGGAGCGATCGTCTCACCCACGCCATGACGATTCTCGCAAAAATGAATCCCGAGCACGTCTCTCCTTTTGTGATGGACTTGATCGGCGAAGTCAACCGGAAAGGCGGACCTCATAGCCCTCCGCTGAACACAGAACGACTTCTGGAGACGATAACCCGACTGCCGAACCTGCCCCCGGATACACTCGACAAGCTCATCGAGGCAACGATTGACGCCTACAACTCGTCCCAGATCGGCCTTGCGAACGGACCGATCGGGAACAATCGGCAGAGGCTCAAACGCAACGAATTTGCTCCTAACGGCAACGGAACCGTCAGCTCGAATTTCAAGCCAAACATTCCGGCCGGGATCTCGGGGCTCGCTGAAACCATTCGCACAAATGATCGACGTGACATACTCGTGCGCAGCCTGGCTGACAAGGTTCAGTCCAAAAGCCGGGGAGCCTTGCTGATTCTCGCCGCCTTGGGCAGAGATGGGCGTGAAGCCGTTGCAGCACTCTCTCAGATCGCGACCTCCGAAGGTGAAAGCCCGGAGCGCTGGTTCGCGATTTATACTCTGGGGAGCATTGGGCCCGACGCGAAGGAGTCAGTGCCGAAACTCGTCTCGTTGTTCAAATCCGACAAGTCATTTAATCAATCCCATCGCATAGCCCTGCAGTCACTCCTGGAGATTTCCGCAGAGGATGCCGTTGCTGTCCTGACGTCTCTTTTACGCCGCCCGTCGCGCTCCAGCGACGCCGATGAAGTGCGGCAGGCCGCGATCGGCTTCGCGCCGAGCCTCCGACCATTTGCGGAGGATCTTGTCCCGCTGCTGACAACCGACATTCGCAACGACAAGCTTTCCCCCATGGCGCAAACTGCGTCGGCCCGCCTGCTCCGAAGCATTGATCCGCCGCGCGCCGTCGAGATTTTTGCCGCGGATTTCGCCGCAGATCTCAAGACCGTCAAGCTGAAGAAGGGAAAAGATATCTTGCCGGAAGCGGCCTACGCACAAATCTCAATGCTGGTGGAGTGCGGCCAGGACGGAGCGAATCCTGTACCGCATCTCCTGCAAATTGCAACAGACAAAACCCCTTTCGGCCTGATGTGGGCGAGGGAAGATTTGAGTGACGAAAATGAAATCGCCACAGTCCAATCGGATTACCCAGAATTGTACGAGACGATGCGGGAACAATCCGCCGACAACAACGAGAGGATGAATCATGACAAAGCGGTTCGAGACTGCCGCGTCACGGCATGGCGGGCGCTGGCGATATTGCCGCCGGACAACGCGGCATTGTCGGAGGCCTTCGCAAGTGTCACACAAGACTTAATCGGCACGGGCGGGACAAAACCCGACAAGCCGTCACAGAATGCGGATGATTCCGCCAATCTTCGGCGGCGGCAATACGTGTGTTACGAGGCCGCTCGAACGCTGGCCGTGGTAGTACCGGACGTTGCAGCCGACCGTTTCGTCGAAATCCTCACCCGGGATGATCTTTCAAATGACACGCTACGGCCAGTCGCGCGCAAGCTGATCAGATTACTGGCGGAAAAGCCCGGACTTGACGCCAAGGCTCGACCAGTCTTGGAGCAGATTTCGAAGAGTTCAAACGCGCACCCGCAGCTGGTCGCAACATGCCGGGACTGTTTGAAGCTGATTTCCACCCGAACGCCGGTGCAGAATCAAAAGAGGGATTGAATCACTCGTGGCCATGACCGCCAATTTCCGATACAAGCCGCGCCTCGCGGGTTGAGTCGCATATCAGAAATCACGGAAGTCGCTTCAAACGTGGATCTCTGCTGCACGCGATTGTTTCCCTGGCCTTCCCTGTTCGGCCGGCGAACTTGCTTTCCCCCGGTGCGTTGAACAACCCTAACCAGGTTCACGGCATTGGTGAGGAATGGGGGTGATTCGCCATAAGTGCTATTTTCACAAGAGGTTGCAGATGACGCCGTGGCATTGGCCACCGGCAATGTCTCGCATCCCGGTCTCTGTGCGTCGCGCTCCGGCGTTATTGAAAGAAGCGGGGGTGCGCGCGGTGTCAGGCCCCCTTCGGTGTTCACTATCGCTGTGCATTCGCGGAGTGATCGAAAGCCAAGGCTTCCAGCATGGCCGATTGCGCGGCATCTGACGTCACAGCCTGTGTGGCCGGTGATGCACTCGCGAGTTGAAATCGAAACTGATTGGGAGCGTCCATCGATGGCGATCGCGGTGACATGCAGCTGCGGAAAGCGTTACCGCGTGAAAGACGAGGGGGCCGGCAAGCAGATACGCTGTCCATCTTGCAAGGGTGTGATTTCGATTCCCAACCATTCCGTCGGACCGCCGACAACCGAGCCGGAAACTTTCGCGTTGGCCAACTCACTGACGACGAGTTTGACGCCGGCCGCGCCTTCAATTATCCCAACAGGGCGCTGTCCCCGATGTGGTTTCTCGTATGGATGGGACGGACGGGATTGCTCGCATTGTCATAACTGCGGATCGATGCAGACTTGTCGGAAAAGTCGAAACCCAAACGGTGGTTACCCGACAGCAAACTGGATTCGCGCAGCCCTAATCTTCGTTGCGGGCGTATTCTTTGGCTTTACGGTGTATGCGGTCCAACCGATCCTCGGCAGTTTCATTCTGCTGGGTGTGACGGCTTGGGCCGTCGCGCACGCTATGAAGAAGCCAAACCGAACAGCAAGAGTGCCATCGCCGCCGCCGTCGGTTCAAATCGAGTGCCCGGACTGCAGTCAGACGCTGAAGCTGAGCGACGCTCAAATCGGCCGCCGCGTTCAGTGCAAGGAATGTGGGAATTTCTTTCGAGCAACACGGCCACTGACTGCGGACAAAGTATCGTTGCCCGCCGCTATTTCTCTGGCAATATCCGCAGGCTGGTTGGCGGTTGTCGAAGGGGTTCATCCACAAAGAGTTTTCATGGCATCCGCCGCCGCTTTAGGAATCGTTGGCGCCCTAATGCGTTGGATACCGCTGGCGGCACGGATCGGTGTCATAGATATTTCGGTCGGGAAATTCACCGCGATACTGCTGCTCGCTCCGACTTTCTGTTCATTGTTCTTTGGGAAACGGCACGAACACATCTCCGGCGTGGCCAGGGTAGGAACCGTCGGTTGCGCCTTGATCGTCGCGCTGATCGCCGCCGTAAACAGATTCTCCGCAATTCGACTGTTCAACTATGACATTTGGCGAGAAATGGCGAGGGAAGATGGTGCGGGCTTTTTATGGGAGGTTCCGCTTCTCGCGATGTGGCGGCACCCCGCAAAAATCATCATGCCTACTCCGACTTCTTTTGAATTCGGCGATGGCCTCTATCTGACTTTGCTGTCGGCGCTGACGATCATTGGCGCCGCCTTTCTTCTCGCGCCGTCGCGGTTCTCGGCACGACCGATACCTCTAGTCGTACTATTCGACGTGGAAGCCCTACCGAAGGGATCTTTCGGTTACTGGACATCGTCGCTGCTGTATCTGGTGACTCTCGTGGTGTTTCTCTGGCAATTTATCTCCGCGGTGGGCTTGGGGTACATAAGAAATACCTTCTCCTTTTTGACCAATGCCGTGACGGAGTTTGCATGGGGAGTACTTTGGATCGTACCGTTCCTCACGGTGATTTTTGCAGCGATCGACGGCGGCCGTTTGGTCGCGTTGTATCGGCACAAGCCACTGTCCATCATTTCATTGATCCAAGGCGTGATTCTCTCCTGGGCGGTCGTTCTTGGTCGCTGGCTCGCGATCATCGTTCCATCCGGCGTCGCGGTGACCATGATTCTGATGACACTCACATGTCTCGTAAGTCCCGGGCGAAAGATCGGAGAGTGGGTCACTGTGGTTGGAGGGCATCACATCCGCGACGCCTACGATAAAGACATTCTTCTGCCGATGATGCTGTTGATAAGCGTCGTGATTGTACCGTTCGGCATCTGGTTGTCATGTTTTCAGGCGAAACGATGGTCGCGCGAATGGATCGCCGGCCTCAGTTATCGGAAACGGGGCTTTCGCGAAGTATGGCTGCGAATCTTCGCGTCCCGACCGCATGCCATCAGTACGTCGGCGATCTCACGGAAATCCGGGAAGCGGGTCAAAGCAAGAGAGGTTGACGGCGTCCGTTGGAAGAGCGGGATTCCGTATACCTTGGCCACGGTCATTGTATTAGGGCGAGTTGTCGGCATCCTCTGGAGAACAATAGCTCACTGAGATTCGCCGCGAGATTCCAGAGAATCGTTTTGGCGACGTCACCTTTTGAGCAAGGGCACCTGTAGTATTAGAGACAGACAATGACCGCAGAATGGTATGTGCGTTTTGGAGAAAAGGTTCGTGGGCCGGTGTCGGCCGATCAATTGCGGCGCGCTTTGTCGCAGGGAAAGATCAGCACGACCACGCCGGTTCGCCGAGGACAGGAGGAGGAGTGGATTCCCTGCATCCAGGTGATTTCTTCGACGCGGAACGACCAGAAGGATAAAAACGCCGGTGTCGACGAATTCACAATTCGGTTTGAGAAGCCGAATCGGCGGCTCGAATCGATCTGGAAGCAGCTTCGCGATCCGCTTCCGATTGAGCACAGGGCATCGATTTATGATTCGAAGGACAAAAAGGTCGCGGAATCACACTCCATCGAACGAATCAAGCCGACGAACCTGTCTGCATGGCGATTGCTCGGCCTGATCATTGTCGGGTCGCTGCTCTTATTGGTGTCGTTCGTGCTGACCTTGTTCGCCTTGCTCGATGGTTCCTGGTTACTCGGCGGTCTCGCCCTTGCCTGCCTGCTGGTCGTTGTCTGCACTGGACTGGTTCGAGCTGCTCGTGACCGCAAATCGAGATCTTACAAAATTGTGATCCGTTCCGGCTCATCACGATCCGGAGAGGTCATCGTACAAATTCATGGAATGGGGCATTCGTTCGCCGTCACGGATGCGTCTGGAGAAAGCCTGGGAATCATCTACAGGAGATGGAGATTCCTCGGACAGTTTGATGTTTCACTCCCCGATGACACCCCGATTGCCTACTGGATGTTTGATGCGAAGCGGTATGGCGGGCAAGTATTGAGATTCGGCGTTGCGACCGGATCGGTTCTATTTATCAACCTCGTTACGGGCAGCGATTCATTTCTCAATCCCCTGTTCTTGTTTCTAGTGGTGTGTTCTTTTCTCGGTATGGTCATTGGCCCATTGGTCGCACCGACAGAGTTTCCTGCGGCAGTGTATCTGTTGAAATCGTCGCGCATCCGTGTGGGATCATTCTTTCGGAAATGGCTGCGCAGTAGGGGATTTGTATGGGCCTTTACGCCTGAATCCGACGTCGAGATTCCGTTCGATCGTCGGATGCTTCTCGCGCTGGCCGTCCTCGCCCGACACCTTTCGTTTGGCGTGAGGCGCTGACTGCACAATCACCGTTTGTCACCGGGCTTGAATTGCTTGCACTACGCAACCGGAAAGAGCTGAAACGATGTCCATACGGATTGAATGTCCGACATGTCGAACCACGCTGAAGGCACTCGATGAATTGGCCGGGCGGCGCGTGCGCTGCAAGGCCTGCAACAGCGTCATCAGCATTCCTCAAGCGGAACTCACTTCGTCCCATCAATTGAAACCGGACCGAGAGCTGTCCTCCGAGGATACGGATCTGCCGGAACTCCCTCCAATTTCGCGCCGCAAACTCTCTGGAGAAAAAGCCAAGCAGGCTCCACGGAAAGAACGAGAAGAAAAACAGCGAAACCGCATGTCCGCCGGCGTCAGGGTGAAATCGTTGGGGCTGGTTTCACTTCTGATCGGGTGTGTGCTGATGCTTGGCATTGCGACATGGTACGTCTCCTCCTGGACGAGTAGGAAAAGTGATAGCGTCACCCAGCGTGAACAGGTCAAGTACGAAGGGAAGACGACGTCGGAATGGCTCGTGGAGATGCGGGGGAATCTCTACGAAAAAGAAGAACGACTTCTCAAAGATGCGAGCGATCAGTCCGTGAGTTCGATGAGACAAAAATCACAGCTAAAGCTGTATGAAAAACTGCACGACTTGAGAAGGGGAAATGCCCATTTGTTTATTGGTGCGGACCCCGCCGCCGTCCCCGATCTACTTGAGGAATTAGCCTCCGGAGATCCCAGGTCCAGCGACCTCGCGAGGCGAATTCTGAAACAATTCAACAAATCCACGAAGCCGCACCTCGACGACCTGATTCACGGTTTGGGCCATATGAACAGTGAGGTCCAGACCTTCTGCATACGGTCGATTGCGCTCTACGAATTGCAAGGGACGCCCGCAATCCCCGCGATTTGCGATTGGGCTGAAGCAGCCGACGATCAAGTTCGTTACGAAGCCGCGACGACCTTAGCCTTAATGGGGCCAGACGGAATCGAACCGCTAATCACAATTCTGAACAAGGAAACGGAGCTTTATCGCGACCGCATTTTTTATGGTTTTGAGCGAGCTGCATCGGACGATGAAAAAGGTTTTGCAACTGCATTGCCTGCCGTGAAGATGTTGTTTGGCAAGTTGGAAATGTCTCCGAAACAGCATGCCCAGCTGTTGGGCCTTCTGGAGAAATGCGGTCCTCCCGACGCGCGAACAGTCGCGATCTGCCTGGCGGAAGTTGATTCACCGGATGACGTCTGGATGAAAGCGAGCAGGCTATTGTCGCTGGCCGGTGAGCTCCCCGTGAAGCCGATTTTGACGCGACTGCCGCAGGAAAACGGGGAGCGGTCCTTTCGCCTGATCCAGGTTCTTGGATCAATCGGACCGCCCGCGAATGAAGCCGTGCCTTACCTGTTATCTGTTGCCCGCGACGCGAAGCTGGACCTCCCCCCGGAGCAGAACGGCGGAGTATGGGCAATATCAGCGCTAAGCCAGATTGGTCCACCATCGGCGAATGTGCCAACCAACGACCTGGTGGCGCTACTCCCCGTACTCTGTGAACTGACGAAACGCGGACATTACTCGAGCGCGGCAGAAATCTGTCTCTGGATTGTTCCGAAACTGCTGGATGACCCAAAGAGTGCGAAAGCGCATGAAGTTTGCGTGCGCGAGATGGCAGAAAGGTTTGAGAAGCACATTGCAGGAGTGAACGCCTCCGCCAATCAACAATACAATACGGTTACAAAAATATTTGACAAAGGAGAATTGAAAAGGGAGCAAAGCGCGAATTTGACTGCACAAAATAGGGCCAATGCTCAGCGAGATTTCGATACGGCGAAAAAATATGAAAAGATGGTCGAAGGACTTTATCAACTCTTAGCGATGATAAGATCGTAGAAACTGTACTGGGACTGCGCAGACCCTCAAATCGGGCGTCTCCGGATATTTGAATTGCGCGAACGGATTGGTGCTGGAAGTTTTGGTACAGTTTGGAGAGCGTGGGACGTGAGTTGCTCCCCTAAGTGGAAGTGGCCTGGTTTCCCGCGCTCCCGGGTCTTCCTCGACGCGGGCCGCGCCCGCAAACTAATAGAACGGGCCAAACGCAAGCAACGGAACGGACAAGCCTCTGCGGCGGCGATACGCGCAGGTGCAGGGTTCGGCGACGCCAAGACCAATGCCCGCGTCGAACGAGCCGCGGTGAAGGCTG
>CAZVJA010000112.1:11578-15954 GCA_964626885.1 uncultured Planctomycetaceae bacterium | reverse complement strand
GATCTCGAAATTCAACCACCCACCCCGCACGACCCCCAACTTCCTACGGAAGCAAAATAGAGGAGCCTCCGCATGCAATCCTTTCATACTCTCCTGCGATCGTCCCTCGCACGAATTTCCGCGTTCCTATTCACCGTGGTATGCATGTCATCGATCCTCGGCTGCGGGGACGGACCAGGCATCAAGGACAGCCCGTCGAAATGGGTCACACTTTCCAGCGGGGAAAAAATCCAATTGACGCAAAGCAATACCGAGCTTCCGCTCGTTGAGAGGTTGTATACGGCGCAAAGAGTTGACGGTCGACTGGCCACACGCCGCGCCGTTTTCCCGGAAGCTAACGGAGATAATGGAAACCATTCGTATCAGAATTACCTGTGGACTCTCGACGCACCGGAGGGGGTTGTGTCCGAAGAGAATCAACCAACACTTACAACATCCGATCTGATTACCGTCCTGACTGAAGACGCGGAACATCTCCGAAAGTCGGCTTTTCGGTGGCCGGACGTGCAACGAACGGAAGCCGTCATTCGTTTATTGCTCCGGTCCAACGAGGTGGAACAGGAGACGCAGGCCAGTATTCCCGCTTCCGCAAAAAGTTCGTCGTCAGGGAGAAACCCGATCTCCGTGACAAGGGTTCTGCACAATTTGGCAGAACCAGTCAATGAAGACGGCTCGACGGGTACCGAGCCCACATCGCACAATAGAACAGTCATGTCGGTTGCACAAGTAGACCACCTTTCGTCACAAGTCCGGGATGGCGCCCAAGCCGTGCGTACCGTGCCGATGGAAACACAGACCACACTCGTCGGTCCCGGAGAAAATCCTTTCGTGGCGAAAGACCCGAACGAGATGCAGATTGCGCAGGATGATCGAAACAACGCCCCTCCGAAATCAAACGGGGACAATCCGCCGTTATCGAAAGGTTACATGGTCCTAGCCGAGATGCTCGATTCGGTCCAAAGTTCGTCTGGCAATCCACCGATCGATCGCGCAGACACAATGGACCAGTTACACGACGTTCGTGACCAGACCGGAAAATTTGTGGGATGGCGAATAGCGGGGCAGCCAGGAATCTATAGTTTCAAAGAATTGAAAACACACTTCATGACCCAGGTGCATCATCTCCGTTCGGTCGGGCGAATTGATGAGTCGGAGCGCATGCAGGCGGGACTTATCCCGTTGGCAAAGAAATGGTGGGAACGAAACGAAGATTACCGTCTGTATCAAGGCGCTCTCAATCAGTTGTTCGCTGAACTTGAACAGAAAAAGCAGACAGAGAGAACCGCCGAGGGTGCCGCATCATCGAACGCGCCGCCTACATCGCTGACCGTGGCTGGGACACCGCAGCCGGCGGGAGGGCTTGCCCCGCCGACGCCTTCCGCGAGTCCTCAGGACCTAATCAACAAGCAGCGGCTCGCGGAAATACAACAGCAATTGGCCGAGCTGAGCGAAAAGCTGAGTCAGCTTTTCCAAGAGCAAGCGAAACTGTCTCAACATCTGACTCCCGAAGAGGCGCGCGAGCTGTTCGGTCCCGAGATGGAACAGGCGAAGGAGCAGATCAAACAACTGCTACGCGAGCGGTTGCAACTAAGAATGGTGCATAGCCAACCGGCAGCCGTACCGCTGGTGGCGTTAGCTCCCAGTTCAAACAGCGGTCCACGCGCACCTTCCAGCCCTCCTGACCGGCGAGAGCACCTCTCGCAGCTCCTGCGGGAGATGAAGGAATCGGAGGCCCGGTCCCGAAGCGAGGGAGAGGCGATTCAAGAACGAATTGAAGCGCTGCGACAAGCGGTGGAACGTCTCCGCAAGTCAGGGCTTGAAGAAGAGGCCGCATCGCTGCGGCGTAAAGCGGAAATGATGGAGTTGGAACTTCGCGCAGAGCGGGAGCGGCAGGAGCATCGTGTACAGGAGTTGCACGAAATGGCTGAACAAATGCGGCGCGAGGGGGTTCTGCCGCGGGATGTCCCCGGGTCGCCGGGAGCGTTTGGTCTACCGGGGGTTGCCTCACCGCCGATCCTGCAAGAGCTCCGCGAGCTGCGTAAAGAGGTGCGGCAGGTGCGCGGCGACGTGGCGGAACTCCGCAAGCTGGTCGAGCGGACGCAGCAGGCTGAAAAAGTGAACGTCGAGATCGAGAAGAAGATCAAAGACGAATCCGCCGAGCCGAAGAAGGCGGAGCCCAACGAAGAACCCAAGCCGAATGAGAAGCGGGGAAACTACGAACGCGACCATGGCGTTCAGAAACTGAACGGGACAAGCGCGCCTCACTCGCAAACCGCCGTCCCTGCCCCCGCATGGGAACCTGTTCCACCGCCGATTTTAGCACCGCACACCTCACCATCGGCCATGTCACCTGCGGAACTGGCGATCGAACGGTCCCTCCGCAAGCGCATTACGATTCGAAAGGAGCGAGAAACGTTCAATGAAATCATCAGGGTAATTGCAACATTGGCTGCCACGAACATTGTCGTTGAAAGTTCCGGCCTGGAAGCCACGGAGATCAAGTTTAATGAGAAAATGTGTTCTCTCCACGCCGTTGATGTGCCTCTGGCGGATGCCCTCGATATTTTTCTACGGCCGCTGAATTTGGCGTATCTCGTCGAGGATGATGTCCTCAAGATCACCTCGGCGGTGAAGGCGGTCGATACGTTGAAGCGCAAAGAGGAGAACCGCCGCGCAGCGCCCGAACAGGGGAGCGCGGTCGCGCCATCCGGCCCGGTGCTCCTTCCGAACTATGTGCCGGCGGGTTCGCCAGTTCCACAGGCGAGCAGCAACGCCATTCAGCACGCACCGCCGGCTTCGATGTTGGCGACGGGACCGGGGGTGATTGTTCATTCTGATTCCCGGCTGGGTTTCGACTCGCTCAAGGTCTACCCAACGCTCGAAGCCAATAGCCTCGAAAAGCATCTGCTGACCTCCCGCGTGACGATGCACATGACCAACTCGACACTCTACAAGATCCTGATGCGGATCGGCGCGCAAGTAAACGTGAGGATTGAAATGGACAACAAATCGCTGGAGACGGTCGGCACGAAACTGGACGAGCGGACCTTCTCGATCGACGTCGATAAGGTTCCCGCCGCCGACGCGCTCCAGCAGCTTCTCGAACCGCTGAAGCTAAGCTATGTGGTCGACCGAGGGGCGGTGATCATCATGACGGAAGACGCCGCGAAGGGGCGGTTGCTGAAGCAGCGGTAGGAAGTACCGCGGAAAAGCACGAAGCCTGAATGTCCAAAGCCTGAAACGGGCATCTGTCCATCAATTCTTCTGTCGCGTGGTTCCCTTCGGACTTGGTGCTTCGTGCTTCTTTTGACATTCGGATTTCGTACTTTACACCCTCTCTTCCGTATCCACCTTGCAACAAGCCGCACGGGCCGTGTTGCTTTTTGGCAACATCCCGGGATTTTTCCAGAAAAGTTCAAGAAAGGAGTTGCCTCCCAGCCGCCGCGACCTAGGTTTGCGTGGCGTCAGTGATTTGAAACTTTTGCATACACTTTCTGTGGGAGAGACAACAATGATGAGCCTTGCCAACAGCGTTAAGCGTTTCCTCGTTTCCGAAGATGGCCCGACCGCTGTCGAATACGCGGTTATGCTGGCGCTGATCGTCGTGGTCTGCTTGACCGCGATTCAGGCCGTCGGTAACAACGCGAACACCAAGTTCGGCGAAGTCCGCGACGCGTTGACGTAATCGTCGACGAGCGGAGTTCGACTCCGTACGCCAAAGCCGTCCGTGCGATGTCCATCGCCGGGCGGCTTTTGCTTTTCGAAGCGATCGGGGGGAATCGTCGCAACGTGAAACCGGGGCCAATCTGATGACCGGCCGATCACTTTCCGGTTTCAGCCCGCTGCTTGAACTGTGCGTACGTCTGAATTTCCATCGAACCGTTCGGCTGCTCAATGAGAAACAGGAACTCGCTGTCGAGCAGTTCCGGGGTGCCGCCGTGGATCTCGCCCGTCCGGGTAAGGGCGACAGCCGTTTCGGGGTTCAGCGAGAAAATGATCAGCAGTTGTTCGCCCGTGTCGGTATCCCACACCCGCGCGGTGGCATCGTACGATCCCGAGGCAAGCCGCCTGTTATCTTTGTGCCACGAGAGCCAATACAGAGGACCGGCGTGGCCGCTCAGCGTTCGAAGCTCTTTCCCCTCGGGATCCCAGAGTTTGATCGATTCGTCCCAGCTTCCTGTCGCAAGGCGTTTACCGTCAGGGCTGAGCGCGTTGAACATAATTGATTCGTCGTGCGCGGGGACTTCCGGACCCGGCGTGCCGTCGTTGTTCCAATACTGATAGTCTCCGCTGTCGTAGCCGGCTACGATTCGACGGCTGTCCGCAGTCCAGCCCACCGAATCCACATCACGGGTGAGCCCTTCCATCACGGGGCC
>CAZVJA010000112.1:0-11478 GCA_964626885.1 uncultured Planctomycetaceae bacterium | reverse complement strand
TCCCTCGTCCAGAAACGAATGCTTGCTGAATAGTTGTTGCTGACAGGATCCTTAAACCCGAGATCAGCGGAGGCTACCGTCTGACCATTGGGACTCCACGCGACACTCCGCACTTTGCCGTGATGACCTTCGCAGGCAGCGATCGATTTTCCATCGCGGCCCCAGATTCGGACCATTCGGTTGACGTCTCCCGAAGCAAGCCGTTCGCCGTCGCGGCTCCAATTCACACAATTGACAGGTGCTTCGTGCTCCTTGAAGGTCACTGCGGTGCTGCCATCAGCATTCCAGATGCGCACTGTTCCGTCATCGCCTGCTGACGCGAGCTGCTTTCCATCGGGACTCCAGCAAACATCGCGCACCGGGGCGTCGTGTCCTTTCAACACAAGCAGCGGTGCACCGTTAACTTCCCAGATACGGACGGTACCATCAAAGCTCGACGTCGCGATCTTCGAGCCATCCTGGCTATAGACGACAGAAGTCACTCGATTGGCATGTCCCACAAGAAATCGCACGGGCGCGAGAGTTTGGGTGTCGCAGATGCGGACATATCGCGATTCTGCCAGTGCGACCTGTTTCCCGTCGGGGCTCCAGGCCGCGGCCCACAAATAGCCCACCGGCAAGCGCTGCGCCAACTGCCAACGCACCGCACCAGGAAGATTCGCTGGTGCTGGTACCAGTCCGGGAAGTGGATCATCTTTTGTCGGTTCTTCAAACGCACCGGCGGACCGCGGTGACAAGATTGCGACAGTTATCAAGGCGCACCCGAAAATGACCACCGCGATATGGCGTCGATGCAGAGCTTGTTGAGCAACGGCTCGCATGAGAGAACCTCCATAGTTCGGGAGATCGAGGAGCGATCAGCAATTCGAGTGCAAGTGTGCTAGCACGCCGCGGCGGATGCAATAAATTTCGCCAAACCCGTGGGGGGAAGTTTCCCACCGCCGGAGCGTTAGACATCGAGATCGCGCACTTCGAGAGCGTGTTTTTCGATGAACTCGCGGCGCGGCTCGACGTGGTCTCCCATCAGCACGCGGAAGATCTCATCGGCAGCGGCAGCGTCCTCCATCGTCACCTGCAGCAGCATCCGCTTCTCGGGATCCATGCTGGTTTCCCACAATTCCGAAGCGTCCATCTCTCCCAGCCCTTTGAAGCGGGTGATCGAGAGCCCCTGCCCTTTTTCTCCCAGCTTGCGGAGCGCGGGCATCACTTCGCGGAGATTTCCCACCGCGACGTCCCCGGAAGAGCTTTGGATACGGAAGGGATAGACCGGCTCTCCGTTACGATCTGGCGGTGAGACGAGATCCTTGAGCCCGATGCCGAAATCCTTGAGCTTCTTCAGCGTCTCGTTAATGGCCCGCACTTCGTGCATGTCGATCACTTGCAGCCGAGACTCGAGGGATTCCCCATGTCCGTTGCGGCCGGTGTGCTTCTCACCCGGTTTGTGCACCGCTTCGTCGGCGACCTCGAACTCCTCGCCGCGCCGGTCCTGCTCTTCCGCCAGGAATTTGTCGAGCTCTTCCTTGGTGGAAAACCAGTATTGCTCGCGTCCGACATACACGCGATAGCGCGGGATCAACCCTTCCGCCGTCTGGTGGCCGACGGCGACATGACGTAAATCGACCCCCCGGCGGTCCAGAGTTTCGAGCGGTTCTTCCAAGTGCGATAGCATTTCGATCAGCCGGCGATAGTTCTCGCCCTCGAACACCGTGCCGTCGGAAAACAGAAGCGTGCTGTTGCTCCGTCCCAGCTCGACTAGCTCATTCATCATCTGCTCGTGCGTCTGTACATAGCGGACGTGCTTCTTCTGCTTGACCCGATATAAGGGGGGCTGCGCGATATAGATGCATCCGTGATCGACAAGCTCGCGCATGTGCCGGAAGATAAATGTGAGCAGCAGGGTGCGGATGTGCGAGCCGTCCACGTCGGCGTCGGTCATCAGAATGATTTTGCCGTACCGCCGTTTGCCGATGTCCTCGAGCTGCGCGCCGGGGGGGATGCCGACCGCCTTGAAGATGTTGGCGATTTCAGCGTTGTCGAGCACTTTCACCAGTTGAGCTTTCTCGACGTTCAGGATCTTTCCCCGCAGGGGCAAAATGGCCTGCGTGTTCGAATCGCGGCCGGTATCGGCCGATCCACCGGCCGAATCACCTTCAACAAGGTATAACTCGGTGATATCGAGTTCGCGGCTGCGACAGTCGCGGAGCTTTTCGGGCAGGCCTCCGGAAGTCAAAGCTCCCTTGCGGCGAACCATCTCGCGGGCTTTTTTGGCGGCTTCGCGTGCTTCGGCCGCTCGCAGGCCTTTGTTGGAGACCGCTTTTGCGACAGACGGATTTTCTTCAAAAAACTTATTGAGTCCGTCGTTGACGATCGACGTGACAACCCCTTCCACCTCGCTGTTACCGAGTTTCGTCTTCGTCTGCCCTTCGAATTGCGGGTCGGGGACGCGGACGGTAATCACGGCGGTCAATCCTTCGCGGAAGTCATCGCCGGTTGGAACATAGTCTTTGAATATTCCCGACCGCTTGCCGTAGTTGTTGATCGCCCGGGTGAGCGCGCTGCGGAAGCCGCTCATGTGCGTTCCGCCTTCAATGTTCGAGATATTGTTGGCGAACGCGCGGACGTTTTCCGAGTATCCATCGTTATGCTGCAGGGCGATATTGACCTGAATATCGTCCTGAAGACCGGTGATCGAAATGACTTCTTCGTAGAGCGGATTCTCGGTGCGGTTGAGATGCTTGACGAACTCGACGATGCCGTTTTCGTAGTGGAAGTCGTCCGACTGTCCTGACCGCTCATCGGAGAGAGTGATTCGCACACCTGGAGTGAGAAACGCCAACTCCTGCAACCGCTTTTGCAGCGTGTCGTAATTGAACTTCGTGTCCGGGAAGATTTTAGGATCGGGCTGAAACGTGATTTTGGTGCCGGTTCGGTCGCTCTTTCCGAGCTTCTTCAACTCGCTGGCGACTTCGCCACGGGCAAAGTCCATCGTCCAGACATGTCCTTCGCGTCGGATTTCTGCTTCCAGCCACTCCGAGAGCGCATTGACCGCCGTGATTCCGACTCCGTGCAGACCGCCGGTGCCGGTTTTGTAGCCGCTCTTGCGATCGAACTTTCCCCCAGCGTGAATTTCCGTGAGAACAACCTCGAGCGCCGGGCGATTGTCCATGTCGGGCATTGGGCCAACCGGAATACCCCGGCCATCGTCCGTCACGGTCACACTGCCGTCGGCATTGATTTTGACTAGGATCAGGCTGGCGTGTCCGTTGACCGCTTCGTCGATGCAGTTGTCGACGACTTCGTAGACGAGATGGTGCAGCCCGCGCGGCGTGGTATCGCCGATGTACATAGCCGGGCGCATGCGGATCCCCTCGATCCCCTCGAGGGCTTTGATTTGCCCAGCGCCGTATTCCGCCTCGGCGGCGGACTTGGTCGGGTTTGCCGTCTCGTCACCAGGAACACTTTCGATCTCAGACTGGTCGGTCAACTGTTACCTCTCTCTCGAACCTGTTTCGGTCTGATCCCCCGCATGCGGCGAGATCATCAGTCCGTTCTTGCGTCAGGGTCTTCCGACCTCACACAAGGTGACGTTATTCCAACGGGGCGCGGTTGGCTTGCTTGCCAGCACGTCCCAGTTCTCCATTCAAAACGAATTTCAGATCGCGCACCTTCAGTTGCGGGTTGTTGTTTTGGAACGTCGCCAGCAGCGTTTGTTTGTGATAGGACGCTAACTCTCCCAGCAGCGGTGCATTGCTGACAGCCACCTGCAAAACACCGCGCCGAATATTCTGCACACGCGTTGCGTCCGCGAATTCACTGCCGGCGGCGGCTTTCCATGCCTCTTCCAATTGCGAGCCGGATTGCACGCGTGCCAACCCGCGCAGCGCGATCAGTTCCGATAACGCCCGTCCCAGGTGCAACGGTCCCGGATCTCCCGTCATGGTTTATCGATCCCTCGACAAAGGCATGATAACGTACGTATAGGCGTCTTCCGTGCGAAAGACCGCCGCACTCTCGGCATCAATGAGATCAAGCCGCACCTGCTTCTCCGGTTCCAACACGCGGAGAAATTCCGCCACGAATCGCGGGTCGAACGTAATCGACAGCTCTTCCCCGTCGTAAGAAATGGGGAGTTCGACTTTCGACTGTCCGATGTCAGCCGCCTGGCTGTTGAGCGTCAGCAACCCCTTTGCAAACGAGAAATCGACGCCGCGGCTCTCCTCGTTCGTGACGATTTGCGCTTGCCGCACAGCCGAAAAGAATGGGCTCACCACCAGATCGATGTTGACCTTCGATTGAGCGGGAATGACGTCCCGGTACTTCGGAAATCTACCTTCAACCAGTCGGCTATATGTCGTTGAGTTGCCGCACTTCACAAGCACGTCGTTGGCATGCACCGCGATGAATACTTCACCATCATCCACTATGCTCTTTTCAATCAATGAGAGCGCTTTCGTGGGAATGACGGGTGATGGATTCTCCGGACGTTCCAATCCCTGCGCGCGGCAGGCCACTTTCACGACTGCCAATCGTCGGCTATCGGTTGCGGCTAACGTCATCGAATCTTTATCCAACTCGAGCAACACACCGCCGAGGGCATACCGCGTGCTTTCGATGTCGGTGGCGAACGCGGTCCGCCGAATCGCCTCACGAAAGACACGGCCGGGAACAACGTGATACCGTTCTTCCTCAAAACCGGCGACCGGCGGGAACTCGGCGGGATCTTCGACCGACAACCGAAACTCGCTATGCCCGGAGCGAATCCAGAGTGCGCCGTCGCTCACTTCAAGATCCACTGCGTCGTCCTGAAGCTCGCGAAGAATCGAATTCACGCGAACAGCCGGAAGCAACGCCTCGCCGGGAGACTCAATTTCGACCCCCGGAATCTCATGCCGAATCCCTACTTCGCTGTCCGTGGCGATCAGCGTCGCGGACCCATCGGCCACCTGGAGTTTGATGTTTCGCAGAATTTCTTTGGGTGTACGCGTCGGAACGATCCCGCTGGCGACCTGGAATGCGGCGACCAACGTGGGACGATGACAATGTAGTTTCATGGGTGGAAAGCCGCCTTTCAGAACTCCGTTTGCATGCCGGCATCAAGAGTGAGGGGATCGGAAAACAGCCCACCGTGGCATTGGCCAGACGCGTCGTGCAATGCGGTTTCCTCCCGTCCCTGGAGGCTGTTTTTCTGAGAAGAGAATTATATCAGAATAGTCGTATTAGCAGCAATGAAGCCTGCCGTGGAAATGCAAAGAAACTGTATTTGTAAACCAATGGAAATTTTAGACTTAGGTCGAGAGTTTTCCGGCCGGCCTCTATTGAAGACCTGTGGAAAACGTGCGCGTGTTGCGTGGCCAAATTGTGGACGAAACGGGGCTTTCTCAACGGCACGCTGATTAGTCGATTCGCACTGTCAAAAACTGTTTCTCACTGCCGCTAGTTTTCAACAGTTGTTGACAATGTTCCTCCGCATTAATGAGACGACGGACTCAATTCGCCGTGTCGCGTCATCAATTTCTTCCACACGGTTTTCCCGACTCAGACTGAACCGCACCGACGAGCGCAGCACTTCCGGCGGGCAGCCCATTGCGACGAGAGCGGGTGATGGCTCCGCGGCGCCGCTCGCGCAGGTGCTCCCCAGTGAGCAGGCGATCCCCGCCAGATCGAACGCCGCGAGCAAAGCTTCCCCTTCCAATCCCGGAAACGCAATGTTCAATGTATTCGGCAGCCGATGTTCGATCGAACCATTCACCACTACTGGCGAACAATTCTCACGGAGGCCCACTTCCAACCGGTCCCTCAATTCCATTACCTCACGAAAGATCTTCTCCCGGTCGCGATTCCACAATTCCAGCGCCCAGGCCATTCCCGCAATGAGTGCCACCGGCTCGGTACCTGGCCGCAGGCCGCGTTCCTGATGCCCGCCGAACAACTGCGGACTGATCCCCGAACCTTTGCGCAACAACAGCGCTCCCACGCCGCGCGGCCCGTGAAATTTGTGTGCCCCCAGACTGAGCGCCGTTGCTCCTAACTCATGAAAATCGACAGGAATCTTGCCGACAGCCTGCACGGCATCGAGATGCAGCGGCACTCCATGCTGCCGGCAAAGCTCCGCCAGTGGCTGCACATCCTGAATCACGCCGGTTTCGTTGTGCGCCAGGAGCACGGTGATGAGCCGAAGTTCCTGCCAAGGGAGCGATGCGAACTGCTCTTCAATCAATCGGCCGGTGCGATCGACATGTAGATAAAGTAATTTCCAGCCCCGACGTTCGAGGACGCGGCAGGTTTCGAGCGTTGCGGGATGTTCGCCGGCCGTCAATGCGATTGTCCCTGGTGGACCAGTCGCCAACCCGAAGAGCGCAAGATTGATTGACTCGGTTCCGCCGCTGGTGAAGAGGATTTCATCGGAATCAGCACCGAGGATGGCCGCCATCGACTCCCGGGCGTTTTCGAGAACTTTCCGAGCGGCCCGCCCTTCCACATGCGCGCTGCCGGGATTTGCGAACGCCTCACGCTGACAGCGCACGACTTCATCAACAACCTCTGGCGAAGGCCGCGTGGTGGCGTTGTTGTCGAGATAAATCCGCAGCAAGGGAAACCCGTGATTCGTGATGGAGACATTGATAGTGGCGAGGATCATTTACCGCAGAGAACGCGGAGATCGCAGAGGATGGCAGAGTAAGGTCGAAAGATGCCAAATGCGAGAACCACGTATCGCCTGCTAGATTCCATCCTACTTTTTCTCCGCGTCCTCTGCGCACTCTGCGGTGAATATTCCTGGTGTGGGACCGCCACAATGCTGGATCGTTCCAGTCCTTAGCCTGCTATCGCGATCCGCTCCGCAATCGCCGCTCCCACCTCTTCCGTCCGGGCGGTCCCGCCGAGATCCGGAGTACGCGGTCCGCCACCGGCCAGCAGGTCGCACACCGCGGCATGGATCGCTTTCGCGCTCTTCTCCTGTTGCAGATGTTCGAGCATCATGGCCGCCGATAGGATCGCCGCCAACGGGTTTGCGATTCCTTTGCCGGTGATATCGGGAGCGGAGCCGTGCACCGGCTCGAACATGCTCAGGTTCTTCCGCGTCGGGTCGATGTTCGCGCTGGCTGCCAGTCCCATGCTGCCGACGATGATGGCTCCCAGATCGGTGAGAATGTCTCCGAAGAGGTTGCTCGCCACAACGACGTCGAACGATTCGGGCCTGCGAACGAACTCCATCACCGCCCGGTCCACGAGGAGCGACTCGGTTTCAATCTGCGGGAACTCTGCCGCAATCTCCGCGAAGACTTCATCCCAAAGCACCATGCCGTACCCCTGGGCGTTGCTCTTGGTGACGGATGCGACCTTCTTTCGGGGGCGCGTCACTGCTTTCTCAAACGCCGCCCGGATGATCCGCTCGCAGCCTCGGCGTGTGAAGACTGCGGTCTGCACCGCCACTTCCTCGGCTCGGTTCTGGTATAGCCGGCCGCCGACGTTGGCATATTCCCCTTCGGTATTTTCGCGGAAGACGAGAATATCGATCGAGCCGGGGGCCTTGTTCCGCAGCGGGCTTTCGACGCCGGGATAAAGATACGCCGGGCGAAGGCAGACGCACTGGTCGAACCGCCGCCGGATCGGCAGCAACAGCCCATTCAGGGTGATATGGTCCTGCACGTTGGGATGCCCGACGGCCCCGAGAAGAAGGGCATCATGCGGGGCCAACTGGTCAAGGTAATCCGTCGGCGCCATCCGGCCATGCTGGAAGTAATAATCGGTCCCCCAGGGGAAACGGACCCACTCGAAGGTCGCGGCATCGCGCGGCGCGGCGGCTTCAACGGCGCGAATCGCCTCGCGGGTCACTTCAGGACCAATACCGTCTCCTTCAATGACGGCGATACGAAATTTCTGCGCCATTCTGCGAAAACCTTTCGGGCAGGAGTCCTGCCATCATATCTCGTCGAGACTGCTTCAGCATCGCTAACCAATCAGGTCACCGATTATTCCTCAAAGCGCCTCTTCTAAGTGTTTACCCGTAATTTAGGAAAAATACGCAGCCGAAATGGTGCGGGTGAATCAGCGAATAGCTAGCATGGTAATTCTGCAGCAGGAGCATTTGTAGAGTTCGGCTGCAAAGTCACTCTTGGGCCTCCCATGGGGATAGACCATGCACGCGCGATTTTTGTCCACTATCGCAATTGCAGTCGCAGCTTTCGCTTTATCATTCAATAACTCTGCTACATTCGCGGCCAACATCTCAGTTGACGGTTCATTGGCCGACTGGGGAATCAATGTCGCTGACGGCAACGCCAGTTCGTGGGGCGTCTCCCCCAACCCGAGCACTGGCAACGGCTCGTCAGGGGGATTCAACTTCCGTTATCACCTTGAAGATCAGTCCGACACAGCTGGAGCCGGAGGCTTCGTCGGTCCTAATGTCGGCGGGCAGAACTACGACGCGGAGTTCCTTGGTGTCGGTCTCGACGCCGGACGGATCGTGATCACAGTCGTGACCGGCCAGCGCCCGGATAACACTTTCGGCGAATTCGCGGCTGGGGATATTCGCATCGTCACGACGACCGGCACGATCGGTGTCGAAGTGGGAGGAGGAGCCGGACACACAGGAGGCGCGCCATCCGCGGCGATCACGGAAGGCGCACTCGGCGCAACTTTCAAGCTCGACTCTTCCGGCTACACGGTCGGAGTGCTGAATAGCAGCGGCTCCTCTTCTGGCAACGTGTCGGGCCTCGCTACCACCGTCACGCAAAAAGCGGGCTCCGTCTGGCTGAATCCCACCTGGTTGCCCGATCCGATTCCGACCCCCACTTCGATGACCCAATTTAAATCGACCGGCGGAACGCTGCTCGGCTTGTCGGACTACATCTACACTCGCGACAGCCTCACGGGTCAACATGCTGTCATCGAATTGGCGATTCCTCTGAGCTACCTCGGAAACATGATCATCTCATCGGTCGAATGGGCGCCCTCTTGCGGCAACGACCTGTTAATGGTCGAAGTCGACTTCCACAATCCCGAGCCTGCCACTTTGAGTCTGCTGCTACTGGGCGGACTGGGACTTGCGGGACTTCGACGACGGAAGTGAGCCCCTGCTCTCCCTGAGCTTGAGGAATCAGTCAGAGGAATGTCAAGAATGCCTCGGCTGTTGCAGAGAGTCGCTGTCCGCGGCGTTTCAATACCCCTGACTGAATTGGCCGCACGTACTGCGACATGCTGCGGACCGCCACTTTTCTCCCTTTGGTGACGGCACCACTGGAGAGCAGCGGAACCAGCGCGACTCCAAGGCCCGCTTCCACCATGCGGACGATGATCTCCGTATTCGTCGTCTCGGTTTCAATACGCGGAGAGAGTCCGGCAATTTGAAAGGCGTCGATGACATGTTGTCTTCCGGTTGAGCCGCGTTCGAAGAGAATCAACGGCTGCTCGGCGACGTCGCGGAGGGTGAGCTTCGACTTGCGGGCGAGTGGATGTCGAGGGGGTGTGATCAGACTCCATTCCAATGGGAAGAGATTGCGGTACTCCAACTCCGGCGGCGTGTCGTAAGGGGCAGCCAGCCCGAAGGCCACGTCGGCGTCGCGCAGCAGTCGCTCTTCGATCTCCTGTTCGGTGAGATTGCTTAACCGCACGCGCGTCTTTGGATAGGCCGCGTGGAAACGTCGTACCGCAGCGATCAGCACGTACAGAATCAAATACTGACTGGCGGCCACATGGATCTCTTCTAGGCCGGTCGACTCCGAGAACGCGTCGGTCAGACCGCGCGCCGCTTCCATAAAACGCATGGCCTGCGGCAGGAATTGTCTTCCTCTGGGTGTGAGAGGGTCAGCAATCCGTCGGCCGCGTGCCTTGTGATACAGCTCGGCCCCCAGTTGCCGTTCCAGCGCGATCAGCCGGTTTCGCACTCCCTGCTCGGTAATGTGCAGTGCCGACGCTGCCTGTCGGAGACTGCCCCTGCGGGCCAGCTCCAGAAACGCGGCGACTTGATCCGTGGAGATAGAAAGATTTGCCAAGTAGTCGAGCTCCACAGTTAATACAACGAATTACAACATTAAATATGTTGAAAACAATTATACCTTTCTCATGCTGTCGTTGTAAGATGCGAGGAACATAAGCCGAAGTCCCCAGCGCCGACCTCGGCCGAACATAGCCGCGAGAACGGGAGATGATCAAATGTCAGCACGACGCAGGAACCTGTTGATAGCTCTGCTGGTTATGTTGCCAGCCGGAGCCGGGCTCTGCTGGAGTTTCGCCCCCGCGAAGCAGCCGACCGTTTTTCCACCCCCTTGGCCGGCCAAGAACGCGCACGGCGACCCACTCTTGGTGGTGTTTCAGGGGCGCATTCCGTGCGTCGGCGTTCCGAATTGCGAGAAAGTCAAGACGGCGGTAGCGCTCTACGGCGACCGGGAATCAAAGACTCCCCGCACGTACTGGCTGGGGCGCGTGCAGGTCGGGGCGGGAGATGACCGGCTAGTTTCGGAGGGAGTGGTGCGAGAAAGTCGAGGAGTCAAAGGATATCCCGACGGGCTCGTCTACGAACTCGACGGGCACGCTCCGGAAGAATTCCGGTACTTTTGGCGTCTCAACGAAGACATCCTGCTGCCGCTCGACAAGGACACCAAGCCCAAGGTCGGCAACGCCGCCTGGGGATATATGCTGAGCAGGACGAATTAATCGCCCTAATGGGCCTCACCCTCCCGCAATCTTTCGTGCGCGGTCTTGCAGCGGGAGCGGGACGTGGGCGATCAGCCGGTCGATGAGCTTGTCGGCAGTGATGTTCTCGCTCTCCGCCTGGAAGGTGAGCACCAGCCGATGACGCAGCACCGGGTGCGCGACCGCTTTGACGTCGTCGGTCGAAACGTGTACCCGGCCCTGCAATAAGGCCCGGGCCTTGGCAGCCAGAATGAGATATTGCCCGGCACGCGGACCTGCTCCCCATTCGACGCCTTCACGGACAAAGTCCGGCGACTCCGGTTCATCGGGGCGGGTCGCCCGGACCAGATCGCGGGCGTACACAAACACATGTTCGCCGACCGGAACCCGCCGCGCCAATTCCTGCAGCGCCAGAATGTCGCGGCCGGAGAGCACCGGGCTCAGGTCCGGCTCGTCGCCGCAGGTGGTCTGCTGCAGGATCAGCAATTCTTCGTCGGCGGTCGGGTAGCGGACGGTAATCTCAAACATGAACCGATCCAGCTGGGCCTCGGGGAGCGGGTAGGTTCCTTCCTGTTCGATGGGGTTGCGGGTGGCCAGCACGAAGAACGGATCGGGCAACCGATATGTATTGGAACCGATCGTCACATGCCGCTCCTGCATCGCCTCCAGCAGGGCCGCCTGCGTCTTGGGCGGGGTGCGATTCACTTCGTCGGCCAGCACCAGGTTTGCAAATAGCGGTCCCTGCAGGAATTCAAACGTCCGCCGGCGGGTCTCGGGGTCGTCCTGCAGGACGTCGGTCCCGGTGATGTCCGAGGGCATCAGATCGGGCGTGAACTGAATCCGCCG
>CAZVJA010000111.1:0-16394 GCA_964626885.1 uncultured Planctomycetaceae bacterium | reverse complement strand
CCCACCTTGAAGCAAGGTGGGCCACCCCCGCGAGCGTGTGTGTGGCACGCCCTGACGCAAGGAAGGGCGTGGTTCCGGTTTCCGCCACGCCCTTCGCGGACTCAGGGCGTGCCACCCATTTCCCAGTTTGAATAATTGACTCGCCCTGGGCAGTGGCACCCGAGCGCTCCGCTCCAGCCACCATACTGGTATGATCTACGGCAGTGCAATCACCCGTCGCGGAGAACAGTGGAAGCCATCGGAGATCAACAATGATGAGGCGATACATCCAGTGGAGCGTGCTGACTCTTTCCGCGTTTCTGATGATTTCCGTTCCGGTGCAGAAGTCCTTGTCTCAGGACAACTGGCCGCAGTTCCGCGGCCCGCATTCCGACGGCATCAGCCAGGAGACCGGTCTTCCCGACACCTGGAGCAAGAAAGAGAACGTCGCCTGGAGTGTCGAGATCCCCGGCAAAGGATGGTCGTCGCCGATCGTGTGGGGAGACCGTCTGTTCGTAACCACCGCCATTCGCGAGGGAGGCGACAAGGAACAAATCAAGAAAGGGCTCTACTTCGGCGGCGACCGGCCCGCGCCTAAAGAGCCGCATCGCTGGGTTGTGTATAGTCTGAGTATCGGCAGCGGCAAGATTCTCTGGGAGAAAACAGTCCATGAGGGAATCCCTGAGCATGGGCATCATCTGAAGAACACGCTCGCTTCGGAGACCCCTGTCACCGACGGTGAGCGAGTTTACGCCTACTTCGGAAACATCGGCCTCTTCTGCTTCGACATGCAGGGGAAGGAATTGTGGAACAAGAAATGGGAGAGCGTACCGACCGCGCATGGCTGGGGAACCGCCGCCTCACCCGTGCTGCACGACGGCCGGTTGTACATTGTCAACGATAACGACAAGCAGTCCTATCTGGTCGCGTTTGATGCGAAAACCGGCGAGCAGATCTGGCGCGTCGACCGAGATGAAAAATCGAACTGGGCGACACCATTTGTCTGGAACAGTGAGAAGCGCACGGAAATCATCACGCCGGGTAAGAAGCGGATTCGCTCTTACGATCTCGACGGCAAGCTGCTGTGGGAGATGGGGGGAATGTCGTCGATTGTCATCCCGACGCCGTTCGAGCGGTTCGGTTTGCTTTATCTTTGTTCGGGGTATGTGCTCGACACCCGCAAGCCGATCTTCGCGATCCGGCCGGGAGCGTCGGGGGATATCTCTCTCAAAGAAAAAGAGACGAGCAACGAATTTGTCGCCTGGAGCCAGCCGCAGGCCGGTCCTTATAACGTCTCCCCCATTGTCTACGGCGACAATCTGTACGTGTTGTACGATCAGGGGTTCCTTGGCTGCTTCGATGCCCGCACCGGCAAACAGGTGTATGACCAGCCGAAGGTACGCATCGGCGGCGGAGCGTTCACGGCGTCCCCTTGGGCGTATGACGGAAAGATTTTCTGCTTAAATGAAGATGGCCTGACGTATGTGATTGAAGCCGGCAGCAAATTCAAGGTGCTCCAAAAGAACGACCTTGAAGAATTCAGCATGGCCACCCCCGCCATCGCCGACGGCAGCTTGTTCATCCGCACGGAGTCGCGGCTATACCGTATCACGAAAGGGGCCGTCCCGGCCGCAACATCTTCGTCCGGTAAATGAATCCCGCCAAATGATGGCGTCGCGCGGCGTGTGTGAGAGAAACACTAGGAACAACAGCAGCCTCTGATCCGCGAAAAATCTTTTGAGTATGCCGTTCTCTGATTTGCAAGCTTGGACAGAGGCAGTTCGGTCACGCCGCCCACCGACCGGTGGTGATAAAAAAAGCGACCCGGACGAGCCGGTCGATCACGCATTAGATCAGCGACTTGTAGACCGAGAGCACCAAACCTGCGATCCCCGCAACTGTTAACGTTACCGGCATTCCCCGTTTGAAATAGAACAGCATCAGGAATGCTAACAGGGCGATCGCTGTCGCGCCCGGTTGCAAGGTGGAAATATTCGGCACCAGCCAGCGTGTGCCGAAGGCATAATGAGTTGCCACTTCCGCAAAGAGGATGTGCAGCGCGAACCAGACCGCAAGATTCAAAATCACCCCCACCACGGCCGCGGTGATGGCCGAAAGTGCGCCGCTGAGCGCCGGCTTCTCTCTAAGTTTCTCCACGTACGGCGCTCCCAGGAAGATCCAGAGAAAACAGGGGACGAACGTCACCCAGGTGGTCACCGCCGATCCGAGCACGCCGGCCACAATTGGATCAAAGGGGGCCGCATGGCGATATGCCCCCAAGAAACCGACGAACTGCACAACTTGAATCAACGGTCCGGGGGTCGTTTCAGCCATCCCGAGACCGTCGAGCATCTCGCCCGCCTGCAACCATTGAAATCGTTCGACTGCCTGCTGCGCCACGTAAGAGAGCACGGAATACGCGCCGCCGAACGTCACGACAGCCGTCTTGCTGAAAAACACCCCTTCGCTCACCAGCACATGTTCCGGGCCAAGCCAACGCATCAGGACGATCAGTGGGCCAAACCAGATGGACAGGCCTAAGAGCAGGACGGCTGCACTCCGTCTCCAGGAAGGTTTCATCCGCATGTGCGCGGCGTCGAGCTCATTTTCATCCGAAGGCTTACTCGGACTCCCATGTCCTTTGACAATCTGAAAGATGTCGGGGGGAAGATGCGGCCCGATCACCAGCACAAAACCAGCTGCCAGCAGAATTGAAATCCCCGCTGACCAGGGAACCGGCGCAATTGTCGAAACGGCCCACGCCTCGATGAGAAGCACTCCGATGCCGGCGATGATCGCTCCGCGCCGGTTGTTCAGGCCGATCAGCCCTGCACCGAACACGACTGCCGGAAACGGAACCTCGAAGAAAAAGAGCGCGAGAAAACCTCCCGCAGCGATGCCCAGCATCATGCGATTTCGCAGCACCCGTTTTCCAATGCGAATGAGCGCCTCAACGACAATCGCTACGACCGCGGGCTTTAATCCCAGGAAGAGTGCTCCGACCATCATCGTCTGCTGAAAGCTGGCATAGAGCAGGCTCAAAACCAGAATCGACACGAACCCGGGCAGCACAAACAGGAGCCCCGCCGTCAACCCGCCCCCTACCCCATGCATCAGCCACCCAATGTAAGTTGCCAGTTGCTGCGCTTCCGGACCGGGGAGCAGCATGCAATAGTTAAGCGCGTGCAGGAAGCGGTGCTCGCTGATCCATTTTTTCTCTTCGACGAGTATGCGATGCATCACGGCGATCTGCCCGGCCGGTCCTCCAAAGCTGAGCGCCGCGACTCGGCACCAGACCGCAAACGCTTCGCGATACGAAACGCTCGGAGGGACATGAGTAGTCATAGGCTGGTTCTCTGTGCTCATCAGCGACACGATTCGCCCGGTGGAGTTCCCGTGGAACGAATGACTCCCAAAACCTGTTGCGGTATGATGACCGCGCCCGCGGATCGGCTCAACCGACGAGCAGTGTTTCGACGGCCGTGAACTGGACAGGTTCGGAGGAATTCGAGATGACGGGAACGCTCTCAACAAGTCGGCTGGCGCTCGTTGGTTTGGGGATACTCTTGGGTTATGTTCTGGCATCAGCTTGGCATGCTGCCGACCAAGCGCCATTCGCCACGCCTGCCCTTGCCCAACAGGCGGATTCAAAGAAAGCGGTCGACACGGCGTCCCTTTCCGCGGAATTGGAAGCGCTGCAGAAGCGTTTGCCCGACCAGGCGCACGCGATGGCGGATGTTGGCGATCATTTCGCGAATCTCTGGTTCGCGGCCCAATCGGAAAACTGGCCGCTGGCGGACTTCTATTGGAAGGAAACTCGCTCACATTTGCGGTGGGCGGTCGGTATCATTCCCGTTCGTAAAGATAACCAGGGACGCGAAGTTAAACTCCTGAATATTCTGGAAGCGTTCGAGAATGCTCCGTTGAGCCAATTGCAGAAATCCATCGAAACGCGGGACTCCATGAAGTTTGTGGCGGCATATCGTTTCGCGCTCGAAAGCTGCTACGGTTGCCATAAAGCGGCCGACAAGCCATTCTTACGACCTCGAATTCCCGAGGCTCCATCGGCGCGGATCATCAACTTCGACCCGAAGGCCGAATGGCCCAAGTGATGGCGAAATCCTCGCAATACGTCAAACGATCCTCCGACATAGGGAAACCGGTAAAGGAACAAGCATGAAGAAAGAAGAGATTCTGGCGAAAGTCGCGGCTGGAGAGCTCAACGTCGCAGAAGCCACGAAGATGCTCAGTGAAGCCGAGCCGAAGCGCGGCACTCTCTATTGCAAAGTCAGCCAGAAGGGGGCGGTAAGCGTGTATGGTTTGCAGCGCATGCCCGTCACTCTCTACGTCGAGCAGTGGGATCGGCTGCTGAACTTCGCCGATGATCTTCGCAGCTTCATCAGCGATCACGATACCGAGCTGAAGCGCAAAGAGCGTTGACAGCGATCCGCGGTTATCAAGCTCGGAATTTCAACCGCGCACAGCCGGCGGCACCGATGTAACCGGCGTCTCCGCCGAGAGTCGCATAGTCGATGATGGTTTTGGCATAGGGTACGGGAAACGCCCGCCGTCCCACTTCTTCTTTGATGCGAGCGAGGAACCGCCGCCCGAGTTCTGTTTCGTTGCGACCGAAGGTCATCGCTCCGCCAAAGAGAAACATGTCGGGATCGATGGTGTGCATCAACGTGGTCGTTCCGACACCGAGACAGCGGGCGGCGTCCATGATCAGTTCGTCGGCCAAATCGTCTCCTGCTTCGGCGGCCTTTGCCATCAGCAGCGGAGAGAGTTCCTGCCCGTCGTCCAGCCATTCGCGCAATAGGGAGTAGCGGCCGCCGAGCAGTTGTTCCTCGCAGCGCTGCACGAGTGCCCGGCCGCCGGCGTACGCTTCCAGCGTTCCATACTGACCGGTACCGCACAGCCGTCCGTTGTCCATTTCGATAATGATGTGACCGCATTCGGAGCCGTGCGAATGTTCTCCCTCGACGATCACGTCGCCGATAATGATGCCGCAGCCAATTCCGGTGCCGAGTGTCCAGAACACGAGACTGTGGGCATGACGGCCGGCTCCGACCCAGAATTCGCCGTAGGCGGCGGCGTTGGCGTCGTTCTGCAGGATCGTCGGTTTGTTGAGCAGTTCGGCGACTCGCTGTCGGATGGGAAAATTCGACCATCCGGGCAGGTTCGGGGGATCGAGCAGCAATCCCGCCGGAATGTCCATGGTGCCAGGCGTCGCCAAGCCGACAGCACGGATATCATCGAGCGTTTTTCCACAATCCGACAATGCGCGTAAAGCGGCTTGCTGAATCGACTTGATTCCCGCTTCCGGGCCTTTATCGGCATGGGTAGGCGTACTGAACCGCGAGAGGGATTCCCCCCGTGCGTTCACCACACCGACTTTTGTGTTTGTTCCTCCGACATCCACGCCGAGGTACAATAGATCAGGTTCCGACATAAGGGGATTCTGTTCTGAAGAATACGGAACGGATCTTGCTCCCAAAGGTGTTAGAATAAGGCTCCAGCCGCGTCGCGTCTATTGAGGGAACCTCGAGCTTCACATGTCGCATCAGATGTCCACTCCGCATATGTCGGATGCGGAAGCGGCTTACCAAGACCATGGCCGTGAGTTGTGGGCGATATTCTACGCGCAGTGCTGCGATCCGGAACTGGCTCGCGACGCACTTCACGAAGCATTTCTGCGATTTTGCGAATATCGAGGTGTTCCCATCACCGATGGTCGGGCCTGGCTCATCACGGTTGGGAGAAACTGGCTGCGAGACGCAGCTCGGCGGAAGAAGGTCGCCGGGGGGAACAACTCGGATTTGCTCGAGTCATTAGCCGGGCCGCGGCTTGAAGCAGAAAATGAAGTGATGACGGCCGAGATAAGATCGCAGGTGCGGGACGCTCTGAAGGAACTTCGACACGATGATCGGGAAGCGCTGATTTTGAGGTATGCGCTCGGATGGTCTTCCGAGCGGATTGCAACAGCGATGGAATCTACAGTCACGGCGATCGACATGCGGCTGTCGCGCGCCAGACGACGTCTTGCGAAAGTCCTTGAGGGCCGCGGGGTAACACATGAACACGTTTGATAGACAACACAACAATCTCAGCGAGGATCAGTTGGATTCGCTGCTTCGCGATTTTTTTGCGGCGGAAATGCCCGTCGAGGTCTACGAGCTGGCTGATCCTCCTGTTGTCCGTAAGGCTCCCGACGTAATTTCCCGACCTCTGCGAACGCCGGGTCGCAAATCCGCTGGTGTGGCACGAGTCGTTGGAATGGCAATGGCCATCGCAGCAGTACTTCTCCTGGCATGGGGAGTGACACCCGTCGCACCGCCGGATCGGCCCGATAATCTGGCCGAGACGCCTGTACCGCCAAACTCGCGAGTCCCATCGGACTCCATCGCTACCGACGTTCGCGAGGACGCATCGCGGGAAGTGTCTCATGCGGATCGTCGATCTCCACAATACACACAATTCCCAATTCCTTCGCATGCCGTTCCCTACGTGCAATCAGAAAATGTCGCGTTGCTGGGACCGCGAAAATATGCAACAGACCAAGGTTCGGTCGAGCAGCGAACCCAAGTGCGAACCACGAACTTGTCCTTTTACGAGCCGAAATCCGGTTCGCAAGTGTGTTTGGAGGTACCGGAGATCGAGATCGAGATTCTGGCGGCAAGGGACGACGGAATCTGAGCCGGTCTTGTTCGTTGAGTTATGCGTGCGAGTTGATGGTGATGTGGAAAGTAACAATCATGAAAGTTCATTTTCACTTCCTCATGATTAGTTTCGCGCTGTGTGTGCTCCCAGTCCTGGGTGACGATGCGCCTCGCTCTCCAATCGTGCGCGAAAAGCCTGCGGAGAGCGTGGATATCAATTCTCGCGTCGGTACTCGCGCACGGATCAGTAATGCCGTTGACGGCACAAAAGCTGTTCGAGCGGAAGCTCCCGGCAGCCGAGGACGAGCCGGCAACGAAGCGGCCGCAACACCCGCTTCCATCGGGACACAATCGTTTATCGGAGTATTTGCCGACCCGCTCCCCGAGGCGTTAGCGGCACAGCTTGGTGAACTGCTTGGGAAATCGAAAGGCGTGCACGTGGTTGACGTCATCGCCGGTTCTCCCGCGGAGAAAGCGGGGATCAAACCGCACGATGTGCTTGTCGCGTATGATGGAACACGCATCGCGTCCGTCGAGCAATTGCGGGAGTTGCTTCGGGCCGATCATCCCGGACGGACCGCCAAGATCGATTTGATTCGAGCATCGAAAGAGATTTCCCGGCATGTCGAGGTCGGCGAGCGAATTGTTCAACGTCCAGCGGTTCCCTCGGACGGCTCGACGCCGGTTCCCGTCCAGATGTTTGGCCGGCAGATTATCGTTGGGCGGCGTGGCGTGGATGCACCGGGAACAGTCATTCGCTGGGGAACCCCCGCCGAAGTCGATGCCTCGGAATCACGGCCGAGCATGTGCAGCGTCGTGGTCGATCGTCGCGATGCGGCTTCATGGAATGTTGTCGTGACATACTCCGGTCCCGACGGCAAACAGAATGAGAAACGCCTGGAGGGAACCTCGGGCGAGATCCGCAGCCGGCTCGATGAGTTTCCCCCCACGGTCGGCGATCAGATCCGCCGCACGCTCGACCGCGCCGAGTCGGAGAAAAATCCGAAACCGAACGTTCGCGTCAACGTGCAGCCGCGCGTGCAAGGGGTCGACCGGGGGTTGCATATCTCCATTCAGCGCCCCGGTCAGGCGGGCGGCCCGCGAATCTTCGAATTCGATCATGTCTTCGGCGGGGAGAAGCGTGTGCAGGTTGGCGATCTGCTGAAAGTACAGATTTTCTCCGAGGAACTGCAGGGGCTTGCCCCGGCCGTGCGCGAGCAGGTCGAAGAAACGCTTCGCGACGTCGAACTGCCCGAGGTCCGCGTCGAGATCCGCGAGTCGTTATAGTCCAGGTCGCGTTTCTTGATGGGAAAGGCCCGTTTGACCGCAAACTTAGAGAACGAACCGGTCGGTCTCGTCGGGCTGGGACTCTTGGGTTCCGCCCTGGCTGAACGGTTGTTGCGCGCGGGGTTCTCGGTTGTCGGATACGACGTCGACCCGGCCCGTTGCCGGAATCATGAGCAACTCGGCGGGCATGTCGCTGGGTCCGCACGGGGAGTCGCGGCATCTTGCAAGCGAGTTCTGCTCAGTCTCCCGAACTCGAAAATCGCGGCGGCTGTTGTCGATGATTTGTCACCATTGTTGGCGACAGGCTCGATCGTCATCGACACTACCACCGGTGATCCCGAAGAGATGACGAACCTGGCGCGACAGGTCGCTGAAAAGGGAGCTGAATACCTCGATGCCACTGTCGGCGGTTCCAGCCAGCAGGCGCGCGACGGCGAAGTGATTGTTATAGCAGGTGGCGAGTCCACGACCGTCGATTCCTGCCGCGACATCTTCGCGGCGTTCGCACGGGAAGTGTTTCATGTCGGACCGGTGGGCAGCGGTGCGCGAATGAAACTCGTGGTCAACCTGGTGCTCGGCTTGAATCGCGCCGTGCTGGCGGAGGGTCTCGCGTTTGCCCGAGCCAGCGGATTTGACGCTGCCGAGACGTTAAAAATTCTCGCCGCCGGTCCCGCCTATTCCCTCGCGATGGACATGAAGGGACGGAAGATGATTGAGCAGGAGTTCTCGCCGCAGGCCCGATTGTCACAGCATCTCAAAGACGTGCGGTTGATTCTCGCGGCTGGGGAGACAAATGGTGCCAAGCTTCCTTTGTCGGAAGTTCACCGCCGTCTGCTCGAAGAGGTGGAACGCGCGGGCTTCGGTGACGCCGACAACTCGGCGATCATACGGGCGTTTGAGTGAAACTTAGCCGGTGGTTACTCTAATCGGACAATGTTTTCCCGTCCGAAGTCGATTCGTTTTCGATGGTCGATTCCCGCGAACAAGATGGTGTTACCGATGAAAGCATTTTTAGGTGTGCGTGGTACCTTCCAACGAAGCCTCTACACGTATGCGATGTTGCTCTTGTCCGTTCCAGGCGTGTGTGTCGCCGGCGAAGCGGAGATATCATTCCAGGAGTCGCCGGGTCGAATCACCCTCTCCGCGGAAAACAGGACGATCGCCACATATGTGTACCGGGACGACAAGACACTTCGGCCACACTTTGCGAACATCATCACAACGGGGGGCGTGCCGGTCACGCGACATCATCCACCGCGGGAAGGAATCGACGCAACCGACCATGCTCACATGCACCCAGGAATCTGGTTGGGATTCGGCGATCTCGGGGGAGCAGACTTCTGGCGAAACAAGGGGCGTGTCGAACATGTCGAATTCATCGAGAAGCCCCACGCAGAGGGGGACGGAATTGCGTGGACTGTGCGCAATCGTTACGTCGACGGGGATCGCACCGTCTGCGAAGAAGTCTGTCGGCATGCGGCGCAACCACGGCCGAACGGCTGGCTGCTGACGTATGATTCGACGTTTCAGTCCGAAACACCCTTTGCGTTCGGCGACCAGGAGGAAATGGGACTCGGTATACGTGTTGCTACTCCACTGACGGTGAAGAACGGCGGACGGATCATCAACAGCGACGGCAAGCGGAACGAAGCAGAGGTTCGCGGCACGAATGCCGCCTGGTGCGATTACGGCGGGAAAGTCGATAGGACTCAGGTCGGCTTGGTCCTCATGCCCCACCCGGAGAATTTTCGAGCAAGCTGGTACCATGCCCGCGACTATGGTTTTGTGGCTGCGAATCCTTTCGGGCGAAATGCGCTGACGGGGGGTGAGAAAAGCCGGGTAGAAGTGGCGCCGGGCAAGCCGCTGCGGTTGCGATATGGCGTGCTGGTGTACGCGGAATCTGAATCGGAACCGTTTGACCGAAATGCGGAGTACAGCAAATACACGCGTTCTGATCTTCAGGTGCGAAAGCGACGCGTGCTGTACAACCTTGACGGCGACTCCTGCATGTTCGTCAAGAAAGGTAGCCATGGTCCGGAGATCATTACCGCTGACGATTTGCGGACAATCGTCGATGAAATCACATTCCCGGGAAGCCAGGTCGACACGCTGCTGGTCTGTATCAATGCCCAGGTGATGTACTATCCATCGAAAGTGGGGACGATGCGCGGCACGCTCACCCCGCCTGAGAAGCGGAAGGATTGGCCCGCCTCGGAGCAGCAGCGATTCAAGAACCTGCAGGCGATGTTTGATTCGGGAGTTGATCCCTATGCCGTTCTACTGGAAGCGGGGCGTAATAAGAATCTCGAAGTGTTGCTCACTTTTCGGATGAACGACAATCACAATCTGGACTTTCTGCGGACCGCTTTCTGGCGGGATCACCCGGAATACCGTCTCAACGGCGGTGCGCTCGACTTCGAACACGATGCGGTCCGCGAGTATGTTTTCCGGCTGATTGAAGAAACGGTGCAGCGTTACGACGCGGACGGGATCGAACTGGATTTCCAGCGGTTTCCGACATTCTTTCGCGAGGAATACAAGGATGTGGAAGGGCGCGTCGACAAAATCAACCGACTCGTCGAGCGCGTGCGCGCCATGCTCGATGCGGAAGGCCGCCGTCGCGGACGCAAGCTGATTCTGACAGCCAGAGTTCCCTCCGATTACGGGCGGACCGCGCCGAATTATGAACTTTCGCGAAGCATTGGCTGCGACCCGGCTGCCTGGGTACGGAATCACTGGGTGGATTTTTTGACGGTGTCGGAATTCTTGTTCGTGCGATACGACCTGCCAATCAAGCCGTGGAAGGAAAGAATCTCCGGTGTGCCGATTTACGGCGGAATTGAATGTGTGGAAGGGACCACGCCGCGCCAGGCGATGACCGCCGAGAAATACCGACGTGCGGCGAAGCATTTGTGGGAAGATGGAGCAGACGGGATCTATTTGTTCAATTTCTTCACAACGCGCGAGAACGGAAAGGAGGCCTTCGAGCCTCCGTTTGAAGTGCTGAAGAGTCTGGGAGAACCGAGCCAGCTGGAGTGAATTCACGAGCATGGGGACACGCCGGAAATGGGGCCGAAGAGCACGCCCAAACCGCAAGCCTAACGGAATACGCATCCGATTGACTTCGTTTTCGAGAAATTGGTAGAATGCAGGTGCTGGCTCGCTCATGATCGGCGAGTTAGTGCTAAGAAGGCCGCGAACCGGCATTTGCCGGCTAGGGATTTCATCAGGTAATGACAGCCTCTGTCGAACGCTTCTGGCGGGCGAGAGAGGTTTTTTTTATTGGGCTTGGGTTTCGCTGAGCTCTGTCGAGCAATTCGTGGAAAGAGTCGCGTCATCCGTGATCCACGGTGTTTGAGGTTTCCGGAATAAGAAATTTCTAAGGAGACCGAGGAGGAGCCATGACTCACACATCACTGGCAAGTTCGCCAAGAACCCCTGATTTCAAACACACCCTTTCCGGAGATGATGAACTTGGTGGGCGTATTTGGCGAGCGTTGAGCGCAACCGGTTGTCCTCCGCTGCAAAGTGTTCACGTTGTCATTCAGGACGGGTTCATCACTTTGCACGGACATGTTCCCACGTACTACATGAAGCAATTGGCTCAGACGGTCGTCATGAATGTCGACGGTGTTGACTCGTTAAGTAACGACATTGAGGTCTGCTGATGAGTGTGGCTGAGGAAGCAATCAGCAAACAGAGGGACCGGTAGCGGAGTTCATTAAGATCCTGCCCACGATGAACGAGCGGGCGGACAGGCGGCACTCACCAAAAACAACGCTACAAACAGTAAGAATTTCCATTGTTTCGAGAAAGGATCTTTATCGGGATATTCGAAACACAGGAGGTAGGAATATGGCTACCCAACACACGGCGATCTTTCACTGCCAAAAATGCGGCAAGCTGATCTATGAAGAATGCGGTCCAACCGCACCGGAATGCTGTGGACACGAGATGACCCGGGCGGTTGACGACGTCATTTGGGAGCTGGATGAAAAAGACTTCAAAGGCATCACCCCGAAAGCCCGGAAGTTTCTGCGATCGATGCAGGGCGACCACCGGAAACTCATAAAGCAATTCTTGGCGGTCCGAGACTCCTGGAACATTTTGGATGATCCTCGTTCGTCCGATTACGCCACGATACGAAAGCAGTTGACGTCGTTGCGAGAGCAGTTGGCGGAGCATTTTACCGACGAAGAGCAAGGGGGTTATCTGCATCAGGCGCTCTCGGCGGCTCCGCGATTGAGGCAACAGGCGGCAGAATTGGCAGGTCAACACAAGTGTTTCCTCGAGTGCCTGGATCGGCTGAGCAACAACTTGCGGGCCGAAGAAGCGGAAAGCTGGAAGGAAGCACGCAGCGATTTTGGACAGCTGGTGATTGATCTGCAAAAGCACGAAGGAGCGGAAAACATGCTGTTGCAGGATGCGTTCACCAGCGATTTGGGAATTGGAGATTGATACTGCCGGAGCCAACCGGCACCGTTCCTCGTAGCATTCACCAACGGATCACCAAGTATGCCGCTATTACGTTATGACCATACCACGGCCGACTGGGTCGTTTTCGCGCCGCTCAGGAAACTTCGCCCCCACCACAACGAATCTGTAATTCCCAAGGAGGAGAATACCGGCGAAATCCAGCGGTCGTGCCCGTTCTGCCCCGGAAATGAAAAACTGACTCCCAGCGAGATCTTTGCGATTCGCCCGCCAGGAGCCGATCGCGTGTCGGATTGGCAGGTGCGCGTCACGTCCAACAAATTTCCCGCCCTGCGAATTGAAGAGGACCATCACCGCATCGACGAAGGCAAGCTGTTCCAGATGATGGGGGGCTGCGGGGCGCACGAGGTGGTCATTGAGTCGCCCGATCATTTTCTGCATCTAGGGCAACAGCCGGTCGAACAGCTCGAACGGGTGTTGCGTGCCGTGCAACACCGGTATGTGGAATTGCTGCGCGACAGGCGGTTTCAGTCCGTGATCATCTTCAAGAACCACAAGGCGGAAGCGGGGACGTCACTCCATCACCCGCACTGGCAGATCATTGCGACGCCGGTGGTTCCGCGAATGCTTCGTCTCAAACATATCGAGGCGACGAATTTCTTCGATCGGGAAGGTAAGTCGCTGTATACGATGTTGGTTGAAGAAGAGATCAAGGCAAAAGTCCGCCTGGTGTCCATGAACCGGGATTTCGTCGCCTTCGTTCCCTATGCGGCACACTTACCTTTCGAGACGTGGATCGTCCCGCGCGATTCGCGGGCGGTAACATTTGGGAAGCTCGAAGGGCGGCCGATATTGACTTTCGCGGAGATTCTGAAGGTCGTGCTGCTCAAACTCTTCGTGGCCTTGGAAGATCCGGCGTTCAACCTGACGATCGACATGGGACCGCCGGGGGATGAAGGGAATGAGAACTTTCAGTGGCACGTGCGCATATTGCCCCGCCTTTCAACCCCCGCGGGGTTTGAACTTGGGAGCGGGATGGCGATCAACACGACCTTGCCGGAGGACGCCGCAGCTTTTCTGAGAAACGGCGATCCCGTGGAATTGTGACAGACGGAAACGTGGGTTGCGTGATCAGGCTCCGAGCGCTTCTTCCGCCGTCACGATCATCTCGGCAATGCGGACCATTTTCAGGTTCTTTTCGCTGGCCAGCTTTTGAAGCCTGCGAAACGCATCCTGCTCGTCCAAGCCGGCCCGCTTCATGAGCACTCCTTTGGCCCGTTCCACCAATTTGCGGTCTTCCAACGCCTGCTGGAGGTCGGCGGCCTGCTGCTGCAACGCCTGAAACTCCTTGAAACGACGCATGACCAGGGCAATCGAGGTTTCCAAGTCCGCCTGCTTGATCGGCTTGACGAGGTACGCCAGCACATGGTCCGCCAACGCCCGTTCGATCAGCGAAGCATCATGATACGCGGAGACAAGAATAACCGGTACCGGACGATTTCGGCGGAGTTCCGTCGCCGCCTCAATGCCGTCCAGGTCCGGCATCTTGATGTCGGTGATGACTAAGTCCGGGGATTCCGAGTTGCAGAGTTCAACAAGCTGTTTTCCGGTTTCGGCACAACCGACAATCTCATGCCCCAGGACCACGAGTGTTTCGCACAGGTAGTCGCGCATTTCGGTTTCATCGTCCGCGACGACGATTCGGAGAGGCTGCTTGCTCATACCTGCTTTCTGGGGATTGAAATGAGGATTTCCGCACCGCCGCTCAGAGCCGATCCGGCCTCGATTCGACCGGAATGGGCTTCGACCAAGCGTTTGGCGATCGCCATTCCCAAGCCGGTCCCGTGCGTTTTGGTCGTGTAGAATTCCTCGAAGATTCTTTGCTGTTGCTCTGCATTGAGCCCCGGGCCGTTATCTCGAATGGCAATCATAATCCCGGGTTGTCCGGCGAGGTGAATATCCTGGTATCGGACGACAATTTCGACCGGATCTTCGCATGCGGCCAGGGAATTCTCAAGGATATTTCGAAAAACCTGGACGAATGCAAAGGAGTCAAACTCACAACAGGTATCGATACGGTGTTGCTCTTCCAATAAGCGGGAGACTCGGTTTTCACGCATCACATTGAGATGTTCCCAGGCTTCGAGCAGGCATTCATCCAGGCGGCGACGTCGTGGTTCAATCCGAATGGGGGCGGCGTACTCGCGGACTTCTTCATACAGTTGATGCAGGTCATCCTGGGCCTGTTGAATTCGAGCGATTAACTCCACGGCCTCGGGACGATCGCTCACCCGGCGGGTCAACCTCTCAAGATTCGACTGTCCCCGCTGGAGCGCATTGCGGCTTTCGTGCGCCAGTCCCGCCATGGCCCTGCCGATGGCAGCAAGCCGTTCGGACTGAAGCGTGCTCTCCTGGGCGCGTTTCAAGTCGGTGATATCGTGCCCGACGGCCAATAATCCTATCAGGCGATTCTCTCCGTCACGCAGGGTTTTATCCCACCACGCGATTTCCCGTTCCGTTCCGTCTTTCGTAACGATGGGGTTCACATTGCCGCGCACATTGGAGTTAGCCAGCGAGTGAAAAAACAATTCGCGAATTCGTGACCTGTCTCGCGGCGGTAGAAACGTCTCGAACCAGTCCTTCCCCCGCGTCTCCGCGAGCTTGCGGTCGGAGATTTCTTCGAGAAAAGTGTTGTACCGCACAATCTTCCCATTGGTATCGAGAACCAGAATGATGCACTGAGCCGTTTCGATGATCCCCTCGGCGAAATCATGCTCATCCCGAAGTGCCGCTTCGGCCTGTTTCCGCTGACTGATATCGCGATGCGTTGCCACGTAGTGCGTAATTTCACCCTGCTGATCTTTCACCGGCGCCACATGAAACTCGAAAGGGTACGAGGTTCCATCTTTCCGGTAGTTGATGGTTTCCCCGTCAAACGCTTGACCTTCCGCCAGAGCTTGGCGAAGTCGCTGCATCTGCGCGCGATCGGTGTCCGGTCCCTGCAGCACGCGCGGACTTTTTCCCAGCAGCTCCTCCCTGGAATATCCACAGATCCGTGTCATCGCATCATTCACAAAGAGGATTCTCGGCCCGGGATGGTCCAGCCGAGCATCCGTAATAATAATCCCTTCCTGAAGATCGGAGATCGCGGCATCGAGCAGCCGAAGCTGCTCGTTGCGGTCGTCCAACGCGGTTTGCATCCTACGGCGTTCGGCCAGATGCTCCAGATCATCGGTCCGTCGGTGTTGCTCCTGATGTTCCATCTCGTAGGCGTCTTCAATCAGCGCGAGATCGAGATCGAGCAGTTTGTTCAGCGATTCCAGACGAACCGCCAGTTCTTCGGGGGCACCGTTCCATCCCGCCTGGCAAACCCGTGAAATTCCCGATCGTAGGCGCGAGAGCGCTGCGTGAACGTAGGCCTGATGCAACCCAATCTCGAAATGGCGACGTCCAACCGCCCAATGTCGAGCAGCGTACGTGTCGCCGTATGATCCGCTGAAAAGTTCCGTCAGCCAACCGGTTAACGTCGTCTTGAGCCTTTCGACCTGCGCTTCTCCCTCGGTGATCACCCTCCGTGCCGCTGGGTGACGACCGATCTCCCGGTAAAAGTCATCGACCAGGGATGGGATGGCTGGTTCCACGGCCGGTCCAAGAGACCGGACACGGAGCGCGTCGTCCGATGTCCAACCGATATAACTTTGCAACTCCTGATACCAGTCGGAGAATTCAGTGGGTTCATTCATCGTCGTTCGCCAGGGAAATCCTCAACCACTCGGAAGACTCGATGAAAAAACCCGGCTTCCGTCGCGTTGGGACGGGCCGGGCGAACATCGCATTCTTATGCCCCCATCATGAGGGATCGATTGGTATCAATATATCAGCAGCGCGCGGTGCTCACCAGAGCAATCGAGAAATCGGGAAGCAAGCCGCGCGCCGACAAAGCCAAATTGAACGATCCTCTCCGGATCAACCAACAACAGACTACAAGTGGTTTCAAAACCGGGAGGGCGAGGGGGCACCGCCCGGTGGGTGGTC
>CAZVJA010000110.1:0-16500 GCA_964626885.1 uncultured Planctomycetaceae bacterium | reverse complement strand
CACAGCTCGGATCGCCAATTCCTCGAATTGAAGCAGGTCGCGGTGGGAGGGCTTTATGCTCCCATCGTGATTGATTGGCATCCCGATCGCCGACGGGCCTACGCTGATTGGCGGAAATTGACCGTCACCGAAGATGGCCGCGTACTCTCTTCCGATGTCGCCAACGGCTGCCGGCTGCGGATCGGCGACGATCAGTGGGTGTTTTATCGCAGTCTCGAGCGGTCGGTGATGGGGCGCGCGGTTCTCGGACACCACACTCATAACGAGACGGTCATCGCCCGCTTCGACGGCGACGGGAATTTCGATCCGATCCTGCTCGTCGAGTACCCCGAGGAAACAGCATCGGCAACCTGACAGTGCCGTGCCCGTGCGTTCTCCGAGACTACTTGACGGCGGTTTCTTTCTTCGGATCGTTCGCAGCGCTCTTCGTCGCCGGTGCGATCCGGGGCACGCGCAACACCAAGTTCGGGTCCGCCACCGCGGTATTCGAGGCCGGCGTGATCTCTCCCGGTTTGACGGGCAGAGCGCTTGTGGTTCGTTTCCCCGCGGGTTGCAATAACGTGTTGTTGGGAGCGGCTGCCGGTGAATGTCGGAGCGGCTCGACCGCCCCCCGGAGCTGGCTCTCTGATTCTTTTGAGTTTGGATCGCGTTTGTTGGCGTCGACGTACACCTTGGCGGTCACATCCAGAAGTTGACTCTTCCGGACTTCTAGAACCCCTTCGAGTTTCCCGGCAATGTGTTCGACCCAGCCCGGCTGGCGCGCCATCGCCAGCGACATCATGTGCAGAAACAGACTGACTTCGTGAAAATTGCGATCGATAATGAGATTGCTCACTGGCGAAATGAGCTTCGCGGCGGTATCGACTGTCTGAGACGGGAAGTTCACGAACAGATGCCCGCCGTGCCTCGCGTAGATTTTCTTATCCGCGCGCTGCTCATACATGGATTCGATGTGCAACAGCGCCGTGGCTTTGATGGGCTTGGCCAGAAAGGGGCTTTTGTAAACCCCTTCGCACAAAACAATGCTGTGCGGCCCTCCCACGAATAACACCGTCAACACGCCGGTTGAGCCGTCCCCCGCGTCCGCCTCGTACTGCTCCCGGGCGGTTTGCCACATCTGGAATTGCGAGATTTCCATCGCCCGCCAGATGCTGACCGCCACATCAGGATGCATGCGGAAAAATTCGTAAACAGCCGGCTCCACTTCAAATTCCAACGTCGGCAGATCGCGAAACACGCTCGTCGATTCGATGACCGAGAGAGCAAGCTTGCGGTGTTCGTCGCTGAGCTTATCGAGCGGCAGCGCATCGATGGCGGCTTTCCGCGAAGCGCGAGAACTGGTTCCCTTCTTGAGAACCCGAACGTTCTGATCGAGATTTTCCGAGGCGTCTTCCGCGGCGACCGCGCGGACCGCGACCGTACCACAAAAGAACACGACGCAGATTCCCAGCGCCGCGCGTACGCCGACCGCCTTCCGACGGGTCGTCCATGATGCCATGCAATGATCCTTCCGTGTTCCGGCCCGAGGCGCGGGCGGCGATCATCGCCTGATCGCCAAGCCTCAATAAGCGGAATTCACGACCCCCCTAAAGGACGCATCTTCCCGGAAGCACCGCTTCGGAAGACGACAACCTTTGCCTGGTAGGAATAATCGGCATATCGCTCAGCCTGACCGCAAGAGAAATTCCCGTAGCGGCGGCATCGGCAAATTTCGCCGGTCGAAGGTGCAATCCGCCTACTCGCAGCACTCGTCACAACGGCAAGGGCAGAGATAACGATTCAGTCCGAATTCACACCAGTCGGGTTGCCCGATGCGAGACACATCGAGACCCGGGCAGTAGAGTGCATCAAGCTTCGGGCTCGATTCGCTCGCGCAATCGATGTGGTCGTTGTATCGCTCCGAACAACGACAGCACTGGCAGCCAACGGCGGAGAGAGCGCACACGATCGCAAGGATCAAACCAATGAACTTCATCCTGCCTCCCTGCAGTTCGCCTGTTGCCGCGCGCGGCAGATTCCGTGACTGGTGCGCCGCAATTTTTTGCTGGTAAACTTTACTGGCATCGACGCGGGATGATGTTTTCCTTGAAGATTTCGACCAGAGCGATTTGCAGCCGTTGCGGCCGTCTTGGAGAATAAGCAAAGCCCAGGGACGTTTCAAAACAGGCGGGCATGAGCCTCTTATCCGTAATTCTTAATCCATGACAACTCAGCGTGAATTGACGACCGCAGCTCGGAACCTTCACCGCATATTGAAGATGCGCAACTTGAAGGTCGTCTTCGCGGAAAGTTGTACGGGTGGGCTGGTCGCTGCGACCCTCACCCGGATTCCAGGCATTTCACAGTACCTTTGCGGATCAGCGGTGGTCTATCAGGTGGCCACCAAGCGGGCTTGGCTGGGAATTCCGGCTGACACCCTGGCGGAATCGGACGCAGTCACTGCCGCTGTTGCGGAGGCGATGGCTCGGAACGTGCTGAACAACACACCGCAAGCGGATGTCTCGGCTTCCATTACGGGGCATCTCGGTCCCGGTGCACCACCGGCACTGGACGGGCTGTACTTTGTGGGGATTGCGATCCGCCAAGGCAGTTCCAGTCGAGGCGCCGCGCGAGGGGGAAAGAGGCGACAGATCGTGTGTCATTCCGTCAAAGGTCGGCTGCCAAAAGGGAGCCGAACCGCTCGACCCACTGCACTTCGGGCCGGTCGACAGCGCGAAGCGGCAGCGCAAGTTCTCTCTCTGCTTGGCAGCCGTTTGCAGGACGAGCGCGTGTAAACCCGCTTCAGGAACTGCGACTTGAATCGGTCCAGAAATGCCTCACATCCGGGAAAAAATGTCGTCGGACAAGGTCTCGCAACCGAAGGCCGGAAAAGAGGATACGAATTCGGTACCGGAAGTTCCCGAACCTGTTCCCGACATTTCTCGGAAACGGAGCTATAGTTGAAATTGGAGAGGGCCGCCCCTGGTCTATTTGCGCCGTTCTGGTGCCGAGAGGGTCCTTCCATGGAACATTTCTTGGGTGTCTGGTTCGAATTCCTGTTCAACTACTGGCAAGAGGCGTCGCCCGCACATTATGCCGTCCTCGTAGGGACGATTGTCATTGTCGGGTGGCTGATCTCTCGGTTCACGTCGACCTAGCCGGCGTGGAAGTTGCTTGTTGACAGCAGTTCCCAGCTTTAGAATCACTAGTGGCGTTGAAGCGGCTCAAAAAGCCCTCACGAGACGCTCCTTGGTTGGCTCCTTTGGGAATCCGACCGCCCCGTTCAGCAGTCGATGGAGTTCATCCTTGGTGGCTTGGTCTGGCCGCCCCCCCTGCTTGGCGTGGACCCAAGAGCTGGTCACCCACTCTTTTCGATGGATTTCGCATGTACCGTGTCACTCAAGAAATCGACTTCTGCTACGGCCACCGGTTGTTGAATTACAACGGCCGATGTCGATCTCTGCATGGACATAACGGGAAAGCGGTCGTCGTTTTGGAAGGAGATAAGCTCGACGAAACGGGGATGCTCGTCGATTTCACCGAAATTAAGCGCCGGATCAGCACCTGGGTCGATCAGCATCTCGATCACCAGATGATTCTATGTGAGCGAGATCCCTTGCTCCCGATCCTGCGTCAGATGGACCAACCGGTGTTCGTAATTCCGGAAAATCCGACCGCGGAGAATATCGCCCGGCTGATCTACGACCGCGCCAAGGAAGAGGGACTTCCCATTTTGGAAGTCGAACTCTGGGAAACACCCCGAGCCCGAGCGGTCTATCGGGGTAAGTAGGCCTCTCTCCGCAGATGGTTTCCCTGTATTCCGCGAGCGGCTTCATCGGGGGTGAGCATTGTCCCCATGAGCGCGGATCACGCGCAAAAAATGATCCTCGAAAAGGACGCCCAACAAAACCTGGATCACATATTCGCGATTGGGGAACTGAGAAGCAGAGTGGGTCAGGCTGCCTTCAGGGGATCTTCCACAACCAGGCTTTGACGGACTAACTATCCCTTTCGAGGATCAGGCTGGGTATCCAATCGGCTTTCTCAGTTGAGAAGTGGCCGAATAAATTCCTGCTGAACACCTCTATGAGCTGGCCGCAGTCATCAACTGCTCGCTGGCCGAGATATGCTTACGCACATGCTGTGCCGAAACTCTTGCGGTTTGGTTGCCGGAATAGAGAACTGCACAAAAAATCCCTGAAATCTTAGTCTTCCAGTGGATTTTCTTGGTTACCATGGGGCTTATCCATAAGCCTCAATTGATGCCTACAGCGCCGAAAACACATCGTTTTCGGCGCCGATTCTTGATTTCTCGGCGCCGAATGATTACTAAGAAGTTACAAGTTCCTATTGTGTAGGGGAATTGGATTCGTCGGTTTTCGTTTCGCGACTCGGCGCTTCACTGCGCCGGTAGGAGAAGGGCCATGCGCAGCAGAGGGAGTTGGTTCCTCGGGGGCTGCTCAGTCGTCGTGGTGATCTACTCCATTTTTGTGTTGGGGTACGTCGCCACGAGTCCCGATATCGGCTTGCGTTGCCTGATGACCGATGAGGCATCGGAAACGACTGATGTAACCCGCGGTGTGGTGATCCGCGAAATTCCCAGCGCCGACTCCATCAAAGGGGCTTACCCGAAGAAAGGGGATCTGCTCGTCCGGATTAACGAGTCCCCCATTCGAACCTTCATGGATTTTACGCGGCAGGTCGCGGCACTCCGGGACGCGCCGGTACCGACGGGAGGAACCTACTATGATGTCGGCTTCGACCCCTCTGAGTTGAAAAAGCCAAAGATGCTCCCGGCCCTGGTGGAAGACAAGGAATTCCATCGCTTCGTCGAGATCGAATGGATCGAGCAGGGGACTGGTGAGCACCGCACCTGCTACCTCGCGGTCAGTTCGCTTCCGACCGGCAGCGTGACGTTTTCGTTGATCTGGTTTGTGCTGCAATTCGGGATCTTCGCGGTCAGCGCACTGGTGTTCTGGCATCGCCCGAACGATCGGCCGTCACGATTGTTCTTCGCCCTGTGCATGGTGACTCTGGGGGCGTTTATCGGAACGAATCACTGGTGGATCATCGCGGGGAGCTTTGGTCTGGCGGCTCCCTGCATTCTGTGTGCGATGATTTTGCCGGTGGTCGCGCTGCACTTCTTTCTGGTGTTTCCCAAGCCGTGGACGCAACTCACGGTCCGTCCCGCATGGTCACTGGCATTGCTGTATTCCTTGCCGGTCGCGTCAATCGTGATGATGCTCTCGCTGCTGTCGTGGTGCGGCTGGTTGAATTGGGGTGAGCCGTCGTCCGAACAGATCGGAGCAACGCGGCAGGCGCTCGGCTGGATTCGCAACGGGATCTACGCGTATCTCCTTGTGGCATCCACCTACTTCGTGATCGCGTTGGCGGTTGTGTGGTCGAGCCTTCGCCGCGCGCAGAATCTTCTGGAATACAACCAATTGCGTTTGCTGTGGTTCGCGGGGTTGGCGGCTTCGGTGTGCATGGTGTGGACGCTATTCCTTGCCGCGTTCGATCATGAACGATTCGCTCTGGGCGGGGCGCGCATCGCGATCTTTCTGGCGGCATTCTGTTTCACGCTGGCTTATACGGTGGGTATCGTCCGGTTCAAGTTGATGCTCGTCGATCAGATCATCAGCAAGGGAATGCTGTATTACGTTTTCAGCAGCGCGCTGACCGCCGCCGTCTGCCTGGCGGTCGTGCTCATCGTCTTATTGCCGCAGCAATGGAATATCTCGCTGAGAAGTCAACAGGCCGTCACCAGCGCTTTGGTACTGATGTTGGTGGTGGCGATTCTGCTGTGGATGCGCGACCTGTTTCAGCAGATGATCGACCGCAAATTCTTTCGCGAGAAGTATCAGCTGGATAAGGCCCTGCAGCGGATGAATCGCGCCGTGGGGAGCCTGATGAGCCCGGAATCACTGGCGGAAATGATGCTCGTTTCCTGCCGCGACGTTTTGAACGTGGAGCGTGCGGCCCTGTATATCCGCACTTCCGCCGAAGGGTCGTTCCAACTGGTCGCCGCGCTCGGCTCTCAGAACATCCCCATCCAATTTGAACCCTCGGCGGAATTTCTTGCGGCGCTCCGCCAGGCCGGCAGCTTGCAGCGGGTGACCGCCGGCACGCGCAGTGAATTGTCACCCGTGCAGAATGTCCTGCTGGAGCTGCGCGCCGATCTCGTGCATGCGTTGGAAGTCGACAGCGGCGTCGTCGGCCTGGTGCTGCTCGGCGGCCACAAATCGGCCTCCGCATTCAGTGCCGAGGATCTCACGTTCCTGAATGCGCTGGGACAAATCACCAACGTGGCGTTGCACAGTGCGAAGGTCGACCAGAACGTGACGCGGCTCAACGAGGAACTGCGGCTGAAAGTCGAACGGATCGCCACGCAACAGCGCCAGATCGCCGCACTTCAGTCCGAGTTGACGCGATCCCAGCAAGAGGCCGCTCCGGTTGCCGGCCTGCCGCAGGACTTTCAACGGGGAGAAATCAAGGGAACCAGCCGCGCGCTCGAACGCGTGCTCGACACCGTGCAGAAAGTCGCATCGAGCGAGTCGACGGTCCTCATCCGCGGGGAAAGCGGCACCGGAAAAGAACTTCTCGCGCAAGTCCTGCACGACAACAGCCCGCGCCGCGACGGCCCGATGATCAAGGTGCACTGCGCGGCGCTTTCTCCCGGACTGCTCGAAAGCGAACTCTTCGGGCACGTCAAAGGAGCCTTTACCGGCGCGCACCGCGACAAGATCGGTCGTTTTGAAGCGGCCCACGGGGGGACGCTGTTCCTCGATGAAATCGGCGACATCTCCGCCGAAACACAGGTCAAGCTGCTCCGCGTTCTGCAGGAACGATGCTTCGAGCCGGTCGGCGGGTCGGAGACCGTGGAGGTCGACGTGCGGCTCATCACCGCGACGCACCAGAACCTGGAAAAACTGATCGCCGCGGGAAGATTTCGCGAGGATCTCTACTATCGATTGAACGTGATCACGCTCGCGCTTCCGGCTCTGCGAGAACGTCCCGAGGATATTCTCGAATTGGCGATTCATTTTCTGAACCGCTCCGCAACGAAGATCGGGCGGCGAATCACGCACATCGAGGATGAAGCGCTTCTGGCCTTGGAACGCTACCATTGGCCGGGGAACGTTCGCGAACTGGAGAACGTCATCGAGCGGGCGGTGGTCCTCTCCGAGCAGGATCGGCTGACGCTGCGCGACTTCCCTCCGGAAATCTCCCGCGGCGTATCGAAACTGCCGCGGCACGTGATCGAAGCCAAGCCGCTCGCCATATCAAGCACATCGATTGTCCCCCTGGAGCGCGGTTTGTCGCGCGGTGACACTCCGGAAGCCGTGCAGTCGCACAACCAGATCGCCGTGGTTAACTTCCATAACGGCCGTGGATTTGAGCAGGGGGATCTTTCGGCCGACGAGCGAGACATGCTGGTCAACGCGCTCGAACAATGCGACGGCAACAAAGCCCGCGCCGCCCGCCTGCTCGGCATGCCCCGCAGCACCTTCTTCAGCAAGCTGAAGAAGCACGGCGTGGGGTGAGGAGGACGTGGGACGGAAAACAGCGAGAGAAGGATGGAAGACGGATGATGGCAGATGAATAGTTCTGAAGGTTCGAGGGTTTTAGGGTTCTATGGTTTTAGGCCTCGAACCCTCGCAACCTAACACCATAAAACCCTATCCTCTGAATCCTAACCCCCGCCTTTCCAGAAGCCCGATGCCTGATAACCTGAAGCCAGATTTCAATTCACAGCCAGCTGCTCACAACTGAGAATCGCCATGCCTTTCATCAACGTCAACGACATCCAGCCGATTGAAGCGGTCCCCGGCTGCCGCATGCGCACCCCCTACGGACAAAACCTGATGCTTTCGTACCTCGAAATGGACGAAGGGGCGGTGGTGCCGCTGCACTCCCATCCACACGAACAAGGAGGGATGCTCCTCAAGGGGCGCATCGAACTGACGATCGGCGACGAGACGCGCGTCTGCGAAGCCGGCTCGCTGTTCATCATCCCGCCGAACACGCCGCACAAAGCAGTGGCGGTCGGCGGCCCGGCGGTCGTGCTCGACGTCTTCAGCCCGGTCCGCGAGGACTACGCCGAGATGTTCAACAAGTACATTCCGGTCAGCAAGTAATCGGCCGGCCGTCGCTCGCGGACTCAGGCTCCGTTTCGTGGGGGTGGGGGTCTCGAAGTCACCGGTCCCATCCGCGAATCTCCTCCGTTTGGGCTGACCTGCCGCCAGATCGTTTGGTATGCTGACAGATCAGTGAACCTGCATGCGTTTCGTGGCATGCTCGCCACACCGATGTCACCGAACGAGGCTGCCTGGTGAATGTCAGAGCCTGTTGCGTAGGGATTTGGAGTGTTGCGCTGGTACTGGTTGCAACGCTGCCGAACTTGCTCCGCGCCGAAGACCCCACCCCCAAGCAATTCGAATTCTTCGAGAAGCAGGTCCGGCCAGTTCTCGTCGAGCGGTGTCACGAATGCCATTCGGCCGATAATGCCGAGAGTGACTTTCGGGCCGATTCGCGCGCCGCGCTGCTCCACGGCGGAAAGCGCGGCCCAGCCATCGCGCCGGGCGATCCGGAGCATAGCCTGATGATTCTGGCGGTGAATCACGCCGACCAGCTTCACATGCCGCCGAAGTCGAAGATTCCGCAAAAAGAAATCGAAGCGCTCACCGCCTGGGTGAAGATGGGAGCACCGTGGCCCCAGGAAAAGTCGGCCGAAGGAACACCCGCTAACGCCGCCGCGAGCGCCGAGCAATCGCTGCTCGATCCGAAGTTCACCAAAAAGCAAACCGAGTTCTGGGCGTTCCGGCCGCCGGTCGATCATCCGTTGCCGGTCGTAAAGCGGACCGACTGGGTGACTTCATCAATCGACGCGTTCGTGCTCGCCCGTCTCGAAGCAGCCGGCTTCGAGCCCGCGCCGCCGGCCGATCGCCGCGCGCTGATTCGCCGGGTGACTTTCGACCTCACCGGCTTGCCGCCGACTCCCGAGGAGATTCGCGACTTTTTGGCGGATGAATCCCCCGTGGCTTTCGCGCGGGTGGTCGATCGTCTGCTCGCCTCTCCCCATTACGGCGAGCGGTGGGGGCGGCATTGGTTGGATGTCGCACGGTACGGCGACTCGAACGGGCTCGATGAAAACCTCGCCTATGCGAACGCGTTCCGCTACCGCGACTACGTCATCGCCGCGTTCAATGCCGACAAGCCGTACGACCGGTTTCTTGTCGAGCAGCTCGCCGGCGACCTGCTTCCCGAAAACGACCCAACGCCGTTGTTCGAGCGTCTCACTGCTACCGGGTACCTGGTGATCGCCGCGAAGATGCTTGCGGAAGATGACCCGATGAAGATGCAGATGGACATCATCGACGAGCAGATCGAGACGACGGGAAAAGCGGTGCTCGGCATGACGTTCGGCTGCGCCCGCTGCCACGATCACAAATTCGATCCGGTCTCGATGGCCGACTACTACGCGCTGGCCGGCATCTTCAAATCGACGAAGACGATGGAGAATTTCAGCGTCGTCGCCCGCTGGCAGGAACGTCCGCTGGCTACCCCCGAACAAGTGGAACAACTGAACGCCGGGCGGAAGGAGATCGCCTCCGTCGATGCCGAAATCAAGAAGGTCGGCGAAGCGGGGGGGAACTCGGCGAACCTCGAAGAACTGAAAGCGAAAAAGAAATCGCTCGAGGAATCGCTCCCGAAGATTCCAGAGGTGATGGCGGTCTCACTCGAAAAACCGCAGAACGTGCGGATTCATTTCCGCGGGAACCATGTCACCCAGGGACCGGAGGCACCACGCCGCTTCCCGAAGATCATGGCTGACGAATCCGCGCCGTCGATTGGGAACGATTCGACCGGCCGGCTGGAACTGACGCGCTGGCTGACGAGCAGTCGGCATCCACTCACCGCGCGAGTCTTCGTGAACCGCGTCTGGCGGGCCCACTTCGGTGCGGGGCTGGTTCGCACCGCCGACAACTTCGGCCTGCTGGGAGAACCGCCGACCCACCCGGAGCTGCTCGATCATCTCGCCGTCACGTTCATGAGGAGCGGCTGGTCGGAGAAGCAATTGCACCGGATGATTCTCCTCTCATCGACTTACCAGATGAGCACGCGCTACAACGAGGGGGCCGCGGCGGTCGATCCCGAGAACCGCCTGCTGTGGCGGATGGATCGCCGGCGACTTTCAGCCGAAGAGATCCGCGACGCGATTCTCGCCTGCGGCGGTTCGCTCGATCGGACCATGACTGGCACGCTGCTTACCACGCCCAATCGCAACTACGTCACCAGCACCGCCAACGTCAACCCGGTTGTCTATCAAACAGCTCGGCGGTCGGTCTATTTGCCGGTTGTGCGAAGCGCCCTCTACGAGGTGTTCCAGGCGTTCGATTTTCCCGACCCGACGACCTCGAACGGCGAGCGCGGCAGCACGACCGTCGCCCCGCAGGCGCTCTTTATGATGAACAGTGAATTGACGGCTACCGAGACGCGGCATTGGGCCGACAGGTTGCTCGGTAACGGCGAATTGCAAACCGACGCCGCGCGAATCGCGGCGATCTTTGAACGGGCTTATGGGCGCTTGCCGACCGACGACGAAACTTCTGGCGCGATCGCGTTTCTCAAGACGTATCAAGCGGCGCTGCCGTCAGATATCGGCAATGAACAAGAAAAACGAACCCGCACCTGGCAGGGACTTTGCCGCGCGGTCCTCTCGGCGAATGAGTTTTTGTATGTGGAGTAAAGGTGGTTTCAAATCCTTGCATTTGGGAGGGCGACACTCCTGTGGAGCCGCCACAACCAAAGGCTTTCGGACGTAGCGGCTCGGCGGGAGCCTCGCCCTCCCAGTTTTGAAACCACCTGTAGGGATTGATTTTGAGTGCCACGGGCAGCTTGTCTGCCCGTGCAAAGCCACCCTGGCGGGCAAGCCGCCAGTGGCACCCGATCGCAAAACAGAATGAGCCTGACAATGTCCTGCGGATGTAACGATTATACGCCGGTTTACTCCCGTCGCGATCTGTTGCGGATGAGTGCCACCGGGTTCGGATCGCTGGCGCTCGGGTCGCTGTTGCAGTCGCAGGCACGGGCCGAGAATCCGCTCGCGCCGAAGCAGCCGTTGTTCGCCCCGAAAGCGAAACGGGTCATCTTCCTGTTCATGCACGGCGGGCCGTCGCAGGTCGATACGTTCGACTACAAGCCGTTGCTGGAGCGGGACCACGGCAAGCCGCTGCCGTTCTCCAAGCCGCGGGTCTTCTCTTCTTCGACCGGCAACCTGCTGAAATCCCCCTGGAAGTTCCGCCAGTACGGCGAGAGCGGCGCGTGGGTCAGCGCGCTCTTCCCGCATGTGGCGGAATGCGTTGACGACCTCTGCATCATCAACGGCATGCACGGCTCGAACTCTCGGCACGGCGGCGCGCTGTTGGAACTTCACACCGGCAGCGACACGTTCGTCCGCCCGAGCATGGGTTCCTGGATCTGTTACGGGCTCGGGACCGAGAATGACGATCTCCCCGGCTACATCACCATCTGCCCGACGCTCACCCACGGCGGCGTTAATGCCTACAGCTCCGCGTTTCTGCCGGCGGTCTACCACGGCACGCCGCTGGGAAATGCCGGCACTCCGTCCGACCAGGCGAAGATTCCGTTCATTCAAAACTTCGACAAGCTCCCGCGCGACGTGCAGCGGGTCGAGCTCGACTTCGTCCGTCAAATGAACGACAAGCAACTCGCGAGTACCGGGCCCGACCTCGCGCTCGAGGGGCGGATCAACGCCTTCGAACTGGCGTTCCGTATGCAGACCGCCGCGCCGGAGCTGCAGGACGTGGCTGACGAATCGAAGGAGACGCAGGAGGCGTACGGCTTGAACGACCCGGTCACGCGGAACTACGGTCGGCAATGCCTGATGGCCCGCCGTTTCGCGGAGCGCGGCGTGCGATTCATTCAATGCACGCACAGCTACAAGTGGGATCAGCACGGCGGGCTGCGGCGCGATCACGCCAATAACGCCCTCGAAGTCGACAAGCCAATCGCCGCGCTCCTCAAGGATCTCAAACAGCGCGGCTTGCTGGAAGACACGCTCGTGCTGTGGGGAGGCGAGTTCGGCCGCACTCCGGTCGCGCAAGGGGATGACGGCCGGGACCACAACCCGCAGGGGTACACCATGTGGCTGGCCGGCGGAGGCGTGAAGCCCGGCATCCGCCACGGAGCGACCGACGACTACGGCTATTACGCCGTCGAGAACAAAGTCCATCTGCACGACCTGCACGCGACAATGCTGCACCTGCTGGGTCTCGACCACCTGAAGCTGACCTATCGCTACGCCGGCCGCGACTTCCGCCTGACCGACGTCCACGGCGAAGTGGTGCACGACATTATCGCGTAACAGGGCAACGGCATTCCGCGATGGTCAACACAAGCATCACGTGGCAAGTCTCTCGGTAAGCGCGAATCGCGATCACTTACCGACCATCGCCAGCATTGCATCGACATTTGTCACCGGCGCGTGGCAGGTTCCCCGTTCGCAGACGTACGCCGTCGCGCGCCCATCGACGGCAATCTTTCCAACCAGCTGTTCCCGCAACGCCGACGGGAGCGCCTCGTCAGTCACGTTGGCCGGTCGTCTCAGCACTGCCACGTTCGGCAGGAATGCACCGTTCAGCGATTGCCGAAGTTCTTCGGCTCCGGCGGCATCGTCTCCCGAAACAAGCACGACTTCATGTGCCGGGCCGAGCAGAGAATCGAGCGCGATCAGCGACTGCCCCGCCGCCATCGGAATGCGGGCCAGTTGTCCCGAGAGCATTGTCAACGTCTCAACCGCACCTTTTTCGAGATCGGCTCGCCCACAGAGTCGCGCCAGTTTCAAGAGAGCCGTGGCTGCCATGCCGTTCCCCGACGGCGTCGCGTTGTCTTGAGAATCCTTCTGCCGTGCGATCAACTCTTCGTGATCGTTGGACGTGTAGAAGAATCCCCCCGCATCCGAGTCGCGGAACTGCTCGACGAGCATCTCCGCGAGATTGAGTGCTGATTCCAGATAACGGGCATCAAAGCCCGCCTGATAGAGCTCGACGAGTCCATCGATAAGGCATGCGTAGTCGTCCAGATAGGCATTCAGCCGCGCGCGGCCATCCTTGAACGTGTGCAGTAATCGACCCGAGGCATCACGCAAATTCGATAGCAGGAAGTCGGCAGCCTTTCGCGCCGCCTGCAGATACTTTTCATCCCCGAGTACCCGCGCGCCGAACGCCATCGCTGCGATCATCAGCCCGTTCCAGGAGGTGAGGACTTTCTCATCTCGTCCCGGAGCGATCCGCCTCGAACGTGCCGCGAACAGTTTCTCTCGGCAGCCTGCAAGGACTGCGTGCAGTTTCTCTTCCGACAAGCCGAGCATCTTCGCCGCCTGGCCATGCGTCTTCACCCGGTTGAGAATGTTCTCTCCCTCCCAGTTCCCATCGGCCGAGACGTCGTAACAGTACTTGAACAGGTGGGACTCCTCGGCTCCGAGCAGCTCAACGATTTCCCGCTCGGACCAGACGAAATACTTCCCTTCGACCCCTTCACTGTCGGCGTCCTGCGTGCTGTAGAACGGGCCCTCAGGGTGCGTCATTTCGCGGAGCACGTAATCGAGCGTTTCGCACGCGACGCGGGCGTAGTTCTCGTCATGAGTAATCTGATAGGCTTCGAGATACACCGGCACCAGCAGGGCGTTGTCGTAGAGCATCTTCTCGAAGTGCGGCACCAGCCAATGGGCGTCGGTCGAATATCGATGAAACCCGCCGCCGAGGTGATCGTAAATCCCCCCGCTCGCCATCTTGTCGAGCGTCAGCCGCACGACCGCCAGGGCATCTTCATGCCCGAACCGCCTCCAGCAGCGCAGCAGCACGCGCAGGTCCATCGGATGCGGGAACTTCGGCGCGCTGCCGAATCCCCCATGTTGCCGATCCGCAGCGCGGAGCAAGGAGCGCTCGGCGTTTTTGAGCATCTCCGGCACGAGAGGACTCGGATCGACTTCGGGCGTGCACATCATCACCACGGCGCCGGTCAGTTCCTCCGCGCCGCGCTGCACGTCGTCGCGCCGTTCGACCCACGCCTCGCGCACCTTCTGCAACACATCGCGAAAGCCGGGCATTCCCATCCGCGCGTCGGGGGGCCAATACGTGCCGCCGAAGAACGGTTTGAGATCCGGGGTAAGGAACACCGACATCGGCCAACCGCCGCGGCGCGTCAGCGCGGTCACCGCGCTCATGTAGATCTGGTCGAGGTCGGGGCGTTCTTCCCGGTCGACCTTGATGTTCACGAAGTGCGCGTTCATCAGCGCCGCGATGCCGTCATTCTCGAAGCTCTCGTGCTCCATGACGTGGCACCAGTGGCAGGCGCTGTACCCGATGGAGAGGAAGATCGGCCGGTCGAGCTTGCGCGCTGTCCCGATTGCCTCGTCCCCCCACGGGTACCAGTCCACCGGGTTGTAGGCGTGCTGCAGCAGATAGGGACTCGTCTCGCCGCTTAATCGATTCGGCGCGCGCTTCGAGTGCTGAGCCGAAGAGTCTGGCGGTCGTGCGTGATCGTTCACCAATGGAGATGCTTTCGTCTGTTCAGAAACAGATGTTCTTTCCGGCGATGCGTCGTCGATGCACCGGATCAGGTGCCGCTAGGGCCATCGTAGGCCTTGCCCCTGGTCGGAACAACCCGACCGATTGCCTCCCGCATTGTAAAGGAGCAATGAATTCTCGCGAATTCGCTGCGAAGATCTTCCTCAAATTCGATAAAATATCAGCATCCTCTCCAACGACCGTACGTCTGTTTCCGTGGGATTCCTCCAGCATCGGAATATCAGGGACAAATGCGATTACTCCGCCAAAACACGGAGCAAAGCTTTCCTTCTGAACAGGGCTGCTCCCCTGTTGGGCCGCGAAGCAGTCGTGCGTATCACTGGGTTTCGGTTGGGTTGGGTTCCCTGTTGTTCACCCTCGTTGTTGCCGCCGCTCCTGAATCTGTGATCGCCGCGGAACCGGTCATCAAAGCGACATTTTCTCACCCGGCGTTCAAAGAGGATCTGACGGTCGAGGGGAAGATTATCGTTACCGCGCAAGACGGCGGAATTCTTCTGCTCGGGCGCGATGGGCAGTTGTGGAACATTACTCCCAAGCAACTGACCCAACGGGAAGACACGGACCGCGAGTTCTCTCCCTTCTCGATGGACGAAATCGCTGTCCAAGTTCAGAAAGAACTGGGCTTCCAGCTCATCTTTGCCAGGACGAAGCACTTTCTGATTGCCTCCGGCGGCGCTGATCTCGACTATGCCGAATGGTGCGGGCAGACATTCGAGTCGTTGTACAAAGGGTTCTTTGATTTCTGCCGCACGCAAAAAATAGATCTGCATGAACCGGAGTTTCCGCTGGTCGCGCTCGTCTTTCCCAACAAGACGTTGTTCGCGGAGCACGCCTTCAAGCAGGGGGGAGAGCAGGCCCGAGACTCGCATGGGTATTACTGGGTGCTATCGAATCGCATCGTGCTGTACGACCTCACGGCCGACGGCTCGTCACCGACTGCATCGGGAAAAAAAATCGATATTCACGATCGGATGCAGACCTCGGCCTACAACGTCGCCACGATTGTCCACGAGGCGACGCACCAGATCGCCTTCAACTGTGGCCTGCACACGCGTTTGGCCGACAACCCCCTCTGGCTGACCGAAGGGTTGGCAATGTATTGCGAAACGCCCGATCTCAAAAGCCGCACCGGCTGGCGGACCATCGGCGCGCTCAACAAACAGCGTCTGCGCACATTTCAGAATTTCGTGCGACAGCGGCGCAAACCCGACAGCTTGGCCACGCTCATCTCCGACGGCAAACGGTTCGCCTCTGATCCGCAACAAACCGGAGAAACCTACGCCGAAGCCTGGGCACTCACCTATTTCCTCATCAAGAAACATCCCAAGGAATACGCGGAATTTCTGCAGCGCATCTCGAAAAAAGAGCCCCTCATCTTCGGCGCCCCGGATGCGACTCTCAAAGAATTTCAGAAGGTATTCGGCGAAGATCTGCAACAGCTCGATCGCGAATTTCTGCAATTCGCCAGACGGCTCCCCGCCCGCTGAACGCACCCCGACAGGGCCGATCCCAGCTGCCGACAGAAGGGACGGGCGTTTCGCCGACGTGTCACGGATAGCGGATGTTGGTCCCTCGGGGCCGATAAGTTCTTAACGAGATGCCCGCGAGAATTGCATGCAGTTGCCCGTTGACGCATCTCGCAAAACGCGGTGGAATGGTCGCTGTGTGTTGGGAAGCCAAGTGTGTGTGCCACTGCCGGCTTGCCCAGCGGTGCCGAAACTCTCGAGTCGGTGCCACTGCTGGCTGGTCCAGCAGCGAGAAACGCCGGTGTGGAATTCTGTCCGAGAACAAGCCGCCCGACCGCTTCTGATTTACTCAGCAGTGCGGTCGCTCCTCTGTTGTGCCCACGGTTTTGCGTGAGCGTGCGGTGTGAAGAAGTTGAGGAATTCCGGAGGTGCCACTGCTGGCT
>CAZVJA010000109.1:0-16594 GCA_964626885.1 uncultured Planctomycetaceae bacterium | reverse complement strand
TGCGACCCAGCCCAAGGATCATTCCACCGCGCTTTTTGAGATGCGTCAACGGGCAGTTCTTACTCTGAATTGCACTGGCATCTCATGGACATGGTCGCCGAAAAGTCGACGCTGGCAGACAGGGTGTGGCTTAGTCCTGGATTTATCTGGTTCGAACCGACACGACATTCCGCCACCGTTCATGCCACGTTGTCCAATAGTGCCTGGAACGCATCGCGGACGTAGCGATACCGGAATTTGAATCCTTCCTCGTCCAGCCGCTTCGACACGACGTAGCGTCCATAGAGGGCGAGTTCCGGATCGGTCCGCAAGAAGAACCGGGCGCCGAACCGCACCATCCACGCCGCGGCCGGCAGGCCAATGGGGATGCGGAGCGCGCGGCGCAGTTCGCGGCTGAACTCGGCTTGTGAAACCGGGTGAGGGGCCGAGGCCACATACGCTCCTTCCATACGCGTTTCGGTCAGGCCGCGTTCGATGAGGCGATTCAAATCAGTCTCATGAATCCAACTCATCCCCTGTGCTCCGCTGCCGACCCTTCCGCCAAGCCCGGCGCGAGTCAGCTTGGCAAGCGTTTCCAACGCGCCGCCCCCCGCACCTCGGTTGCGTCCCAGAACGAATCCGGTTCTCAGGACGACACCGCGCTGCGTGGGCAAGATGCTTTCGCGAAAGGCCTCTTCCCAGGCACATCCGACGTACGGTGCCAGTCCGTATCCGAAGGGAGACTCTTCCGTGCAGATCTCACTCGGGGGGTCTCCGTAAATGTGCGCCGTGCTCATCTGCACCCACGTCGGGGGTGGCGAATCGATCGTCCGCAGCGCGGCACCGAGAACCCGCGTCGACTCCACGCGTGAACGGAGAATCTCGTCTTGATGGTCCGGTGTCTTGACGCAGGCGACGCTGCGCCCGGCGAGATTGACCAATCCGGCGGCTTGGTTCAGTTCATCCCCCCAAGGCCCGAGCGTTCGGCCATCCCACGAGCAATGCCGCCACGGACCGGCCAACTTTGGTCTGCTTCGGGAAAGAATCACCACCGACGCACCGCGCTCGGCCAGATGGTGAGCGAGGGAGACTCCGACAAAGCCGCTCCCGCCGGAGATGACGATTTTCTTGTCTTGCAATGGACCGGACATCCCGCAGGCTCCCATGATGATCTGCACACTCCAGACAACTGCATAAGAAGTAGCCGGATTAACAGCCACTTTTCGGTATTCTCCCAATCGAACGGGCGGTTGGCGGACTTAGCCCCGTCCCCCCGTGCACGCTTTGCGTCCGGTCCCCGACCCGGTTAGTATGAGGTGTCCGGAAAAGTGAGCGGAAGTTCCTTGCCGGCAGCCAAGTCCGCGAAGCTGCGGCGTGGCGTTCCGATCTGCTGCATGTTCCACAGGTTATTGTCCCACCTTTGTCTTCCCGCGTGCCCGTTGCTCTCCAGGGAGTTTTCCATGAATCGCTGGCTTGCCGTATCCCTGTCGGTCGTCTCGCTCTGTTCGGCTGCAAACCTGTTGGCTCAGGGGACGGAAAATTATGACGCGAAGTGGATCTGGCACAACGCTGGTAACCCGGCTGAGGAGGCACCCGCCGGCAAGGTCTGGTTTCGCCGCGAGGTGCGAGCCGACGAGCCTTCCACCGGGGCGGCTCGGGTCGTCTGCGACGATCATTTTGTCCTGTGGGTGAACGGCAAGCGAATCGGCGAAGGAGGGGGCGAGAAGCTGTTCCGGTTCAATCTCAACGGCATTGTTGAACGCGGTCCGAATATCATTGCCGTGGAAGCCGAGAACAAATCGGGCAAGGCGGGGCTCTTTTTGGACGGCGAAGTGCGCGGGCAAGGGGGGCAATCGATTCCATTCGACACCGGTTCCGGATGGCGCTCCACGACGACAGCCCCAACCACTGACGACTGGATCAAAACGCCGAAATTCGCCGGCGAGGGATGGCAGGAAGTGAAAGTCCTCGCGTCGCACGCGGAGTCACCGTGGAAAGGGCTCGTCCTGAAGGACACCTATCTCGACCGCTATGAAGTGGCCCAAGGGTTCGAGATTGTGCGGATCGCCGAGCCGAATTTGGTTGGCTCATTGATCGCGATGTCATGGGGGAATCGCGGGCGGCTGCTCGTCTCGCGCGAGCGCGGACCGATTTTGAGCCTGATCGACGAGAATGGTGACGGCACCTACGACAAGGGGGTCGAGTACAGCAAGCAGGTCCGCAATTGTCAGGGACTTTGCATGGTCTTCGACGACCTCTACGCGGCGGGCGAGATGGGAGAAGGAAAGGATAAAGTGACGGGGTTGTTCCGACTCCCGGACCAAAATCATGACGACGTCGCCGATAAAGAGGAGTTGATCTATACCTACAAGGGTGGGATCGGCGACCACGGCCCGCACCAGATTGTCTACGGTCCGGACGGTTGGCTGTATAACAACTTGGGGAACCACTCCTGGATTACCCAGGAGCCGGAACCGAACACGCTTGTCCGCGATTATTACGAAGGTTACCTGCTCGAACCAAAATTCGAGGATGCCCGCGGTCACGCGGTGGGGATCAAAGCTCCGGGGGGAACAATCTGGCGGCTCACCCCCGACGGAAAAAAATGGTGGTGTGAAACGAACGGTTTCCGCAATGAATACGACTTTGCGTTCAACGCCTACGGCGAGATGTTCACCTTCGACAGCGACATGGAATGGGACGTCGGCATGCCGTGGTATCGCCCCATCCGCGTGAATCACTGTATTCCCGGCGCGGAGTTCGGCTGGCGGTCCGGAGCGGCGAAATGGCCCGCGTCTTATTTTGATTCGCTCCCCGGCACGGTCGATGTCGGCCGCGGATCGCCGACCGGTGTGGTGTTCTACGAACACTCGCAATTCCCGGAAAAATACCGGGGTGCATTCATCGTCTGCGACTGGTCGATGGGACGGATTCTTTCGGTCAGCCTGAAACCTCAAGGAGCAACGTACGCCGGCGAGTTCGAGACGCTGGTGAGCGGCAATCCGCTCAACGTGGCGGATCTCGGCATTGATAAAGATGGAACGATGGTCTTCTGCACCGGCGGACGCGGCACGGAAGGGGGCGTGTACCGGGTGAAGTGCTCGTCGCTGCCTGCGAACGTCGCGAAGGCCGAGACGATCGACGACGTGCTCCATCTGCCGCAATACCAGGCTCCGTGGGCGGCCGAGATCATCAGCCAGGTGAAAGAGAAGTCGAAGGATGAATGGGGCAAGCGGCTGGCAGAAGTGGTGAACGGCGGCATGCCTGATGAAAAGATGCGGGCGTTGTCGCTGCTGGCGCAGTACGGTCCCAAACCGACGGTCGATCAGTTGGCGGCGGCATCGGTTGATAGCGACGCGCATGTCCGTGCGTTTGCAACGCATCTGCTGGGTGATCACAACAACGCAACGGCGCAAAAAGCGTTGGAGAATGTACTCAGCACCGAATTGAATCCGGCTGTGCGCCGCCGCGCGTGTGAAGCTTTTGTCCGCAGCGGGCTGCCCGCGCCCCTCAAGCCGCTGATCGCCGCCCTCGAAAGCAGCGATCGCTGGCTGCGGTTCTCGGCCCGGTTGGCACTGGAGCGAATCCCCGCGGAGCAATGGCGGGAAGCGGTCCTGTCATCGCATAACCCGGAAGTCGCGCTGCTGGGATTGCTGGCGCTCTATCGCCGCGACGCAAAGGGATCGGCGGAACAGGCGTTGTCGATTTGCAACGAATTGCTTGCCGGTAAGCGGGGAGAACTGAGCCCCGAGCAGAAGATGGACGCGATACGAATGTCTCAATTGGCCCTCCTGGCGGGAGCGCGCGGCGGCAATGCCGATGCGATCGGCCAGAAGCTGCTCGGCGAGTTCCCGACCGGCAATGCGGAGATGGATGCGGAATCCGCGCGGATTCTCGCCGTGTTGCAGGTGCCGGGCGCGGTCGACAAGCTCGTCCGCCAGATGGAAACCGCCGATACCGAAGCCAAGCAAATGCACTACGCACTGGTGCTCCGTTATCTGAAAACCGGCTGGACGACCGACCATAAGCAGCGCCTGCTCGCTTGGTACGAAGGGACGCGCGACTGGGAAGGGGGACACAGCCTGACTCCATACCTGGCGAACATTGTGGGGGCAACGTTGGAAGTCTTCACGCCCGATGAACGAAAGCAGTTCCTCGAATCGTGGCCGAAGCATCCCTACGCAGCCGGGTTGATTGTTCGCAACAGCACTCCCGAGCAGGTGACCGATTACGAGCGCGTGGTCGGCGGGATTCTTGAAGGAGCAGATTCCGGGCCGCAGAAAGGGCGCGAGGAATTGATTGCCGTCGCGACAGAGTCCTTCAGCAAGAGCACATCTCCCGCGACCCGCGCGCTATTCCGCGAACTGTTCGAGAAGCATCCCGATCAGCGCGATCAGTTGGCGCGGGCCATCGCCGGCAATCCGGTGTCGGAAGATTGGCCGATCCTCGTCCGCACGCTGACGTTCGCCGACGACACAACCATGCAGCTCTGTTTGGGAGCGCTTCGCAAATTGGATGTGAAGCCGACCAAGCCAGAGGAGTATCGCGCCGTGATCCTCGCCGGTCTGAAGCTGGGGGACCGCGGCAGCAAGGCCGCGGCTGAAGTGCTCAAGAAGTGGAGCGGCAGCGACGGTGGTGAAGACGCGGCGAAAGCGCTCACGCATTATCAGCAGTGGTACGCCGAGAAGTTCCCGCAGGCCCCGCCGGCCGAGTTGCCCGCCGTCGATCCGCAGAAATCGAAATACACGTTCGACACGCTGGTCGCATTTCTGGAGCAGGATGCGAAGGGAAAGGCCGGCGACGTGGAACGGGGCCACAAAATATTCACGAAGGGAAAGTGCGTGCAGTGCCACCGCTTCGACAAGGAAGGGGAAACGATCGGTCCCGATCTCACGTCGGTTCGCCGCCGGTTTCAACGAAAGGAAATCATCGAGTCGCTCGTGCATCCGTCGCAGGTGATCTCCGACCAGTACCGCATGGTGCAGGTGGTGACGGTCGACGGGCTCGTGCACGTTGGCATGCCGGTACCAGGGAACGAGAACAGCGACAAGCTGGTCCTGCTCCTTTCGGACGCCACGAAGCTGGAGATCCCGAAAACGAAGATCGAGGAAAATATGCCCTCGAAAATCTCGGTCATGCCGGTCGGCTTGCTCGACGAGCTGTCGCTGGAGGAAATCGCGGACCTGTTCGCGTTTCTGGAAACGAGCCGGTTCAATGCGGTAACCCCGGTGACCGGAGCGACCGAAAAGAACGGGAGTAACGCGGGAGGGAATTGATGCTCGCCAGGGAGGCGACCGCGCGCAACGCGGAGCGTGACGCATGCCCGCAAATCTGACGCCGCAGTATCAGAAGGCGGAAGAGGCGTATCGCCGCGCGCAGACGCCGCAGGAACAGGTCGATTGTCTCGAGCAGATGCTGCAGCTGATCCCCAAACACAAGGGGACGGAGAAGCTGCAGGCCGACCTCAAGAGCCGGCTCAAAACGGCTCGCAGCGAGCAGGAAAGCGAAGCGAAAGCCCCGAAGAAGGGACGCAGCTATCGCTTTCCACGACAAGGGGCGGGGCAGGTGATTCTGATCGGCGCTCCCAATGCGGGGAAGAGCCGAGTGCTGGCCGAGTTGACCCACGCGACTCCCGAAGTCGCCCCCTACCCCTTCACGACGCGCGAGCCGCTCCCGGGCATGATGCCGTGGGAAGATGCCAAAGTGCAGTTGATCGACACGCCGCCGATCACCGACACGCATTTCGAGCCATATATCACCGGGTTTGTTCGTTCGGCGGATCTCGTGCTGCTGGTGATGGACGGCTCCAGCGACGATGCGCCGGACGAGACGGCGGTGGTCATCCACCAATTGGGCACCCGTAAGACGTTTCTGGGGATGGAGTCGGGATTTGTCGACGACGATTTCTCGGCGGTCCGCGTCAAAACTTTATTGGTTGTGACGCACGGCCAAGATCCCGGCTGCGACGACCGGCTGGCTTATTTTTCTGAGTTGGTGCCGACTTCGTTTGCAACGCTTCGAGTCGAATTCGACCGGCCGGAATCCAAAGAGAAATTGCGGGAGCGCATCTACCAGCTGCTCGGCGTGATCCGCGTTTATACGAAGAAGCCGGGACGTCCCGCTGAAACTGACGATCCTTTCACGATCCCCAATCAGGGGACCGTGGAAGATCTCGCGCTCAAGGTTCACCGCGAGATGGCCGAGAAGCTGAAATTCGCGAAGGTGTGGGGGACGAGCGCGCACGATGGGCAAAGTGTCGGCCGCGAACATGTGCTGCACGACAAGGACATCGTCGAGCTGCACTGGTAAGCGAAACGGCGGTCGGCTAAAAGACGGTCAAGAGTTGCCACGGAGTTAGTGCGATTCGGATTCCGCGGAAGGTAACCCCTTCCGAAAGTTGGCTGCGGAGCCCGCACGGCGAGAATTGTTCGAACAGAGCGGCAGGATGGATGTCTCGCCCTCATGGACTTCAGTTCTCGCCGATTTGCATCACCATGTTCGCAGCAGTAGGACGCACGCATCCCGTCTGTGTTTGGAGAAAAGACCACTTTCATGCGACAGATCGGCACACTTCCCGACGAATCTTCCGCCCGGCGATTTTCCGACTATCTGCTGACGGAGGGAATTCAGGCCAGCATTGAGGAAGGGAACTACGGGTGGCTGGTCTGGGTCTACGACGAAGACACACTCGAAAAGGCGCGCGAGGAGTTGGCCGCGTTTATCGCCGATCCGCAGGGAGCAAAGTATCAACAGGCGAATCATGCCGCGGCGGAAATCCGCGATCGGTCCGTCAACGAAGCGATCAAAGCACGCCGCCGCGTGGTGAATGTCCGCGAAGAATGGCGAAAGCCGGTGACCTCGCGCTGCCCGGTGACAATCGGACTGTTGATGTTCTGCGTGTTGATCACCGCGGGAACGAAATTCGGAAGCCTCAAGGAACCGTTGACGGAACGTGTTTTGATGGCGCCGATCACCATCCGCAATGGCTTGCCCGAGATGTCGTTGATGAACGGGTTGCGCAACGGTGAAGTGTGGCGACTCGTCTCCCCGATTTTCATGCACATGAACTTTCTACACATTCTTTTTAACGGAATGTGGCTGTATCAACTGGGGACCGCGGTCGAAATGCGCCGCGGCAGCCTGCGATTTGCATTGTTCGTGCTTTTCACGGCAGTGGCGTCGAACCTCGGCCAGTACTACTGGAAGGCCTGGAGCCCGATCTGGCATCCGCCGATCTTCGGCGGGATGTCGGGGGTGGTGTACGGTCTGTTCGGCTATGTGTGGATGAAAAGTCGCCACGATCCCAACGCCGGCTTTTACATGCCGCCGAACACCGTTGTGACGATGGTCGGCTGGTTTTTTTTCTGCATGACCCCATGGATCGATTTTGTCGCAAACGCCGCCCACGGCGTCGGACTGATCGTGGGGATTGTCGTGGGCTACGCGGGGCCGATGTGGCGGAAGTTCATCAGGGGAACATAACCACGAAGATCACAAAACACGCGGAGAACCGGCGAGAATCGACGGATGATCACGGAGGCATTCTCATTCTCTCCTTCGTGCCCTTTGTGGTTAATTTGTCGGCCCGCTATTCCGACAGCGAACAATAGGTTTTCAAGATGAATCCCCCTCTTCTCCGTTCGTGGCGTTGGGCGCTCGGTATTGGAGCCGTCGTCGGCGCGTTGATTGGCGGAGGGATTGGCAGCCGGTTTCCAGGTTTCCTCTGGACGAGCCTTGGTGCCGGCATTGGTTTCTTGCTCGGCGCCGTTTGCGGGCTGGATCTGCTGCTCCCTTCTCCCAAACGAGATTTCCCCTCCGACTCGAATGGCAGAGGGCCGTTCACCTCGACCGTGATGCTCGGGCTCGGCTCGATGGGAATGTTCCTTGCTTCGGTGTATTCAGTGGGCCGACTGACATTTGAGTTACAGCGAGCCGACAATGGCGAGGTCGCGCTCATTCGCCGCACGACCGCCTGGTGGGATCGAGTCGAGAGTTCTCGACAAATACTGCCGCAGGTGGATCATGCCGTGCAGGCACGGCCGGATCGCGTCGTCGTGCATCGTCGCGACAACAATGAACTGCCGGGAGTCTACGACACGGTACCGGAGGACATGGCGGAACAGATCAATAGCTTTCTCAAATCCGACCGCCCCAGTTTGCAGATCGAGTGCACCGGACTGAACTTCTTTCCGTACTTGTTCTTCGTGCTGGGGGTTGTGTGCGGCGTGTTGAGTGTTCGCTGTCTGCGCTGGGGAATTTCCATGCTCCGGACGGAATTCCCGAAGAGTGAATTCGCCTAGCATTCAGGATGGCGGACCGCACGGCGTGCGTTACAATCAGTCTGCATTGAACTCCGGAGAATCGCCAAGAACCACGAAGGATCTCAACCATGCTTCGAAAATGTTACATCCCCCTCGTTGCGATGATCGCGGTGCTGCGCGGAATTTTAGCACTCGACGCAGCCGAGCCGGCGGGAATCAAAAAGGTCTCATCAATCGAGGGGATTACCGAATACCGCCTGGAGAATGGACTGCAGGTGCTGCTCTTCCCGGATTCCTCCAAGCCGACCGTCACTGTCAACCTGACGATCTTCGTCGGCTCACGGCACGAAGGTTACGGCGAGGCGGGGATGGCGCACCTGCTGGAACACATGCTGTTCAAGGGAACTCCCCGGCACGAAGACATTCCCGGTGCACTCAAGGCGCGCGGCGCACGAATGAACGGCACGACCTGGGTCGATCGCACGAACTATTTCGAGACCCTCCCCGCCGGCGACGACAATTTGGAATTTGCGCTCGATCTTGAAGCCGACCGCATGATGAACAGCAAGATCCTCGGCAGTGAACTCGCGAAGGAAATGAGCGTTGTCCGCAATGAATTTGAACGGGGCGAAAACGATCCGATGGCGATTCTGGAACAGCGGATGGTCGCCGTCGCCTTCGAATGGCACAACTATGGCAAATCGACGATCGGCAATCGGGCCGACATCGAACGAGTGCCGGTCGAGAACCTCAAGGAGTTCTATCGCCGGTTCTATCAGCCCGACAATGCGATGCTCGTCGTCGCGGGTACATTCGACACCGAAAAGGCGCTCGCCCTTATCAACAAGTATTTCGGAGTGATTCCGCGTCCGTCACGCAAGTTGAATGCAACGTATACCGAAGAGCCCGCGCAAGACGGCGAGCGATTGGTCCGCCTGCGGCGCGTGGGAGACGTCGCGGTTGTCGGACTGGCGTACCATATTCCCTCCGGCGGGCATCCCGATTTTCCCGCTGTCGAGATCCTGGAGGGGACGCTGACGGCGGAGTCATCCGGCAAGCTGTATAAGGCACTCGTCGAGACAAAGAAGGCATCGAGTGTGACCGGAGTGGCCTATTCGTGGCACGACCCCGCCATCATGCTGCTGTTGACGGAAGTTGCGCAGGGGAACGAGCCGGACATCGTCCTCGACGGCATGATCGACACGGTTGATGAAGTTGTCGAGAAGGGGGTCACGGAAGCAGACGTCGAACGCGTTCGTCAGATCTTGTTGAAGTTTCGCGAACTGGCCGCTGCCGACACGTCGCGTTTGGCGATCCAATTGAGCGAGTGGGCGGCCCAAGGAGACTGGCGGCTCTACTTTCTGCATCGCGACCGGCTGGAAAAAGTGACCGCGGCAGACGTGAAGCGGGTAGCCAAACTGTACTTGAAGTCCGACAACCGGACGATCGGCCAGTTCTTGCCGACGAAATCGCCCGACCGTTCTCCGGTTCCCGAAGTGCCGGATCTCGCGTCGGCGCTCGGGGGCTACAAGGGACGTGCCGCGACCGCGGTCGGTGAGGCGTTTGAGGTCACGCCGGAGAACATCGAAAGCCGCACGCGGCGGGAGAAACTGCCATCGGGAGTTCCTGTGGCGTTGCTCGAAAAGAAGACACGCGGGCAGGCGGTCAACATCAACATCAAGCTGAAGTACGGAAATGAGCAGAATCTTCAGGGCATGGCCAAAGCGGCTGACCTGCTGCCGGAATTGCTGATGCGCGGGACGAAGCAGCTTTCGTATCAGGAACTGCAGGACTCGCTTGACAAGCATCGCGCCCGGCTGCGCATCTCGGGAGATCCGGGCGAGGTGACGGTGGCCGTGCAGACGACCCGCGAGCATCTTCCGGCGGTGTGGGATCTGCTGCGGCAGATTCTCCGTGAGCCGGCGCTCTCGGAAAAAGAATTCGAACTGATCCGCCAGGAGCAGATTGCTGGATTCGAAAAGCAGCTGACCGACCCGCAGTCGTTGGCATCGACGCTCGTCCGGCGGCACATCACGCCGTATCCGAGCGATGATCCGCGCTACGCGGCCACGCTGGAAGAGGAACTGGCGCGCACCAAATCGGTGAAAGTCGACGAGGTGGCGAAGCTGTATCACGATTATCTGGGTGGTCAAGCGGGTGAGGTGGCGGTGGTCGGGGATTTCGACACCAAGGAAGCGCTCGCCGCGCTGTCAACGATCTTTACCGACTGGAAACCGAAAGCCGAGTACGAACGGCTCAAACGGAAGGTCGATCCGTCGGTCAAAGGAGGCGCGGAAGATATTGAAACGCCGGACAAGGCGAACGCCGACTATTTCGCGGCGATGGCCTTCGCGCTCCGCGATGACAATCCCGATTACCCGGCGCTGGTGCTGGGGAATTACATTCTGGGGGGGGGAGCCCTCTCCTCGCGCCTGGGAGATCGCGTGCGACAGAAGGAAGGACTTTCGTATGGGGTTGGGTCCGGCTTGCAGGCGTCTTCCTACGATGAACGCGCCGCATGGTATCTCTATGCCATTTGCAATCCCGAGAACATGCCGAAGGTCAAATCAGCCATCCGCGAGGAGATCGATCGATTGTTGAAAGATGGAGTGAGCGAGGAAGAGGTTGCGAAGGCTCAGAACGGCTATCTGCAGAGCCTGAAGGTGGGGCGCAGCGACGATGGACAGTTGGCGGCGCTGCTGGCGAACAATCTCGCCGTCGGCCGCACGATGGAGTATTACGCGAATCTCGAAAAGAGCATCGCCGGCCTGACGCCGCAGCAGGTCCATTCCACCCTGCAGAAATACCTGAAATTCAATCAATTCTTCGTTGTCGCGGCGGGGGACTTTGCGAAGAAATCGGCGGCACCCGCGGCCAAAGGAACGGAGTCGAAATAAAGAGGCCACGGAATCGGGCTCGGCGAATCTGGAACTTGACCGAGCAGCGGCAAAAGGCCGATAAGAGAGAAGTCCACGAGAGATCTTGCGTTCACTGCCGTCAAAAAGTAGGCTGAATTCAAGAAAATCGCTGGGTCGTTGACCTCGTGAGACCAGGATAAGGTGGGAGAAATCTCCGTCAGCGAGAGAGCCATGCGGAAGTTTCCCGGTGTTGTCGAATTTGGCCCCCCTTCCCCCGGCAGGCGGAAGGTGCTTTGCGCCGGCGGGCTCGGGCTGCTCGGTTTGACATCGTTTGACCTTGCCCGGCTGCGCGCCGCCGCGCTGGCCCGCGAGGAAAATCAGGCTGGTGCGCCAAAACAACGCGCGAAGTCCTGCGTCTTCATCTTTCTCTTCGGCGGGCCCAGCCACATCGACCTGTGGGATATGAAGCCGAACGCGCCAAGTAATGTGCGCGGCGAGTTCCGCCCGGTCGAAACAAACGTGCCCGGCATTCAAGTCTCGGAACACCTGCCGCACATGGCCCGGCAGATGGACAAGATTTGTCTGCTGCGGTCAATGCATCATCATGATCCCGTACACGGCACCGCTTGCAGCCAAATGACGACGGGGCGCCCGCATCGCCGTCCCGGCACGACCGACACGCTGGCACCGGACGATTGGCCGAGCTTGAGCGCGCTGGTGATGCGTTACGGTAAGCCGCGCGGCGGGCTGCCGTCGTCGATCGTCCTTCCGTGGTATTGCATGTTTCCCAGCCAGGGAATGCGAATCGCGGGACAGAGCGGCGGCGTGATGGGAGAACAGTTCAACGCCTTCCTGGTCGACAGCGACCCGAGCCAGAAAAATTTTGACGTGCCGGGCGTGCGTCTGCTTGACGGCGTGAACACCGATCGCCTGAATCGTCGGCGCGGTTTGCTGCGTGACATGGAATCGATGGGACGATCGTTCAACGGCCCGCTGGCGAATCTGGTCGAGGGGCAATACAACACCGCCTTCGAGATGGTCGGCGGCTCACTTGCTTCCGGCGCCTTCGACCTGAACGCCGAGTCCGCGAAGGTCCGCGAAGCATATGGTCCGCACAAGTTCGCGCAGAGCCTCCTCCTGGCGCGCCGCCTTGTGGAGGCGGGAACGTCGCTGATCACCGTCAACTGGGACGACGAAACGAAATACGAAAAGCAGTCCCCCTTCTGGGACACGCATCACGACAACTTCGGTCGGCTGAAGGGGCACCTCGTCCCGCCGTTCGATCAAGCGTTCGCGGCGTTCATCGCCGACCTGCACGAGCGGGGCTTGCTGGAAACGACGCTCGTCTGCGTGATGGGAGAATTCGGCCGCAGCCCGCGCATCGGCCGGATTGTGCAGAACAACATGACGGACGTAACCGGCCGCGACCATTGGCCGCATGCCTTCACGGTGCTGATGGCCGGCGGCGGAGTGCGCGGCGGGCAAGTGTATGGACGGACCGACGCACAGGGGGCCTACGTGAAGGACAACGGCGTCACGCCGGGAGATCTCGCCGCGACGATGCTGCTGCACTTGGGTATCGACCGCGAAGCGAACTACTTCGCGCCGCTGCTCAACGAGCACCACCCGCTGTCGATCGGCTCGCCGATCCGCGAGTTGGGGTAAGCTATCGCTCCGGCGTCGTCTCGTGCGAGAGGGTCTTCTCGAAGATCACCAGGTTCTGGCCCCGGTCCGAGTCCCAGCGGATTCCCACGACGTCGTATTCCTGGCTGATCGCCAGATGCAGCATCGGCCGGTGCTGGTTGTGGCATTCAAAACGAATGACCGCATACTGGTGCGTCTGAGCCCAGGCGTGCACGGCGTCCATCAACTGCGACGCAATTCCTTGCCTGCGGAATTCCGGCGAGACTCCATACAGCCAGGCGAAAAACACCAGCGGCTTCAACTCGAACCCCGCGAAGAACCCGACCGGCAAATCGTCCAGAGTCGCCAGCAGCAACAGCGGATTGTACCTGCCGCGAAACCGTCGCTTGAAGAACTCAATGTCGCGCGGCGGACGGTACACCTGGTTGTACAATTGCGTCACCAAAGGCAAGTCTTCCTGCCCGATTACATCGATCTTCGCCGTGGCCATCGGAACCGTCCCAAAGTATGAAGTCAGGGAGAAGAGACCGTTTGATCGCGCCCTGTTGGCGCGGAACAATTGTCGTTCTCACGGTGCAATTCTGCAAGGCGAACCATGGGGCTCCTTATGATCGGCCCCCCCATGCCAACAACATTCCGATTGCGTATACTCACAACTATGAGCGACGACGAGCCGATTCGCCTTTCCAAGCTGATGGCCGAGCGCGGACTCTGTTCGCGCCGCGAAGCGGACGAATACATTCGCCGCGGGCTGGTAATCGTGGACGGCCAACCGGTCAGCGAGCTGGGTACGAAAGTCTTCCGGTATCAATCAGTAGCTCTTGCCGCGGAGGCCGAGCGGAACCAACGGGAGCGGGTAACGATCCTGCTCAATAAGCCGATCGGTTATGTCTCGGGACAGCCCGAGAAAGGATATCGTCCCGCCGCCGAGTTGCTGACGGAAGTCAACCGAACGCCAGGAACCGCCGGACCAAAGCTGTCGCGCGACCACTTTCAGGGACTCGCGCCGGCCGGCCGGCTCGACATCGACTCGCAGGGGTTGATTGTCTTCACGCAGGATGGCCGTATCGCGAAACTCCTCACCGGCGAGAGCTCGCGCGTCGAGAAGGAATATCTTGTTCGTGTCGAAGGAAGCCTGGACGAGCAAGGCCTGCAACTGCTGCGGCACGGGCTCTCGCTCGACGGAGAACCGCTCGAAGCGGCGCAGGTCGAATGGCTCAACCAGGACCAGTTGCGGTTCGTGCTGGTCGAGGGACGCAAGCGGCAGATTCGGCGGATGTGCGAGGCAGTCGGCTTGAAAGTGCGCGGTCTCAAGCGGGTCCGCATCGGAAAGGTCATGCTTGGCCGCCTACCCGAAGGCCAATGGCGGTTCTTGCGGACGGATGAGCATTTCTGAGCACTGCCGAACTTTCTATGATGGATGCTTGATGGCTGGAACTCTGGTTTCACGGTGCATGTGCCCTGCGGGAGAGTCGAATGCTAAACAACAGGTTGCTGAAATTGATGACCGTAACCTTGTGTGGGATGTTTGGCGTCCTGGTGCTGACGGATGGCGATTGTCCCGGTGCGGAACAGGAGAAGACCTTCCGAGCCGGCGCGTTCGCGATGGACATCACGCCCCCCCGCTTCCCGATCTCCGTCAACGGCAGCATGAGTGACAATCAGGCGACGCAGGCGCACGATGCACTGCATGCCCGCTGTCTGGTGCTGGACGATGGGAAGACGCGTATCGGGATCGCCGTCTGCGATAGCTGCATGCTGCCGCGCGATATCCTCGACGCCGCAAAAGCGCTCGCGTCAAAGAAGACCGGCATCCCGGCAAACCAGCTGCTGATTTCCGCGACGCACACGCACAGCGCGCCGACTTCGACCGGCGTGTTTCAAAGCGATCCTGACGAAGGATACCGCCAGTTCCTCATCGGCCGCATCGCGGAGGGATTCGAGAAAGCAACCGCGCAACTGGAACCGGCCAAAATCGGTTGGAGCACCGTCGATGAGCCGAACCAGGTGTTCAATCGTCGCTGGCACGTCAAGCAGGGAACAGTGTTGACCGATCCCTTCGGCGGCAAGACCGACACGGTGCAGATGAATCCGGGGCACGGAAACCCGAACAAGGACCGCCCGTCGGGACCGGTCGATCCGCAGGTCTTCGTGTTAGCGGTGCAGGCGCGCGACGGCCGGCCGATTGCGCTGCTGGCGAACTATTCGCTGCACTACGTGGGTGGAGTCCCAGGAAACAGCGTGTCGGCCGACTACTACGGCGAGTTCGCGCGGCAGATCGGCGTGCGGCTGGCGGCGACGTCGGCCGATCCGCCGTTCGTCGGCATCCTCTCCAACGGAACTAGCGGGAACATCAACAACGTCAATTACGCGCTCGACAGCCCGCCGCGCCGCGAGCCGTTTGAGCAGATTCGACTCGTGGCAGCCGCCATTGCCGACGCTGCGCATAAGGCGTACCAACAAATCTCCTGGCAGGATTGGGTGCCGCTATCAATGCGGGAGGAAGAGATGGAACTCGGTGTCCGGCTTCCCACGCCGAAGGAAGTGGACGAGGCAAAGCACATGCTGTCGCAGGCGAATGAGCCGCCCTACGGAAAGCTGCCCGAAATCTACGCCCGCGAGACGATACTGCTTTCGCACTACCCGCCTGCGGTGAAGGTCAAGCTGCAGGCGATCCGCATCGGCGATGTGGGGATTGCGACCACGCCGTGCGAAACATTCGTCGAAACCGGCCTGGCCCTCAAGGAGCAGAGTCCGCTCAAGACATTTACCATTGAGCTGGCGAATGGCTACAACGGTTATTTGCCGACGCCCGAACATCACGGATGGGGAGGCTACGAAACGTGGCGGGCGCGGACGAGTTACCTTTCCCCGGACGCGGAACCGAAGATTCGAGCCGAGGCGTTGAAACTTCTGAATGGTCTGGCGACCGAAGGCACGCGACCCTAATCGAGTCCGAGGCCGTGCCCCGGAATGAGATACGACGGATTGGTGATCTACTTCCCAAACCATGCAGCGGGATGAACGTTGCAGACAGCCGATAAATTCACGGAAAGTTGTCGGTTGATGGCTCCTAACTTCAACGAAACAACACCGACTAAACACCGACTTCGGTGGTTTTACGTGTCGATGATACTCATCAGCATGCTGGTGTTTCTGGCCGTGCGGCAGTACGGCGAAGCTCATCTCCAAGGGCTTTCCTCCGTAAGTACAACGACCTCCCATCGGGCTGAAGATCCGCAGAAAGCGAATCATTTGTACCACGTGCTATTGGCGATGGCGGCGGTCATTGTGGCGGGCCGATTGCTGGGTGTGGCGTTTCGAATGATCGGACAACCCAAAGTTATCGGTGAGATCGTCGGGGGGATCATGCTGGGGCCCTCATTCCTGGGATGGTTGAGCCCGCCCGCGCATGGGTATCTGCTGCCGGCGGAGATCGCTCCGTCTCTGCACTTGATCGCGCAATTCGGCGTGATCTTGTATATGTTCCTCGTTGGACTGGAATTCAACACCGGGTTATTGCGGGAACGTGGGGACGCCATGGTGGCGATTTCGCACGCGAGCATCGTGTTTCCTTTTCTCCTGGGATCGTGTCTGGCCCTTGGTTTGGATGTTCGCGGCCAACGTCGTCAGCGATTCCGCGGTGAACTCCGTGCGGGGCTGCTGGGGGTCCGGTTGCACCTGGTCGATCGCAATCCGCCCGAAGACGCGTAGCGGTCGGCGGCCCACGTCACGGGCAGACGGAATTGGACTGAGTTTCGGCCGCACGTCATTCGTACGGACACCCAGCGATTCGTTGAGGAGATGTCCCACTCCCTCCAGTCGGTCTTGTCTCAAAAGTCGTCAACAACT
>CAZVJA010000108.1:0-17010 GCA_964626885.1 uncultured Planctomycetaceae bacterium | reverse complement strand
GACCGACGCGTCGGACCGCAAGACCGGTGAAAGGCCGGTATCCATGACCGACAATTCCACCAAGCCGGCCACCGCTTCCAAGCGTTCGCGCGCCAAGTACGCCGCTTGGATTGTTGCCGCGGCAATGCTCTACCCGTTGAGTGCCGGCCCAGTCGAGTGGATCGTCTACCGCTGGGGAAACGGGTTCAAGCCGAACAGTTCCGCCCGGACTTTGTTCGAGATTGCGTATGCACCGGCCGAATGGATTGCGTCCCGTTCGCCGCGGTCGGTCTACGGGATCTGGCAACGTTACACGAATTACTTCTTCGATCTCGCCTATCGCGCGGACAACGAGAAGTGGCTCAGCCATCCCAGCGTGCTGCCGCTGTCGGTCCGCGAACCGCACCAGGCCGGCAACACATCCGCTTCGGATGCGATTAATCCGATCGATTCGGCGGACGAGTCACCTGGACCGCAAATCGCCGGGCGGACGATTTCCGAGTGGCAGGATTTTCTCAAGCAGATCGATCCCCAGGCGAATGAGCAAGACGAGACCGTCGCAGGGCTGATCGAACTGATCAAGTCGCCCCAGGCTCCGTGGTTCACGCGTCGTCAGGCTGCACTCACCATCGGCCGGATCCATGTGCACCATCCCGAGAATTCGGCGACCGCTTCCGCCATTCCTGTCCTTATCGAAATGCTCGCAACCAGATCGTCGCCCTCCGACTTCATTACTGCCGATCCTGCCCCGGCTCTCTGGGCGGCGCAAGCGCTTGCATTATTCGGACCCGCGGCGAACAATGCCGCGCCGCAACTGATCGCAAATCTGCAGGACCAACGTCGACCGGTGACGGAACGTTTGGTGACAATCGAAGCTCTCGCAGTCATCGGACCGGCTCACCAGGAAGTTATCCCCGCAATGATCCAGTTCGTTGAGTCACCGACGGGAGAGAAACTTGTTTCCGGCCTGAAAGCAGCAGACGACAAGACAGCGAGTCAGTTCGATCAGCAGCAACTCCAACGGGACGAACGGGAGTTGCGGGAAGCGATCGTCGAAGCCTTTGCGGTGATGGGAGCGGGGGCCGATCCCGCCATTCCTGTTCTCATTCGCAATTTGCAGGATTCCTCTGAAACGTTGCGGTGCAAGTCGGCTGCGACGCTGGGAATATTGGGAGCCCGCGCTGAAATCGCGGTGCCATCTTTGCTCGAATTGCTCGCGTTCGATGAATCGGCCAGTGCCCGCGATGCGGCGGGAGATGCGCTCGGAAAAATCGGGCCGGCCTCCATCGACGGTCTCGCGCGACTCGCCGCACAAACCGATCCGCAACTGCGCCGCCGCGCCGTTACGGCGATCGGGGGAGTCGGCCGCGCCGCTCGATCTCGATCCGATCTGTTAATCCCTTCACTCCGGGATGACGATGCATCGGTCCGAGCGGCGGCGGCGGAAGCGCTTTGGAAAATCGATCCGCAATCACCAGATCTCCTGCCGGCGCTCGTCCGCGCCCTGGCTGACGAAGATCGCCAGAATCGGATGCGGGCACATCGCATTCTGGTCAAGATGGGCTCCTCGGCTCGCGGGGCGATCGGCCCCTTGCGAGAACTGCTGCGGGACGATCGGGCGGATGTGCGGCGCCTGGTAGGGCAGACCATAGAAAAGCTGGAAGCGGTACCGGCCAGCCACTGATTTCGACTCTCCGCAACGTTCGATTTTCCCGGGGATTCCGCCGCATTCAGTCCCGATTCGCGCCCTAGACTTGGGTGCATTCTCTTCCGATCGTCTGGAGAAGGGGGGAAAGGGCTGCAACTGCCGCCTGACGAATGTAGAATAAAATAAGGTGGGGCAACTGGAGGCTTTTGTTCAGTTCCCCGCTCGATGGATCGTCCCTCCCCGTGCGGGGCACTGCTCCGCCACTCCATGAACTCGCAGCCATGGAACAGCCAACCCGGCTGATTTCCTTCGTTGAACAAAACCCGATTTTCGCCGAGCGTTTCAGAGGTTGAATATGACCCTGCTTTCACGCGGTGTGCTTTTTTCTGTTTCTTTCGTCTCCATGTCGTTGAGTTTGGCCGTCACGACTCCGGCTCACGGAGCGGACGAGCAGGTGAATTACAACCGGGACATCCGCCCGATCCTGTCCAACACCTGCTACAAATGCCACGGTCCCGACGAGAAAGAACGTCAGGCCGGGCTGCGACTCGACACGGAAGAAGGTTCCCGACTAAAGCTTGAATCCGGCGAAGCCGGCATCGTCCCGAAACAGAGCGACAAGAGCGCTGTCTATCAGCGGATCGTCACAACTGACGCCGACCTGAAAATGCCCCCGGCCGACAGCGGCAAAACGCTCAAGCCGAACGAGGTCGAACTGATTAAGAAGTGGATCGACCAGGGGGGCAGCTACGCGAAGCATTGGTCATTCCTCCCGCCAGAGCGCGCACCCCTACCGGAGGTGGCGCATCGGGAGGCAGTGAAAAACCCGATCGATCAGTTCGTCATCGCGCGGCTGGAACGGGAAGGACTTGCCCCGTCCCCGCAGGCCGATAAAGAAACACTGCTCCGCCGCGTGACGCTCGACCTCACCGGACTCCCGCCGACGCTGAGTGACCTCGACCGCTTCCTGGCGGATGATTCTCCCGAAGCGTACGAGCGCGTCGTCGACCGTCTGCTCGATTCACCTCACTACGGCGAGCACATGGCCCGTTATTGGCTCGACGCCGCCCGCTACGGCGACACGCACGGACTGCACCTCGACAACGAACGCTCGTTGTGGCCGTATCGCGACTGGGTTATCAATGCCTTCAACAAAAACATGCCGTTCGATCAGTTCACAGTCGAGCAGCTTGCGGGAGACTTGCTTCCGAACGCCACGGTCCAGCAGAAAGTCGCCACCGGTTTCAACCGCTGCAACGTGACGACCGGCGAAGGGGGGACGATCGAAGAAGAATTCCGCGTGCGGTACGCGGTCGATCGCGTGGAAACAGTGTCTGCCGTCTGGATGGGTTTGACGCTGGGCTGCGCCGTCTGTCACGAACATAAGTTCGACCCAGTCACGCAGAAAGAGTTTTACCAGCTCTTCGCCTACTTCAATAATCTGACGGAACGAGGGCTCGACGGCAATGTGCTGGTTCCCCCACCGTTCACGAAAGTCGCCACTCCGGAACAGCAGACGAAGCTCGACGAACTGCGCGCCCGCGTCACGCCGATCGAAAAGTCGATTCAGGATGCGCTCGCCCAGGTTGCCTACACCGATCCCCGCGATCAGACCGGCGGCGCCGCGGTCGAGAACAAACCGGCGACATCTGCGGAATCATTGCTACTCTGGGAAGAGGAACAGCGCGCGGCCGAGAAGTCCTCCGCACCAAAGCAGGTTGTGGAAGCCATCAAGGTCGAGCGCGGCAAACGGACTCCCGAGCAGCAGAAGCTCATCCGAAATCACTATCTCGAACATGTCTGCGCGACGACCCGTTCCACATTTGACCCGCTGCACAAGCAGCTCGACGAAGCAAAGAAAGCGGTGGAGGATTTCGACAAGACCATCCCGGTCAGCATGATCATGGAAGACGCACCCGAGAAACGGGAAACGTTCGTGCTCATCCGCGGCAACTACGATCAGCATGGCGAAAAAGTTGCGGCTGGTGTTCCGGCGGCGTTCAACCCCTTGCCCAAAGACGCCCCGCCGAATCGCCTGGCGCTCGCCCGTTGGCTGGTCGATCCGAACCATCCCCTCACCGCCCGAGTGACGGTCAATCGTTTCTGGCAGCAGTACTTTGGCGTCGGCATCGTAAAGACCGCCGAAGACTTCGGCTCGCAGGGAGAATACCCGTCGCATCGGGAACTGCTCGATTGGCTCGCCCGCGATATCATCGAAGGAGGCTGGAACGTCAAGCGGCTGCAAAAGCTGATTGTGATGTCCGGCACGTATCGGCAGTCGTCCCACGTCACTCCCGAACTGTTGCAGAAGGATGTCGAAAACCGATTGCTCTCCCGCGGTCCGCGGTTCCGCATGGATGCCGAAATGGTCCGCGACTCCGCGCTCGCCACCAGCGGTCTGCTCGATCAGCGGATCGGCGGCAAGAGCGTCAAGCCGTACCAGCCGTCCGGACTGTGGGAAGCAATCAGTTACACCAGCAGCAACACCGCGAACTTCAAAAAGGATGAAGGGAACGACCTTTATCGACGCGGGCTGTATACCTTCTGGAAGCGCACCTCTCCGCCGCCGTCGATGATCACGTTCGACGCTCCGTCGCGCGAATCGTGCACCGTCAGCCGCAGCCGGACGAACACGCCGCTGCAAGCGCTGGTGCTGATGAATGACGAGCAATATGTCGAAGCCGCCCGGAACTTCGCCCGCCGAATTCTTAAGGAAGGGGGAACGACTCCCGAAGCACGGATGGTCTTCGCCTTCCGGCTGGCAACTTCCCGCAAGCCGCGGGCCGACGAGGTCGAAGTGCTCAACCGTGTTCTCCAGCAGCAGCTCGAAGACTTCCGGGCCGACAAAGAAGCGTCCGAGAAGCTCCTGCAGGTCGGCGATTCACCCCGCGATCCGTCCTTCGACGCCCCCGAATTGGCCGCCTGGACGATGATCGCCAACGTGCTTCTGAACCTTGACGAAACCGTCACCAAAGGATGACCCTTTCATGGATCCTCGACACGCACAACTGCTGAATGAGAGCCGCCGCTACTTCTTATCGCGGTCCGCCGCGGGCATCGGCTCGGTGGCGCTGGCATCGTTGTTGAACCCGGAGGTTCTCGAAGCTGCCACGCGCGGAGCGTCCGACGAACCGCGAGGGGGGATTCTCGGCAGTCCACACATTCCCGCGCGGGCCAAGCGGGTCATCTATATTTCGATGAACGGCGCGCCATCGCAGTTCGAAACATTCGATTACAAACCGAGGCTGCCTGAACTGTTTGACACCGATCTCCCCGACTCTGTCCGCATGGGTCAGCGGATCACCACCATGACTTCGGGTCAGGCGCGATTTCCGGTTGCACCATCGATCTTCAAGTTCCAGCAGCATGGGCAATCGGGAGCATGGATCAGCGAACTCTTGCCGAATATCGCCAGCGTGGCTGACGACATCGCCATCGTCCGCACCGTGCACACCGAGGCGATCAATCACGACCCCGCCTGTACCTTCGTCTTTACCGGCGCCCAGCAGCCGGGACGCCCGAGCATGGGGTCGTGGATCTCTTACGGTCTCGGCTCCGCGAATCGCAACCTGCCCGCGTTCGTCGTGCTCCATTCGACCTGGAGCAGCAAGCGCGACGCGCAAGCGGTCTTCTCGCGTCTGTGGGGCGCCGGCTGGTTGCCGTCGAAACATCAGGGAGTCGCCCTCCGTTCGAGCGGTGACCCGGTGCTGTATCTTTCCAATCCTCCCGGTGTGTCGGCGAAATCGCGCCGGCAAATGCTCGACGGCCTCGCGCAACTGAACGAAAAACAGTTCGACGTCGTCGGCGATCCGGAAATCGGCACCCGCATCGCGCAATACGAAATGGCGTATCGCATGCAGTCGTCGGTGCCGGAACTGACCGACTTCTCCAACGAACCCGAGCATGTGCTCGACATGTACGGCCCGGACGTGCACAAGCCGGGGACCGTGGCCGCCAACTGCCTCCTCGCCCGCCGCATGGCCGAGCGAAACGTCCGCTTCGTGCAGATCTTCCAGAGAGGCTGGGACCACCACGGCAACCTGCCGACCGATATGCGTCTGCAATGCGGCGACATCGACCAGCCGTGCGCGGCGCTCATCAAAGACCTCAAGCAGCGCGGCATGCTCGATGAAACGCTCGTCGTCTGGGGAGGTGAGTTCGGCCGGACCGTTTACTGCCAGGGTCGCCTCACCAAAGACAATTACGGCCGCGACCATCATCCCCGCTGCTTCAGCATGTGGATGGCCGGCGGCGGCATCAAAGGGGGGACCGTCTACGGCGAGACGGACGACTTCAGCTACAACATCGTGAAAGACCCGGTCCACGTGCACGACTTGAACGCCACGGTCCTGCACTGCCTCGGCATCAACCACGAGCGGCTCACCTACCGCTTCCAGGGGCGCGACTTCCGCCTGACCGACATCCACGGCAAGATCGTCGAAGGATTGTTGGCGTAGGGGCGAGCTTTCAGCAGTCAGCTTTCAGCGGTCAGTCTACAGCAGCCGGAGTTGGCCGTGTGTCGGAACAACAGGCAATGGTTTTCTGGGGCCAAGGCTTCGCGTGCCCCGGTTCTTTGTGCGCAGCAATGAGACTGCGTTGTTCAGCCCACCGTCGCATCCCACCGCCTGCTATAAGGGTAAAGTGCAATCCGGATGTCTGGCTTCACTTCGAGCACGATCAGCATGGAAAATGGGAATGCTTCGCGACTCCATAGAGCACCGACAGAGACGTGCCACCATCGAACTGGAGCTAAAATGCAGTCGTTAATCTCAAGATAATCACCTCGTTCATCGTTTACGCGACGGATTGCACCACGGACGTATGCGATAAAGCTGGACAAGCTGACTTCTGATCCTTCGCGATACAAGCTCACTTCAATCTGGGCATCGTACTGTTCCAGAATGAATACCATCCGCAAGCCATTTCGCACGACTTCGTAGCGGTGTGATACCCCGTTCTCGCCCACGATGGGCTCAACTTCAAAGAATTCGAGTAGGTCAATTTCATCCCACTTGATGTCAGGCATTCATCCACACTCGTTGAACTTGAACTCTGGTACGAACCGCGCTGCATTCTCAGAGCTGTGAAACGAGCGTATCATACTCGGCGTGTGAACCGATCCAGAACCAGACGACCGTGTCGCCGTCGCGGACTCCCAATGCCCTATAATTGAGACCGACACGGGCGGAGTAAATTGGTTCGGTCGAGTGAACGCACCGGAATCGCAAGCTCGGATGATGAGGGTCGTTGAGGAACAGTCGGTAAGCGGCTCGCGCCTGACGCTGAACCGGTTCCGGAAGGTGACGGAAGGCTTTTTGAAATCGCGCCGTTGTATACGACTTCATAGCCTGTCGGCGTCCAGCGGGTTTGTCTTTCCCGCCTGATGCTCCCGACGTGCTTCGTCGGCGAGTTTCTTCAGCGCATCAGGGTTGCTGGCGAGCGCCTGCTGCCAACGCTCCTCGGACGCAATTTCTTCCAGAATCATGGCCGCGATGGCTTCCTGGTCGTCCTTTGGAAGCTGCGCAATAGCTGCGTAGGCTTGGTCTAGGAGTTGAGGCATACATGATCTCCCTCGCGGATCGTCTGCTCACGATCTCAGTATACATCCCCCACCGAGGGCTGTCATGCGGTGATTCTTCCGGTTTCAGGAGCAAGCGCGGACGCACTCGAATTTCCAGATTGCCGATCTCAACGCATCTTCTTGCTGAAAGCTGATCGCTGACCGACTCTCATCTATACCAGAAGCTCCCGCACGACATTCCCGGCGATGTCGGTCAGGCGGAAGTGGCGTCCCTGGTACTTGAACGTCAGCTTGGTGTGATCGATTCCCAGCAGGTGCAGCATGGTCGCGTGCAGGTCGTGCACGTGGACCGGGTCTTTCACGATGTTGTAGCTGAAGTCGTCCGTCTCGCCGTGGGTGATGCCCGGCTTGATCCCGCCGCCCGCCATCCAGATGCTGAAGCAGCGGGGATGATGATCGCGGCCGTAATCGTCGGCGGTGAGGGGCCCTTGGCAGTAGACCGTGCGGCCGAACTCGCCCCCCCACACAACGAGCGTTTCGTCGAGCAGCCCACGGCGCTTGAGATCGAGCACGAGGGCGGCGGCCGGCTGGTCAACGTCACGGCATTGGCCAATGATCTGCGGCGGCAAGTGCACGTGCTGGTCCCAGCCGCGATGAAACAACTGCACGAACCGCACGCCGCGCTCGGAAAGCCGGCGTGCCAGCAAACAGTTGGCGGCGAAGGTGCCGGGCTTGCGCGCGTCGGGGCCATATAGGTCGAAGATGTGCTGCGGTTCGTTGGAAACATCGATGAGGTCGGGGACGGAGGTCTGCATGCGATAGGCGAGCTCGTACTGCGCGATCCGCGTGCTGATTTCCGGGTCGCCGAATTCGTCAAGCTTTTTGCGGTTGAGGGCCGCGAGATCGTCGAGCATGCGGCGGCGAGTGTTTTTGTCGAGACCGTCCGGGTTGGAGAGATACAGCACCGGATCGCCGACCGAACGGAACTTCACCCCTTGATGCTGCGTCGGCAGGAAGCCGCTCCCCCACAGGCGATCGTAGAGGGGCTGATCCATCGGGTTGCCGGAGCCGCGCGAGATCATGGCGACGAACGCGGGAAGATCGCTGTTCTCCGTTCCCAGTCCGTAGGAGAGCCACGCTCCCAGGCTCGGCCGGCCCGCGAGTTGTGCGCCTGTCTGAAAGAACGTGACCGCGGGATCGTGGTTGATCGCTTCGGTGTGCATCGAACGGATGATGCATATCTCATCGGCGATCTGCGCGGTGTGGGGCAACAGTTCGCTGAGCCACGCGCCGGACTTCCCATGCTGCGCGAACTGGAACTTTGACGGCGCGACCGGAAAACTTTCTTGCCTCGAGGTCATGCCGGTCAGCCGCTGCCCCATGCGAATGGAACTCGGAAGTTCGGTGGCGCGGAGGTCTGCGAGTTTGGGCTTGTAGTCGAACAGGTCCATCTGCGACGGCGCGCCGGACTGAAACAGATAGATCACCCGCTTGGCTTTGGGGGCGAAGTTCGGGAAGCTGGGGAGTCCACCGGTGATTGAATGCACCCCTTCGGAAGGAGTTGCATTGGCGGCGGCGTCCCCCGCGTGGAGATCGCGCTGCAGCAGCGAAGCGAGCGCGGCGACACCGATACCCGTTGCACCTCGGCCGAAGAAGTGCCGCCGTGTGCAGAGCAATTGATTTTCGGTGAGCGGGTTCATCCCTCACTCCTTCGTAATCGCTTCGTCGAGGTTGAAGATCAGGTTTGCGATGGTGGTATAGGCCGCCAGGCTCGCCGGGTCGGCGGATTCCTCGCGGGGCGATTCACCGGCACAGGCCAGTTTCTTCGCGTCTTCCGCACGGGAAGCGTAGTTCTGCCGGTGTGATTCAAACGCGGCCGTGAGCACGCGCAGTTCGTCCGCCTCCGGAATGCGCCCGGTGACAAGCTGAAAGGCCCGCGCGATCCGCGCGGAGGGTGTGGCCGTTTCCGAACCCATTTCCTCCGCCGACATCACCCGTTCAGCCAGCACGCGCGACGCCTCGACGAAGGTGACGTCATTCATCAACGCCAAGGCCTGCAACGGCGTGTTGGTCCGCGTCTCCCGGACGACACAGGTCTCGCGCGGCGAAGCATCGAAGGCCGACATCGTCGGGGGGGTGACGGTCCGCTTCCAGAATGTGTAGAGGCTGCGGCGATAGAGATTGAGCCCGGTGTCGGGTTTGTAATCGCTGCCAGTCAGTTCGGTCCACAATCCTGGCGGCTGGTATGGTTTGACGGATGGACCGCCAAGCTTCTCGACAAGCAGCCCGGAGGCAAAGAGCGCCTGGTCGCGAATCATTTCGGCGGAGAGCCGCACGCGCGGGCCGCGCGAGAGCAGCCGATTATCGGGATCGCGATCGTGGAGCGTCTTCGTCATCCGCGACGACTGCCGATAGGTCGCGCTTGTGACAATGAGCCGATGCAATCCCTTGACGTCCCAACCGGTCTGTTGCAGTTCGGTCGCCAGCCAATCGAGGAGTTCCGGGTGGCTGGGGCGTTCTCCCTGCGAGCCGAAGTCTTCCATCGTTCTGACGAGCCCCGCGCCGAAGAACATCTGCCACGCACGATTGGCGGCGACGCGCGGCGTGAGGGGATTCTCCGGCGAGACGAGCCAGCGGGCAAAGTCGAGCCGGCTCGGGTTCGCATCGGTCGATTTCATCGGCGGCAGGGCCGCGGGGACGCCGGCGAGGACCTGCTCGGTCGGTTTGTCGTATTGTCCTCGGGCGAGAATGTACGCCGGACGACGCTCCGGCATCTCCTGCATCACCATTACCGTGGGAAAACTTTCGACGAACTTTTTGCGACGTTCTTCGAGAGTTTTGATCCGCTGTTGCGCAGCGCGCATCGGCTCCGGAGCGAAGCGTGCGAGATAACAGGCCCGCAGCTTCGCGGACTGCACGTCGTTCCGCTTGTCGGGCGGCAATGCCAGAATGTCGGCGATCGCTTTGGTCTCGGCGACGAGCGCGATCTCGTTCGGCGACAGCACTTTGTTGTAAATCCGCACGTCGTCAATCAGGCCGACAAACCGCGCTTTCGGCCCATGCCCCCCGCCGATGCGCAGCGGTTCTTTCACCTGGAATGACTGATTTAATTCGTCGAGCTTGACGACCGTTTCGGCCGGTTGGCCATCGATATACAGCTTGATCCCCGCTGCGACGCGGGAGCCGTCGTAGGTGAAGAAGACGTGATGCCAGCGGTCCGGTTCCAGAGACGCGGCCGATTCGACCCGCAGCGAATCATCGAGCCAGCGCTTGACGAGCAGAATCTGCGCCTTCCCACCGGTAATGCGAATCGACCACCCTTCCCAGGTATCGACGTCGACCATGCGCGAGAGGACCGTGCCGGCGTCTTGCTTACGCGGATAAATCCACGCGCCGGTGGAGAACTTGTCGTAATAGCCGAAGTCGGCAACATCTCCCGCGTCGATGAATCGTTTGCCGTCAAAGTCGGCCGCTTGACCGATGCGCCCACTTTGAAACGCCGCGCCGCCCTCCTTGAATGCCGAATCGGCCTTCACGATTCCGGAGGATTCCTTTGGCGCGCCGTCGAGATCGTACCGCGCGCTCAGCTTGTCGGTCGGCGACCAGTCCTCCACGAGTCCGGCCGATTGCGCGCGTTCCCAGTCGGCTTGTGACGCGGCAAGCGCCGGCTGAAGTTCGTTCCATTCGTGCCGAGCGGCCTCCAGTTCCCGATCGAGCGTCGCCAGCGCGCGTTGGTCGTCGGGGGTGGGAGCGGGGATCATCGGCGGCGAGTTACCGACTTTGACCGCCTTCCCCTTCTCCGGGATGTTGTTGAAGAACGCGTAAACTTTGTAGAACTCTTTCTGGCGCAACGGATCGTACTTGTGGTCGTGACAACGGGTGCAGCCCATCGTCAGCCCCATCCAGACCGTGGCGGTGGTCTCGACACGATCGACAACGTATTCGACCGCGAATTCCTCGGGGATGATTCCCCCTTCGCCGTTGCCGCGGTGATTGCGGTTGAAGCCGGTCGCAACTTGCTGCTCGAGCGTCGGGTTGGGCAACATATCGCCGGCGAGTTGTTCGATGGTGAACTGATCGAAGGGCATGCCCGCGTTGAGAGTGTCAATCACCCAGTCGCGCCAGCGCCACATGTCGCGATCGCCGTCGGTCTGATAGCCGCAGGTGTCCGCGTAGCGTGCCGCATCGAGCCAGCGCGAGGCGACCCGCTCGCCATAGCGGGGCGATGCGAGCAGACGATCGACTACTTTCTCGTATGCATTCGGTGATTCGTCGGAGATGAAGGTATCGACCTCGTTTGGAGTCGGGGGTAAGCCGGTCAGGTCGAGCGTCACACGGCGAATGAGTGTTTGCCGGTCCGCTTCAGGAGATGGTTCGAGCCCTTCCTGATCGAGACGTTTCAGCACCAAGGCGTCGATGGCATTCCGCACCCCATCAGCTTTTTGAGCAACTGGCATCAGCGGGCGCCGCGGCCGAACGAAGGCCCAGTGGTCTTCCCAGGCGGCCCCTTCATCGATCCAACGGCGCAGGGTTTCAATCTGTTCTGGAGAGAGCTTGCGTTTGGCATCGGCCGGCGGCATCTGCGCGTCTTTGTCGGTCGAAGTGATTCGCCGGAACAATTCGCTTTTCGCCGAGTCTCCCGGCACGATCGTCGCGTGCCCTTCGCGCGCGGCAAACATTCCTTCGCGAAGATCAAGCCGCAGATCGGCTTCGCGGGCGGCATCGTCGGGACCGTGACATTGGAAGCAGGTGTCGGAGAGGATCGGCCGGACGTCCCGGTTGAAATCGACCTTCCGCGCCGGCTTGTCGGCCGCGAGTGCCGTCGTGCAGACGAACACGAGCCCGGATGCCAGCGCAAGTCCGCGAGCAATTCGAGGTACGTCGTGCATGGATTCAGCTCGGCACTTCACGTCCTGTTCCTCGATCTGATTGCGATCGCGAGTTGGCCGTCCTGGGAATCGTCCTTGCAATCTCGACAACGAATTCGCGGCGGTAAAACATGGGGGAGCCGCTGATTGACCCGAGCCTTTCCGCGACGGGAGTATTCTGCACCCACGAAAGAGGTCTGTTCAAGCGGGGGCGCAAATTTCGATTCTCCGCACTTCGAAGTTCACCATAACCCGCGACGCAACCGCTTGGCAACAGGGATGTTGCGGCGTCGCCGGGAATGTCGGAAATCGTCGCTGTTGAGAATCGCTTCCAAATCATACCATACGCGAATCACTCACCGGATTCAGGCACAAACCGAGCGGGGCGCATTGCCGTCCCCCGCCGGATAAGGGGTGGCGAGCCATTTCCGACGCGGATAAGTCGAGGACCACAGATACCGCACGGCTGACAAGTGAAAACCGGCCGTCGAACTGGATGCTCATCGGGCGCATGCTGGCGCTTGGTTGGCGCTACCGCGTCGGCTGCGCACTGGTCGTCTTTCTGCACGTGCTCCTCGTTGCGATGAACGTCGGCGGGCTCGGCCTGACGGGAGTCGGCATCGACTTCATCCGGCACGAAATCGCTCCGGTGAGCAATCCGCCGCGCGTTCCGTTGGGGTTGTCACTTCCCTCCGGCTGGACGCCGATGCAGCAACTCACCCTCATCGCCGGGTTGATTCTCGTCTTTGCACTGCTCAACACACTGGTGAGATACATTGCGGCGTTGTCGGTCGCGCAACTCAGCCAGAAAGTGCTGATACAGTTGCGATCCGATGTGTATGACCGCCTGCAACGGCTCAGCTTTCGCTTCTTCGATCACAACCAGTCGAGCTCCATTATCAACCGGGCGGCCGGCGACGTGGGAGCGGTACGGATCTTTGTCGACGGCGTGATCGTGAAAGTGCTGACGGTCGTCCTCTCGCTGGCGGTGTATATCGGCTACATGCTCAGTATGCACGTTCCGCTGACGCTGGTTTGCCTCATCACATCACCGCTGCTCTGGTGGGGGGCGGCTGCTTTCTCGCGGCGCGTGCAGCCGGAGTATGTCCGTAACAGCACTTATGTCGACCAGATGGTGCTGACTCTCGTCGAGAACGTGCAGGGGATTCACGTCGTCAAGGGGTTTGCCCGCGAGGCGGAGCAGATCGACAAGTTCAGCACGGCCAACGCCCGCATCCGCGATCAGAAAGAAGGCATCTTCTGGACACTGAGCGTCTTTCAGCCGGTGATGGGCTTTGTGACCCAGATCAACATGATGGTCTTGTTGGGATACGGCGGCTACCTGGTGATTCAAGGAGAGTTGATGCTCGGCGCGGGGTTGTTCGTGTTTGCCAACCTGCTGCACGAATTCGCCAATCAGGTGGGGCAGATCACGAATATCGCCAACAGTATTCAGTCGAGCCTGACCGGTGCGCAGCGAGTTTTTGAGATACTCGACGCACCGGTCGAAATTGCTTCGCCGCCGCACGCGGTCCGGCTGCCCCGCGCCCGCGGCGCGGTGCAGTTCGAGCATGTTTCGTTCTCTTACCATCCCGATGAACGGGTACTCGAAGACATCTGTCTTGAAGTCGAGCCGGGCCAGTGCATCGCCCTGGTGGGAGAAACCGGCGCCGGCAAGAGTACGCTTTTGAGTCTCATCCCTCGCTATTACGACGTTCTGTCCGGCGGCGTACTTGTCGACGGCGTCGACGTGCGACGGCTCGATCTCGACGACCTCCGGCGGAACATCGGCATCGTGTTTCAGGAAAACTTTCTGTTCAGCAACACCGTGGCTGCAAACATCTCTTTCGGCCATCCCGGCGCCACCGAGGACGACATTCGCCGCGCCGCTACCATTGCCGCCGCGCACGAATTCATCAGCGAACTTCTCGACGGATACGACACGCGGATCGGCGAGCAGGGATCGAATCTGTCCGGAGGGCAGCGGCAAAGACTGGCGATCGCCCGGGCACTGCTGCTCGATCCACCGATTCTGCTGCTCGACGACGCGACCGCTTCTGTCGATTCGGAAACAGAGCACGAAATCCAGCAGGCGATTTCAAATGCCATGCACGGCCGCACGACGATTATCGTCGCGAATCGTGTCAGTTCGCTCCGCCGGGCCGACCGCATCTTTGTGATCGACGAAGGGAAGATCGTGCAGGTTGGTACGCACACCGAATTGCTCGCCGTGGACGGTCATTATCGCCGACTGGCGGAACTGCAGTTCGCCGACCTGATGAACGAAGAGGTGGAACGGGCCTCTTTCGACACGGTGTCTGCCGACGGCTCGCAAACCCGTTCGGCCTCAAGTGCCGCCGCGGGAGGTGCCACATGAGCACCGCCGCCCGATTGCAATCGATCACTCGGCTTTCGCCCAAAGAAGAACGGGAAGTCGACAAACGACCGCTCGACTTTCGATTGATCGCGCGGCTGTGGGAGTTCACACGCCCGTACGCACTCAAGCGAAACTGGCTGGTCGTGCTGGTGATCGCGCGGTCAATTCAACTGCCATTGCTGACTTGGGTCATCGCCGCGGTGATCAACGGGCCGATCGAAGGGCACAATTTGCCGGGGGTCGCGTGGGGTGTCGTCGGCTTCGCGGCACTGGCCCTCTCGACGCAGCTCGTGATGCACTTTCGGCAAAGGCTTGCGCTTGAACTGGGAGAGGCGGTCGTCTTCGATCTGCGGAACGTGATCTTCGCGCACCTCGAACGGATGCCGATGAGCTTCTTCCATCGAACGAAGGTGGGGCGCATCATCAGCCGTATGACGTCGGATATTGAAGACGTTCGCGTTGGCGTGCAGGAAGTGTTGTTCGTCAGCCTGGTGCAGTTGGGGCAGATGCTCGTCGCGGCGGCGTTCATGCTCTGGTACGACTGGACGCTGTTTCTCATCGTGCTCGGTCTCGCACCGGTGTTGTGGGGGATCAACCATCACTTTCACCGCAAGCTGAGCGCGGCGCTGCGGGCGATGCGCGACTCGTACAGCCGCGTGACCGCCACGCTCGCCGAATCGGTGCTGGGGATTCGCGTGACGCAAGGCTTCGTGCGGCAGGATGAAAACGCCCGCATCTTCCGCGAACTGGCCACCGACCATTCATCGAATAACTTCCAGGTGCTGCGGACGCATGGGCTGTTCCTCCCGCTGCTCGATCTGAATAACCAGTTCTTCATCGCGACGCTGTTGCTCGTCGGTGGGTACCGTGTGCTTTCCGGATCGCACACCACCGACGTCGGCGACCTCGTCGGCTTCTTCTTCATGGCCAACATGTTCTTCGCGCCGGTGACGAACCTTGGCACGCAATACAACCAGGCGATGACCGCTATGGCCGGGGCCGAGCGGCTCTTCAAGCTCCTCGATACGCCCCCTGAATGGAGCGACTCTCCCCATGCTCGCGATCTGCCCCGGGTGCAGGGACACGTGCAGTTCGAGCACGTGACGTTCGGTTACGATCCCGCGCGCCCGGTGCTGTTCGACATCAATTTCACCGCCGAGCCGGGACAGACCGTCGCCCTCGTCGGCCACACTGGGAGCGGGAAAAGCTCGATCATCAACCTCATCGCGAAATTCTACCTGCCAACCTCCGGGCGGGTGTTGATTGACGGACACGAAATTCGCGACATCACCGCCGACTCGCTGCATCGCCAGCTTGGCATCGTGCTGCAAAACAACTTTTTGTTCTCCGGCACAGTGGGGGAAAACATCCGCGTCGGGCGGCCGAACGCAACGGATGACGAAGTGCTCGACGTGCTCCGTCGGCTCGACTGCCTCGACCTGCTCGATGCCCTGCCGGACGGACTCGATACCCCTGTCGGCGAACGCGGCACCAGCCTGTCGCTTGGCCAACGGCAACTCGTCTGTTTCGCGCGGGCGATGCTGGCCGACCCGCGGATATTGATTCTCGACGAAGCAACCAGCAGCATCGACGTGGTGACCGAGGCCCGCATTCAACGGGCTCTCTCGGTGCTGTTGGAAGGGCGGACCGGCTTCGTCGTCGCGCACCGGCTGAGCACCATCCGCCACGCGAATCTCGTGCTCGTCCTCGACCACGGACACATCGTCGAACGTGGTACGCACGACGAACTTGTCGGTAAGGGGGGCGTTTACGCTCAGCTCTACCGGCGGTTCACGCGCGAACAGCGGGCATGACAAGGTCGGGTCGAAAGCCCCGAATCTTGAGTCCCGAGTCGCTCCTTTTTCCTACCCCGGTCAGTTGCTAAGCTGGAACAGGCGCTGGATCGACGCATCTGATGAGATCGTCGTACGCAATCAAATATTGAGAGAATCAGTCGTGATGAAACCGCTCCGCACTTCGTTGGTCTTGCTCTGTCTGTTCCTGATGGCTCCGGCTCAAGGCTTTACACAAGACGTTGAACTGCCGCACGGCCAGGACCGCCCGCCGGGGCCGGCCCTCTCGCCGCAAGAGGCGATCGCCAAGATGACCGTTCCCGAAGGGTTCAAGGTCGAACTGGTTGCCTCGGAGCCGGACATCGTCAATCCGGTCGGGATGACGTTCGACGAGCGCGGCCGTGTCTGGATCACGGAGAGTCTCGAATATCCTCGCAAATCAGCCGGCCCGGGGAAGGACCGCGTCAAGATCCTGGAGGACACTGACGGCGACGGAAGGGCCGACAAGTTCACGGTCTTCGCCGACGGGCTCAACATTCCGTCGGGAATTGCGGTCGGACACGGTGGCGTGTGGGTCGCGAATGCCCCCGACATTCTGTTCATGAAGGATACCGATGGCGACGACGTGGCCGACACGCGCGAAGTGGTCGTCACCGGCTTCGGCCGTGATGACACACATGAGCTTCCGAATTCACTCACCTGGGGACCGGACGGATGGCTGTACGGACTCAATGGCGTATTCAATAAGAGTGTTGTCAAAGCCGGAGGGAAAGAATTCCGGTTCACTTGCGCGCTGTTCCGCATTCATCCCCGCACGCGCGAGT
>CAZVJA010000107.1:7487-17368 GCA_964626885.1 uncultured Planctomycetaceae bacterium | reverse complement strand
CCAGCCGTACCAGTGTGTTTCCTGAATGTCGTGGAGCGTCTGCATTTCGGCGGGTGCGGAAAACTGCGGCACCGGCTTGCCGTCGCGGAGCAGCTGATAATACCCCTTTCGCCAGGGGCTGAGCTTCCACACGTGCTCGCCGACTTTTCGCCAGCCTTCGGGGGGAACCTGCCGCGAGCCGTCGACAACCGCGCCGTTCCCGATAATCGTAAATGGAAAATTCGTCAGCCCGCTGTTGCGATGTCCGAAGATTTTGACCGATTCGTAATAGGGGCTGTCAGTCTTCGCAATGTGAATTGTGTCACCTCGCCGAGCCAGCTCGAGCGCGCGCTGGATCGTGGCGACCGGCCCGGTTTCCGCGTTCACTCCTTCGGCGCTCGTGCCATCGAAGCGGTCATCTCCTAGCCGATTGTTGACGTAAAAGTCATTGGCGACGGCAGGGAAAACTCTAGTGGCGAGCAGGAGAGAGAGTGTGCACGCAGATGTTTTCAGACAGTGCCAAAAAAAGCTTTGCAAACTGCGTGTTTTGCAAACTGGCATCGCTGTCTGCCCCCTCTTTGGCTTGTTTCGTCGTTAAACGGGGTGTGTTGAACCTCCACTCCGCTCTATTGACAACATCCTCGCCTACCGCTGATCCATCGGCAAGTAGGGGCGCTCGGCCGGGCCGACGTAGTTGACCGACGGGCGGATGATCTTGTTGTCCTTGAGCTGTTCCAGCACGTGGGCGCACCAGCCGACGATGCGGCTGGAAGCGAATACGCATGTGAACAGCTCACCCGGAATACCCATGTAATGCTGCAAGCTGGCCGAGTAGAAGTCGACGTTGCAGTTTTTGCCAATCGCGGAAGTGACGAGCCGCTCGATCTCGACGGAGATGTCGTACCATTTCGGCTCACCTTTTTCGATGCCGAGCCGGCGCGACAATTCCTTGAGGAACTTCGCCCGCGGGTCGGGCGTTTGGTAGACGGCGTGACCGAACCCCATGAACTTGCCCTTGTTCGCGCGGGTCTCCTCAACCCACGGGGCGACCTTCTCCACGCTGCCGAGCGTCAGCAGTGTCTTCAACACTTCGGTGTTCGCGCCGCCGTGCAATTTGCCCTTCAACGCGCCGATCGCGCCGGTGATTGCCGAGTAAATATCGGTGAGCGTGGCGATGATCACGCGGGCCGCGAATGTGCTGGCGTTGTAGCCATGCTCCGCGTGCAGGATCAGAATGAGATCCATCGCCTTCACTTCATCGGCAGTCGGCTCAAGGCTGTTGAGCATGTACATGAAATTCGCGGCCAATCCTAAATCGGCCCGCGGTGCAACCGGTTCCTTCCCGTCACGAATGCGCCGAATGGCGGCGGTGAGCGTCGGTACGAGAGCCGTCAGCCGGATCGCCTTGTTGTAGTTGGCGTCGAGGCATTCGTTCTCGGCGTCGGCATCCAGCACTCCTGCCAGTGACACGGCGCTCCGCAGGGCCGACATCGGAGGCGTATCGCGCGGAAGAGTTTTCAAGAACTCGATGAGTTCAACGGGCAATTCGGTATATCGCACGACCTGCGACCGGAACTCGTCCAATTGGAACGGCGTGGGCAACTCCCCGTGAAACAGCAGCCAGGCGACTTCTTCGAAGGAGCAATTCTCCGCGAGGTCGTCGACGTTGTAGCCTCGATAGAGGAGCTTCCCCAAGTCTCCATCGACATCGCAAATCGAACTATCGCCGGCGAGAACTCCTTTGAGTCCTTTCGCCACGGTGACGGAATCTGTCTGAGTGATCGCCATGCGGTATCCTCTTCATGAAAGTCGTCGAGCAATTGCCGGGTGTCGACTGGTCCAAGGATCGCTTGGGGGCGAATGCCATGCCAAAAACCCGGATATTGGCGAGACTGCGGCGAACGCGAAGCCCGGCCCCATCCAAAAGGGTTATTATATCGGGATGTTGTGACGGGTCCAACGTGCTCGGAACGAAGCGATGAAGCAGTGAACAGATTCTCATTTTTTGAGGAAATCTTATGTAAAGTCGGTATTCTCGGCAGGAGCGGAAATCCTCAACCGAAACCTGCAAGTTGCCACGAGATAGCTCACAATGACAACGAACCGGAGGCTATCTGGTTGAGCCATTCTCACAGAGGATGCCACGAATGAAAGCGGAATTCCGACCCATGCAAGTGACAACCCTTGTTGCAGCGCTAGTCATTGGCTTGTACGCCCCCTTTTTGTCGGCCGATGAGACGCCCAAGCAAGATGCTCGGTTGATTGTGAAGTTCACCAGCGAATCGGGAGTAGACCTCCCGCTGCTCCCATGCCGCGTGTATCTTCTCGACGACGCGAATAAACCCATCCGTCCCGAGAAATTCCCGTTCTGGAAGGACCATTTCGTTTGCGAGGGAGGTGTGGAACTCAAACTTCCGGCCGGAAAATACACGGTTCAACTAGAGCGGGGACCGGAATATGAACGACTGCAACGCACGTTTGACCTGGAACCGGGTGAGACGGGGCAATACGTCACGGCGATCCGCCGGATTGCCAATCTCCGCGAGCAAGGTTGGATCTCCGGGGACTTGCACGTCCATCGCCCTGTGGAAGACATTCATCGATTGATGCAGGCGGAAGATCTGGATGTGGCCCCGGTCATCACTTGGTGGAATAACCGCAATCTTTGGGCCGACCAGCAGATTCCGGAGAAGACGACGAGGCTCTTTGATAACTGCCGCATCTACGACGTGATGGCCGGCGAGGACGAACGCGAGGGAGGGGCACTCCTCTTTTTTGGATTGAAGCAACCATTGCCGATTACAGGGGCGTCGCGCGAATATCCGTCGCCGATGAAGTTTGTCGAGATGGCGCGCGAGCAAAACCCGGACGTCTGGATCGACATTGAAAAACCTTTCTGGTGGGACGTGCCGGTCTGGCTGGCGTGCGCAAACGTCGATTCGATCGGCATCGCGAACAATCATATGTGCCGCGGCACGATGTATGAGACCGAAGCGTGGGGCAAGCCGCGCGATGCTGATCGACTTCCCGCCCCGCGCGGCAACGGCTTCTGGTCGCAGGAGATTTATTATCACATTCTCAACTGCGGACTCCGCATTCCGCCGTCGGCGGGGAGTGCATCCGGCGTGTTGCCTAATCCGGTTGGCTACAATCGCGTGTACGTTTACATGCGATCGGAAAGCAACGACCCTGCGGAGAACATGCGACTTTGGTGGAATGGACTGAAATCGGGGCGATCCTTTGTGACGAACGGTCCGCTGTTGAATGTCTTGGCGGAAGGTCATCGACCGGGGCACGTGTTCCATGCCGAAGCAGGTCAACAACTGAAGATCCCCATCGAGATCGAATTGACAAGCGTCGACGAGATACAGGAAGTGGAAATCATTCGCAATGGCATTGTGGCACAGAAGTTGCCGGTCAAGCAAATTCTGCCGAGTAATGCTCCCGGCTATGGGCGTGCATTTCGCCTCGGTGTACCGCGACAGACTTTGACTCTCAAATCACTCGATTTCGACTCCAGCGGCTGGTTTCTGGTGCGGGCAATTGCGAATGATCAGCGAACGTTCCGTTTCGCCTCGACCGCACCATTTTACGTTGAGATCGGCGACGTGAAGAACCGCGTGAGCAAACAGTCAGCATCGTTCTTTCTCGACTGGGTCAACGAACGCTACAAACGGGTAGGCGATAAGCTGAAAGACCCGGCCCAATTACGCGAAGTCCTCAGCTACCACGACCGCGCCCGGACGTTCTGGCAGGACATCGTCAACAATGCCAATGCGGAATGACGAAGCGGATCCTCGGGAGGCTCGCCGGGCTTTAATTTCCCAGTTTGCGAAGCGCCGTCTCTTTACGTCACTGGCGGCCTACGAGAGCGTGCGAGGGCGTACCAGCCGGGGGACATCGTCGCAGTCACAAACCCGATTCCCACCAGCGTCCAGTCGTGGCGGTTGAAGCCGTCGAAGATGACGTAACCTCCGGCGAGAACCTGAACAACCGCCAGCAGTGTCGTCACGGTTCGCAGCAACGGATGCTCATTTGGCTGTTGTGAACTGGTCGGCATCGTGCATCCTCCTTCTATCGATGTGCCTATTTGTACGCTCTTTGTGAACTGCCTGGCAACCGGGCATTTTCACCCCGATTTCACTCCCCGAAAATCGCTCTGGACAGAAACCGGCCGATTCGTACAATCCCGCCGTTTCCGATCTGCCGGAGGGTGGCCGCGCCGTGCCGCCCACCGGGTTTTCAGACGGAAATACCCGTATCAATCACGTCGGCGCAGCATTTCCCCGCGGGAAAACGAACCCCCCCGTAACCGTTCGTTTTCGACAATTCTGATCGCATTCGAGGACCCATCGCATGCATTGCAGCCATTGGAGGCCCCACATCTTGTGCGGGCTCGCCGTTGTGCTTTTGAGCGGATGCCACTGGTATTCCCCCTATGGCTACCCCGGCACCTATGCCCCCCCCGGCACCATCATGCCGCAGCAGACGTTTCCCGGGGCTCCACCCGCCACGTTCCCGCAGAGCCCACCGGCTTTAGCACCAGGGGGAAGTCCGAACTCGACGTTCCAGGCTCCCACGACTCCGGGCTCCGGCAACAATCCTGCACAGTTATGGAACGGCAGCTCGTCGCCGGGAAACCGATCCGAAAAACCGGTTCCCCAGCCGAATGATTTTGGAAATCCAAATGATCTCCAAGGTCCACCGGGCGCCTCGCGCAACGAGGAGGACAACTCCTCTCCGTTCACGCAGATGCGCGGCCAGCGTGAGGAATTTGTCGGTGTGAATCATGCCGACGTTTCAACGTCCGGCAGCGATGACTTCCTGGAACCTCGGCCGCTCGATCCGGAAGCCGCGCGCCGAGGACCTAACGGCGCGCCGATTCCTTATGGCCACGACGAAGCCGGCTACACTTGGCTCGCCGGTCGGGTCGACCACGACAAGAACGACGATTCTTGGCACATCACCTACGATCTGGCGCCCCCTCAAACCGATCGACTCGGCGGCGCCGTGCGTCTTGCGCCCCACGAAGGACTGAGCAAATTGCGGGACGGCGACATTGTCCGCGTCGTTGGAGAACTGGATTACGATCAGCGCGATCCGGGCGGCAAGGCCCAGTACCGGATCACCAGCCTCGACCGCATCATTCCCAAGGCGAATTCCCCGGTCGCGAATTGAAGCGGACGATCGGAAGGTCGTGACACTTTAATTCTATGTGCGCCGTGCTGAATCACTCTGCGCTCAGTTCGGCTCATTCGGTTCAGCAGTCGAATTCTCGGTGTCGACTGCATTGGCATCAGCAGTCGATTCCCGCGCGTCATCCACCGGAATATCAACTTTCTCCGGCAATGGCTCGCGGAAATGCTCCGTTCGACCGGAGCGCACACTACGACTGTTGGCGCGTGTTTGATGGTAGCGTGTCTGCCAGCGGATGAAGCCGGCTCCGAGCGCGACGAGTACCAGCCCCGCGGTCAGCAGCATGTTCAAGCTGGAGCTTGGACCTATAGCCGGGCGTACTGAGGGGAGTTGCTTCAACTCCTTGGCCAGCAGCAGGGGAGCGGTGTGCAGACCGCTTTGAGCCTCATAGCCTTGCAGCTTGAAGAAATACCCGGTGACCCGTCCCCGCAAACGGTCGCTCTCTCCCAACGGCATTCCTTCGGGAATTGATGTCACCACGACACGAATGGGATTGTTCCCCGCGTCGGCGGTGAACATCCAGGCTTCGTAGAGCCGATCGATTCCCGCGTCGTTCTGTTCGACCGGAAGTGCGTTGAGACGACGGATCTGCCCGCTGATCGTCACCAGCCGTCCGCGGTAATGTGCGGCGTTGGACATCAGAACTGTATAAGCCGTCTCATCCTTCGCTGCACCCGATTGCTCAACGTCGGCCAGGTTCCTCGCCCGCGCCAAGACGGAGTAAAACGCCTCTGCTTCGGCGCTGCGCACCCCCAGGGTATTGTCTTGTACTGATTTCAAGAGCGATTCAGGAACGACGAGGTCGTCGTATTTTCCAGCTTCAATTTTCCCGCCGACTTCTTTTGCGTCGTCTCGCGGTTGCCCCTGAGTTCCGGCGGCGGAATCAACTCCGGTCTCGAACGGAACCTCGTCCACCAAAGCTCCAGATTGGCCCTTCGTCTTTTCAATTTCGCCGGCGCGGGGAGGGGGCGGAATTAGCCATTTCCAATGGTCGGGATCGGCACTCCACTTGATGGCATACAGAACAAATAACAGCAGGACGATCAACCCGCCGAGCCGAGTTTTTTCTCGCCGGCTCCATGCGCCGGTGGGGTTTGTCTGCGTGCCAGGCGACATTGCGAGGAATGACCTTGTACGGCGACGTAAAGAGCGAACGATTGTTCAGAAGGCTGATCATCGGTTCTGCGAGATCGGCCGCGTTGGCTGAATTCTACGCCGCTCCGGCCGCTCCCTCAATGACTCACGACCGCCGGCGGCCGGGTGATTCAGTATTCCAATCTGCGTCACCCTACCCGACAACTGACCAGCCACGACCGCCGGCGGCAGGTTGTTGCAGCACGCTTCCCGCATCACTATGCTTAACGACGGGGCCTGTTCCGCAAGGATTCCGCAACGCGAATGAGGCGCACGGTGCATTGCTGTCGAATGGAGTGTCGGGGAATCGGCCCGCCGGCCCGGTCGCGCCCGGCGACTGGGGCGTCCCCGGCCTTCTTCTCACAAATGCTGTTCACACTGGTGCTGGCACTTGCGGCGGCGGTGATTCCGACTGATGCGCGTGCGGCCGACCGCGATCTGGATTTCGTTCGCGGCTTACGAGAGCGGCACTATTACGACTATGCGTTGCTCTATCTCGATCAACTCGACAAACGTCCCGATCTCAGCGCGGAGCTGAAAAGCGTGCTCCAGTACGAGCGCGCAATCACACACCTGCGCAACTCCGAGACGCTCCGCAACAACGACGCCCGGTCCAAGGAACTCGATCTCGCGGAATCCAACCTCGAGAAATTCGTGCAGGCGAATCCGGGCCATCCGCTGTCGGGCGAAGCGGACTCGCAACGGGCTGAGATTCTCATCGGTCGGGCGCGCGTGATTGTCTGGCAAACGCGCGCGTCGGAAAATGGAACGCGCAAGGAAGAGTTACAGCAACAGGCGCGGCAATTAGTCGCGAAGGCGCGGGAAGTATTTCAGGCGGCGCACGACCGTCATAAAGCAGAATGGGACAAGCTCCCCCGCACGCCGATTGATCCCAAAGAGACGGAACTCAAAGCGGCTCGCGACAAGGTCGAGACCGCCTACCTCCGCGCGCAGCTTGATCTTGCGATTTGCACCTACGAGGAAAGTCAAACCTACGACGCCCGGACCGACGAGTATCGCAAAGTCCTCACTCGCGCCGCGGGGGAGTTTGAGAAAATCCACGAAAAATACCGCAGCCAGGTGGTTGGTCTGCATGCCCGCATGTGGCAAGGAAAATGCTTCGAGGAGCAGGGGGAAATCGGGAAGGCGCTCGGCATCTACAATGAGCTGCTGCAACACCCCGGCCGTTCCGACACCATGCAGCAGTTGCAAGACCGCGTGCTGCAGTTTCGCCTGATCTGCCTGAATCATCCGCAGACGAAAGATTATCAGCTCGTTGTGCAGGAAGCAGGGGCGTGGCTGTCGCAATCGAAGGAACGGGCCGCATCGTCGGTGGGGTTGGGCATCCGTTGGGAGCGGGCGCGGGCGATCGAACAGTTGGCAGGGGATCGATCTGCCTCGGAAAACGAGCGGGAATCGCGTCTCAAAGACGCGCTCGATGATGCCAAGGTGATCAATCGATTCGCGGGAGAATTCAAGGAGCCGTCATCGGCGATGATGGCTCGGCTGAACGCCGCGCTGCACCGCGATCCCGGCGGCCCAAAGGATTTCGAGGGGGCGCTCGCCGTGGCCCGTAAGAACATCAACGATCTTGCAAGCTTTAACGAGCGGATCGCGGACGCCACGGAACCCGCCAAGAAGGAAGAGTTGCAAAGAGAACGGACTCGGCATCTGGAAGAGACGGCGCGGCTGTTGAAGCTGGCGCTCGATGTCGCCGACTCAAAGACCGATCGCAAGCAGGTTTACAACGCCCGCTACCTGCTGGCGTTTGCGAACTTCGAGATGAAGAACAGTGACGAGGCGGGGATTCTGGCCGATTACGTGGCTCGTCGGTTGAAAAGCATCGACGCGGAGATTGCGCTTGAAGCAGCGTTCCTGGCGTTTGCTTCGTGGCAGCAGGCCTATTTCGCCGCACCGCAGAACTCTCGCGATGCGGAATTACGGCAACTGACGCGCGCCGCGGATTACCTGGTGCAAACATGGCCGGAGAGTGAGCGGGCCGCGTCGGTCCGCATCACACTCGGCCAGATCCACGATCGACAGAAGCAGCCGCTCGAAGCTGTTCGTTGGTACGAGCAGATTCCGGAGGCTTCCGATCAATACGCCGTCGCACAAATTGCCGCGGGTCAGGCTTACTGGACGGCGTGGCTGAACACGTCAGGAAATCGTGAGGCGACCGAAGCAACCAAGACCACTCCCGAAGAGCGGGCGAAGTGGCGGATCTCCGCTGCCGAGCGTTTGAAAACCGGCATCGCCCGTTACCACGAAGATGCGGACGCTGCCGGCGCGCCTCCCACGGCGCTCATCGCGGCGAAAGTCTCCCTCGCGCAAATCGACGTCTCGCTCGGGAACTATGCCGATGCAGTGCACCTGCTGACCGAAAATCCCCACGCGCCGATCGATGCGATCGCGGTCGCTGACGATTCGGCGCGACCGGCGGAGGGAATTCAGGGACGACCGTTCGCGGGACTGGTCTATCAGCTTTTATTGCGGGCCTACGTCGGCAGTCAGCAGGTTGATCAAGCACTCGATGCCATGAAGGGATTGGAGCAAGTGGCGGGCGGGTCGGGAGCCGAAGGTATCGCCGGGGTCTATATTTCATTGGGTCGCGAGATTCAGAAAGAGATTGAACGTCTTGTAGCTCAGCACGATGACACGAGGTTGTCACAGGTACGTGAATCGTTCCAAGCTTTCCTCGATAAGCTTTTCGAGCGTAAGCAGAGCATGAGTTACGGTTCGCTCATCTGGATCGCAGAGACCTATTTCGGGCTGGGCCAGGGAATGACCGATCAAACCAAGGTATCGCGCGAGTATTTCAACAAGGCGGCCGCTACGTACATGGAGATTCTAGAACGCGACAAATCCGATAATGCGTTTGTCCCCAGCGATCGTGAGCCGGGAGTCAAATTGCGACTGGTCGATTGTCTCAAACGCGAGGGACGATTTGACGCCGCCTTTGAGTTGGTGCGGTCGGTCCTGAAGGTGATCCCTCGGGCGCTCGACGCGCAGTTTGAAGCAGCCTCTCTGCTGCAAGCATGGGGGAAAAACGATCCCGAGAAATATCTGACGGCGATCAACGGCACCGGTGAGGAGAGCACCGCGAGCAGCGACAGCGGTATCGTCTGGGGCTGGGCTCAATCCGCCACGAGGCTGCAGCGTATTCTGGCCTCGGGAAGCAAGAGCGACGATTATCGCAACCGCTATGCCGAAGCCCGTTACAACCTGGCCGTGTGTCGTCGTCTCTATGGACTGAGCAGAAAGTCGCCGGAGGACAAGAAGACAGCGCTGGAGAAGGGGCTGCAGGAAATTGATGCATTCGTACTGATCAGCAGCGACATCAGCGACGAATGGTGGGGCAAGCTCGACGCTCTTTATCAACAGATTCAAAAAGATCTCGGCCGCACAGCGAAGCCAATGAAGAAACCGGACGTGATTGTTGCGGACTCTAATACGGCCGCGTTGCCGAAATCGACCCCATTGGCAGCCGCCACCAAAGCCCCGAGCGTGAAGGCATCGGCACCAAAGGCGGAACCGCAACCCACCGTCTCGAAGACAGCGCAAACGCCGGCCGC
>CAZVJA010000107.1:4979-7387 GCA_964626885.1 uncultured Planctomycetaceae bacterium | reverse complement strand
CACCAAAGGCGGAACCGCAACCCACCGTCTCGAAGACAGCGCAAACGCCGGCCGCGCCATCGAAGCGAGGATCTCCCGTCCTCTATGGTCTTATCGGATTGCTGCTGGCGATCGGTGTCACGGCGGCATTTTTGTTCGCCGGCAATCGAGCGTCCCGTAAACGGAGACCGATCAACGTGGCACCGGAAACTTTGACGGGAATCGACCTCCCTCGTAAATCGCGGACCGCGCCGAGCACCGCATCCACCCAACCTCGAACGGGAGGAGCTAAAAAATCATGATGGCATGCCGCAGCGGAACATTTCATCCGGCACGTTTCCTATCGGTTGGTGCATGCCTTTTCCTTACGACTTCCGCGCTCTTGTGCGCGGAGGATCAGATCGAACGGAAAGGAACCGGTGGAACACTCCGCGGGCAGATCGTCGGCATCACGCGAACGGAAGTGACGCTCAAGCCGGTCAATAAGTCCGAGGTGAAGATCCCGGCCAATGAAATTACCCGCGTTCGGTTTGACGGGGAGAAGCCGCAGATCAACATCCTCCGAGCGGACGAAGCAGCCGGACATTACCGTAAGGCGCTCGATGGGTTTGCCGACGCGCTTCGCGATGCTCCCGCGAGCCAGAAGAATCTCAGGACCGATCTGGAGTTTCTCATCGCGCGCTCGACCGCAAAGCTCGCGGCCGAAGACCCGAAGCTCACGTCTGAAGCCTTGAAGAAGCTGGAAGACTTCAATCGTTCCCATCCGGAGAATTTTCGATATTACGAAGTGACGATGCTGCTCGGCCAATTGCATCTGGCGAGAAATAATCTCGACGCCGCGCGGAGCGCTTTTCAGACAACCTTGCAGGCGCCTTGGGAGGATTACCGCATCGCCGCGCGTAACGCCGGCGCGAAGTTGCTCCTTGTCGAAGGCAAAACCGACGACGCCCTTCGCGAATACGAAGCCGTCTTCAAAGCGACCGAAAGCGCAGCCGGCCCGCTCTCCGGAAAGTACGAAGCGCTGTTGGGGAAAGCAGCCTGCCTGGAGAAAAAGGGGGATGTGACCCAGGCGACGCAGGTTCTGGAACAATTGCTCGAGAACGCCGCAGAGGACGATACCGCCATTCAGGCGGAAGCGTCCGTCCGGTTGGGAAACGCCTTTCAATCAGGCGGCAAACTCCGCGAGGCGATCCTGGCCTATTTGCGGGTCGACGTGTTGTTTCCCAAAGAAGCCCGCTGGCGGGCCGAGGCACTCTATGCTTTGGCGCAGTTGTGGGGACGCGACGGCAAGCCGGATCGTGCCGCATCAGCCGCGACGACTCTGCAGACCGAATACCCCGAAAGTGAGTGGGCCAAAAAGCTGGCAATCGTGCCATCTCCCTGATCGAGTCGCCTTTCATCGTATTTCTCAGATTTGTGGTTCTCGGAACTTCTTGAGTACATCTCACGATCAAACGGATTAGAATGCTGTTCGCTCCATTTGGTTTGAATTTTGATTTCGATCGACGATCGGCGGCTATTGAGTCACATCCCGGGCAGGAGAAATCTCGTGACGAGCTTGTTCCAGCGTGAAGAAACGACATTGTTGAGTGCATCGGCATCCGTGCAACGCAGTCGCCGCAGGTTGGGCCTGTTCATGCTGCTGTCGTTGCTGGTCGTTTCGTGGTTTTGGATGTCGGCCCCCCATCCGGTGCTGGCCTATCAGAATGGGGACGCCGCTGCTGCAACAGGGGCGGAGGGAGCAACGCCCGCAGAGTCGGAAGAACCGGCGGAGAGCTTCCTGATGCTCGTCATTCGTGCCTCGGGCCCTGAAGGGCTCCTGATTCTCATCTGCTCGTTTCTCATGGTGGCGATCATCGTGATGAATATTCTGCAAATCCGCCGCGATTTGCTGATGCCCCCCGACCTGATTGAAACTTTCGAGAATAAACTCGCCGGTGAAGACTACCAGGGAGCGTACGACGCTGCCCGGAATGACGAGTCATTTCTTGGCCGGGTTTTGGCGACCGGCATGAGCCGCCTGAACCGAGGCTACGCCGCCGCCGTCGAAGGGATGCAGGAGGTCGGGGAAGACGAAGTCATGGCGTTGGAGCACCGCTTGAGTTACCTGGCGCTGATTACCTCGGTATCCCCGATGCTCGGGCTAATGGGGACGGTTCGCGGAATGATCATGAGTTTCATGGTGATCGCCAATTCGACCGTTTCGCCCAAGCCGCGAGATTTGGCCTTCGGTATTGAAACCGCCCTGTTCACGACGTTGGAAGGGATGATTGTCGCCATCCCGGCAATGATTAGCTATGCGTATTTCAAGAACCGTCTCGGGCGATTTGTCCTGGAAATCGGCATCATCAGCGAAGGGTTGATGGGCCGCTTTGCGAACCTCGGCAAGGGGACGCCTCGTCCGGCGGCACAACCGGCTCCCGCGAAGC
>CAZVJA010000107.1:2281-4879 GCA_964626885.1 uncultured Planctomycetaceae bacterium | reverse complement strand
GCGAACCTCGGCAAGGGGACGCCTCGTCCGGCGGCACAACCGGCTCCCGCGAAGCCGGTCCAGCCCGGCGCTCCATCCTGATTTCCCAGGAATAGGCGGTTTCGATAACCAACGATTGCGACTTACGACTCTAAGCTCTCTCATCCTTTTCGTGTTCTAAAAGCAGAGCAGCCGATGCGGATCATCGCTCCCAAGATCGAAGTCCCGGTGATGGACATGACTCCCATGATCGACGTGGTCTTCCAGTTGATCACGTTTTTCATGCTGGTCATCAACTTCGAGCAGACCGAGGCGGACGAGCGGGTCAAGCTCCCCCGCGACGCGCTCGCCCGGCCGCCGATCACGCAACGGGCGAAGGAATTGACGCTTAATATTGGTTTTCGGCGCGATCTGGAGGGTAAGAAAATCTCCGGGCCGGTCGTGTTTTACGCAGGCTCCGAGACCACTGTGGATGACATGGGAGCAAGCCTGCAACAAGAGAAGCGTTTGTTTGAGGATGTCGGCACCAAAGCGGCCGACGTCTCGGTGGTAATTCGCGCCGACTCGGAAGTTCCGACGGGGCTGGTGCAGGACTTGATACGGCTGGCCCAGGAAGCGGGGTTCGAGAAATTCTCTCTCCGCGCGACCCAGAAGATCGAACAATGAAGTTTCGTCAAAAGGAAGGGCAAGCAGGGAAGATTGACATCCAGATGGCGCCGATGATCGATGTCGTCTTCCAACTGCTGATCTTCTTCATGCTCACCCTCAAGATCGTCGAGCCTGAAGGGGACTTCAATATCAATATGCCTATCGCCGCGCCGGCGAAAGCCCGCCCGGATGATCTACAACTGCCGGATATCAAAGTCCGGCTCCTCGCCGATGCCGGCGGTGCGCTGGCTGAACTGCGGCTCGGGCAACGCAATCTCGGCAACGATGCGTCGGCTTTCGAGCGGCTCAACCGCGAAATCCTCACGCTGATCGGTGGCCGGCCGGGGGGACCGCTTGCCAAAGATATTGAGGTGGAACTCGATCCCGATTATCACCTGAACAACGAATTTCTGATCCGCGCGATCAGTGCCTGCACTGGACGTATCGATCCTGCTACACGACAGACGGTCCGTTATGTTGAGCGAATCAAATTCGCGCCGGCTCGCAAACCACGGAAGCCGGGAGAGTGAGGATGGAAGATGGAGGATTGTAATGAGTTCCAGGGTCGGCAATTCGCAATCTGAAATCCGCAATGCTCCAAACCTGACCACCAGACACCTGTTTTTCCAACCTCATCACAGCGGAGAACGAACGATGTCTCCTACGAATCGCCGAGAGTTCTTACAACAGACTGCCACCGGTTTGGCCAGTGTCGCGGTTGCGCAACTCTCCTCGCAAGCCCGCGCGGCGGACGATCAACAGCGGCTGGTGGTCGGGCTTATCGGTTGCGGTGGCCGGGGTTCTTATCTCGGAGGCGTTTTTCGAGGTATGCCGAACGTCGAATTGGCTTATCTGGCCGATGCCGACGAGAACCGGCTTGGAGCGGCGGCCAAAAGTTCCTTCGGTGCCGGGGCAAAACCGGTGAAGGATCTCCGCGAGATCCTGGACGACAAAACTGTCGATGCGGTCATCGTCGCGACTCCGGACCACTGGCACGCGCCCGCAGCCATTCTTGCCTGTGAGGCAGGGAAGCATGTCTATGTCGAAAAGCCCTGCTCACACAATATTCGCGAGGGACGCTTGCTCGTCGAAGCGGCTCGCAAGAATGACCGGGTCGTCCAGCACGGCACGCAATGCCGCAGCACCAGCATGATGATCGAAGCGATGAAGAAGCTCCGCGAAGGGATCATCGGCGACGTGCTGGCTGCGAAAGCATGGAATATTCAGCACCGCGGTAACATTGGCAAGCAGCAGCCGAGCGAGCCCCCGGCGAATCTCGATTACGATCTGTGGGTTGGTCCCGCGACGATGATTCCCTATCAGGAGAACCGCGTGCACGGCGGTTGGCACTGGTGGTATCACTTCGGCACGGGGGACGCCGGCAACGACGGTGTGCACGATATCGACTATGTCCGCTGGGGACTCGGCGTCGACACACACCCCTCGCGGATTATGGGTTCCGGCGGCAAATACTTCTTCGACGACGATCAGGAATTCCCCGATACTCAGCAAATCGCTTTCGAGTACGATCACGAAGCAGCGCCAGGCAAACGGAAGATGCTTATCTACGAGCAGCGGCTCTGGTCGACGAACTACCCCTATAACGTCGACAGCGGCGGCGAGTTTTTTGGCACGAAAGGGCGGATGTTCCTCAGCCGGCGCGGGAAGATCCAGGTCGTCGACGAGCGGAACAAGCCGATCGACCACGGAATTGCCGCCACGCCACAGGACGCCGACGCACACATTGCCAATTTCCTCGATGCAATCCGCAACCATCGCCGGCCGAACGGCGACATTGAGTTCGGCCATCTGTCGTCGTCGTTGAGCCACTTGGCGAACATCGCCACCCGGCTCGGCCGGTCGCTGCAGTTCGACCCGGCAAAAGAGCAGTTCATCGGTGATGACGACGCCAATCGTCTAGTCAGTCGCGAATATCGCACCGGGCACTGGGGTGTGCCAAAGGGGGCGTGA
>CAZVJA010000107.1:0-2181 GCA_964626885.1 uncultured Planctomycetaceae bacterium | reverse complement strand
GGCGAAGATGCTCTCACCACGGCGCCGCGGGGGGCGCTTCATGATATCGCGCTCCGCCGGCTCGAATCCGAGCGCAAGCGCCGGCAGCCCGTCGGTCACGAGATTGATCCACAGAATGTGAATCGGCAAGAGCGGCAGCGGCAGTCCGGTGATGATCCCCAGAAACAGTACCAGGATCTCCGCGGTGTTCGTCGTCAGCAGGTATCGGACGAACTTGCGGATGTTGTCGTAGACGACGCGTCCCTCTTCCACGGCGGCGACGATTGTCGCGAAATTATCGTCGGCCAGAATCATGTCGGAAGCTTCGCGGCTGACATCGGTTCCAGTGATCCCCATCGCGATGCCGATATCCGACTGCTTCAGAGCCGGCGCGTCGTTTACGCCGTCTCCCGTCATCGCCACGACGCTGCCGCGCGCCGTGCAGGCCCGCACAATCCGCAGTTTATGTTCCGGCGTGACGCGCGCATACACCGCCGTATGCGGAGCCGCTTCGATCAACTCGGCGTCACTCAAGGCGTCCAACTGCTCGCCCGAGAGCACCCGATCCCCCTCTCGCCAGAGTCCCAACTCCTCCGCAATCGATCGCGCGGTTCCCTGATGGTCTCCGGTAATCATCACAGGTCGGATCCCCGCGCTGCGGCAATGGGCAATCGCTTTGCTCACTTCAGGCCGAACCGGGTCGACGATCGCGATCATTCCGAGCAGCACAAGCGACGATTCCGTCTGCTCTGTCTCGTCAGAGAGATCATCCCGATCCCAGGAACGAACGGCCACCGCAAGCATCCGCCGTCCGCGCGCCGCAAGATCGTCGGCGCGGCGCCGCCACATTTCACGCGTTGTGTCATTGAGAGGGTGTGCTGCTTCGGCGCTCTCTCCCACTCGATCGCAACGGGCGAGAATCCCCTCGGCGGCTCCCTTGACGAACACGCGTCGATCCCCGCCCGGCGCGCGATGCAGCGTCGTCATACGTTTGCGGGCGGAACTGAAGGGAGTTTCCGCCAGTCGTGGCCAATCATTCCGCAGAGTTGCCAAGTTAATATTTCGTTCCACAGCAGCGCGGATGATCGCCGTTTCGGTCGCGCTGCCGACGATGTCGCCCGACAAGGAGATTTGTGCATCGTTGCAAAGCACTGCGGCTTCCAAAAGTGCCTGCGCGGCCGCATCATCATCCGCTTGATACGGAAGAAGCTCGGCGACGACCATTCGATTTTGCGTCAGCGTGCCGGTCTTGTCGCTGCAAATGACATCGACCGAGCCGAGCGTTTCGACCGCCGCCAGCTTCCGGACGATCGCGTTGCGCCGCGCGGCGCGCTGTGACCCGAGCGCGAGCGCGACGGTAATTACCGCGGGAAGCCCTTCCGGAATAGCAGCGACCGCAAGGCTAACGGAAACCAGCAACATCTCGCCGACTAATGTTCTGTCCCAGCGATCCGGACTCTCTCGGACAATTCCTGCGATAAGAATCACGACGCACAGCAAGACGACGACGATTGCAAGCCGCCGGCTCAGCACCGCGAGCCGTTCCTGGAGCGGCGTGCGGGTTTTCTCCGTCGTTTGGAGCAGCCGCGCGATGTGCCCCAGTTCGGTCGACATACCGGTGGCGGTGACGATGGCACGGCCACGTCCATGCGTCACCGCCGTTCCCGCGAACGCCATCGATGTCCGGTCGGGAAGTGGAGTTTCTTTTGGAAGGGATTCTGTCAGCTTGTCGACCGGCAACGACTCACCCGTCAACGGCGCCTCATCGGTTTGCAGATCGAACGCTTCCGCCAACCGGCAATCGGCCGGAACGAAATCGCCGCCGCGCAGCTCAATGAGGTCTCCTGGGACCAGATCGCTGGCGGGGAGTTCAGCCAGTTTTCCGTCGCGCCAGGCTCGGCTGACTGGTTGCGAAAGCGCCTTGAGTGCCGCGACTGCTTTTTCCGCCCGCCATTCCTGTGCCGCTCCTACCACGGCGTTCGCCAGAACGATCACGCCAATCAGCAGAGAGTCGGTCCATTCCCCGATGACCGCGCTGATCACAGCCGCAACCGCTAACAGCAGGATCATCAATTCCGCAAATTGACTGAAGAAGATGCCGATGAGCTTCCGTCCCGCCTCTTCCTCAAGGCGGTTCGGACCGTATCGTTCGAGCCGCAGCGCCGCTTCCTCGGCCGTCAGGCCCCTCACCAGATCGACGCC
>CAZVJA010000106.1:0-17436 GCA_964626885.1 uncultured Planctomycetaceae bacterium | reverse complement strand
GCGTAGGAGGTGTTGTGGACATTGTGGGTGATCAGGGAGTTCCGCACCGATCCGCCGGTCATGTAGATCCCGCTGCCGCTGACATAGGCCTGGTTGTTGGAGAAGAGACAATCGGTGACCGTGCCGCCGTCGAGATAGAGTCCGCCGCCATTGGATCCGGAGCTGTGGCCGGTATTGCCCAGGATGCTGCAATGGGTCAGGAGTCCGCCGGACATCCAGACCCCGCCGGCATAGAGATAGGCGAGCAGGGGAATCGGTCCGGCGGCAATAGGCGCCCAGACTTCCTCCCGCGGCTCCTTGAATCGATCGGAGAAGTAGAGCAACCTCGGGCGGGTGATGATCCCCCAGCCCGCCCCCGTGCCGACCACCATATACAGCAGGCCGGTACCTATTTCCTCGACGGTGAATCTGCGGCGGACAAAGCTGAGCCCAAGAAGGACTCCCCCGGAAAGCCCCCATACTGCCCCCTTGACCGTCATCCCGGTCAGCCCCCACCAAACGGTTTCGGCTGCGCGGGCAAAGTTAATCGTTTGGCCATAGGTCATCTCGCCGCCGATTCCGAAGCCAATGGCCCCGAAGGCGACGATTAGGCCGCAAAGGTTTTGTCTTCCGAGGAGCAGACAGAGTGCCAGAGCGACCATGGCACCGGGGATGGTTGCTCCCATCGGCCCGCCGCCAATCGTCCCTCGCAATCCCCAGCCGAGGGACATCGTCACTGCTGGAAGAAATAGGTAGAGGAACAGTCCCGGCTCGCGCTTCACGGGTTCAGAGTCCTTATGGAAGGATCAGGACGAACAACGTGACTGCAATCGGCTAAAAGGACATTTCCCAGGCACGGACGTCGGCCGTCAAGGGCAAGGGCTATTTTTCCGCAGCTACAGGAAGCGGCTCGGTGATGACTTCCTTGATCGCCTGAATAAAGAACAGCTTCTTGGCGGATTTGGCCTTGAGTTGCTCCACTCGTTCTTCGGCTGCGGATCGTTGATCGTAGGGGAATCGAGCTTCTTCCTTCATGTTGCTGTTGTAGACCCCCCACATCAGCCGCTTCCGCTCCGTCGCCTTGGTTTTGGTGCGCCGGGTGGTCTTTTTCTTAGCCGTTGTTTCTTTCTTCTTTTTCTTGCCGTCAGCCTTGGCGCTCGCACCTTTTGATTCGGCAGCCTCGACCTGTTTGCGCAACTCCAAGCGGCTAGGGGTTTTTCGCGCCATTCTAAGTGATTCCCGTATTCCCAGAGTCTCTGATGATAGTGCGGGAAGTGATCCCGATGGATGCTTCTCGCCGCTCGACGAGGGTTCGACGAACGGCGGACAGCATATCAACTTACAGCCCGGCTGGCCACCGATCGGCCCAGGGGGCAATCCCTCCTCGGAGGGGCCGGATGGCCGGAACTTCTTCCGAGACGGATTAAGTGCTGCGAGCAATTTCTCCGAAATAATCAGAATAGTTTATCCAACCGGAGAAACGTGACCGATCAATATAACTGCGGGAGTCTTCCCACCAGACATGGCTCCCTTGGTACGGAACCATTAAGGAGAGCTTTTCATGCGCAGGTATCGAAAGTGGGCCTTGACCCTGGGAATCATGGCCGTGACCCCGGGAATCGCGGCTGCGGCGGGTCCGCTGTCGCTGTTCAAAGGGAAGGCCGAGGCCGTAAACGAATCCGCTGCCCCGTCGAATCAGAAAGTCGCTGACGAGATCGGGAAGGCGCTGCGAGCGGCCCAACTCCGCGGGTATGACATCGAAATCGAATACAAGAACGGCGTTGCGATCCTCACGGGGAAAATCACCGACTCCCGGCAGAAGGCCAACGCCACACGCGTCGTTTCTCAGGTGGACGGCGTGAAGCGAGTCGACAATCAACTCGTCGTGCTTCAGCAAGGAGCTGGTGCAACGGGAGCAGCTCGGACCAACCCGAGCACTCCGTCATCCCGGCTAGCCACCGGTGGACATGCACCTTCATCTCCAGTCGCGAGCCGCGCAAGGAAGCCGTCGAGCATCCAGCAGGTGAGTGGCGAAGTTCCGGCCCCGGCGGAAGCTGCGAGCGAGATTCGCGAAGCCGCGACGACTGCCTCGATCCAGAACAATCAAGAAGTCGCCCAGCAGATCGCGAACGCGTTGTCTGCTGCCCGCCTCAGCGGCTACGACATCGAAATTCAGTACCAAAACGGCGTCGCCGTTCTGGGGGGATCGGTCGCCAGCCCTGAACAGCGTGCTGCCGCGTCGCAAGTCGCGCAGCGAGTTCCGGGCGTCCGCATGGTCAACAACCAGTTGCTCGTTCAGGGACCAGCAGGGGGTGCGCCCGGCGCCATGCCTCAGCAACCTCCGGTCTTTCCCGCGAGTATGAGTGCTGCGGCGCAGCCAGGGGGACCGCAACCGGTTCCGTACGGTGGTGCCGACAACATGTCGAACGCTGTCTACGACATGCCGCATCTGCCGGAGAACTCTTGGCCGACCTATGCGTCCTATCCGAACTACGCTCAGGTGGCTTATCCGACGCAGTACAGCGCCAGCGCCTGGCCGTACATCGGACCGTTCTATCCTTATCCGCAAGTGCCGCTTGGCTGGCGGAAAGTCACTCTGGAATGGGATGACGGTAACTGGAATCTGAGCTTCAACTCAAAAACCGACAAGTGGTACTGGTTCCTGCATCCCAAGAACTGGTAAGCCATCGATTGACGGTGAACATGACCTGCGTCTTCGCAAACAATCGCATGCGGAGACGCAGGTCTCTCTCAAAAACCAAGAGAAAAGCTTTCGCGCGACAAGCCGACGAGTCAACTTTCTCGTGAAAACTAAAAAATCGTCAAAGTCGGCACAGTTTACCAAACGATACATAGTGTGCGGCAACAGATAATCGAATCGCGGAAGGAATGGAGTCCTTCGAGAAAGCCTTCCGCCGGCCGAGATCACCCGAAGGGGAATGAGGAATGGCTAAGTTTGGAAAACACGCACGACGGATCGCCCTGATCCTCTGCCTGGGTCTGATGACGGCCACCAACGGCGGCTGTACGTTGGTCAGCGGCTTCGGTCATGTGCTGTGGGTCTTTATGCAATTCTGGGAGACCACGCCTCTCATTCCCGTGAGCCCGTACTTCAGTCAGAAGATTGAAGACCGGTATCACTGGGAAGAGCGATACGGCAAAGTGCCGGTGCTCGATCCTGTCGAAGGAGAGCATGCTCCGCTGTACTGTCTCGATCCGCCGTCACGCGACGAAATCATTCGGGCGCTGCCGAACGATCCTTCCGGCGGATTCGCGTTCCTCGCGGAGACTCGCTGGAACAACGTCCGCATGACAGTCGACCTGCTGGTCGACGAAGTGGGCGAGTGCCGGTTCATTCCGCTTGTCGGGCCGGCTCGGCTGCACAAGTGCCACTACAAGTGCACGGTCTATTACGATAAGACGATCCGCTCGGACTGGCCGATTCCGTTCGAGCATACCGATCAGACGGTCGACGTCGTGTATATCGACCACGACCACTTCATTCGCTGTGCGGGGCCCGATACTCCACAGTGATCCTCCGAAACAACCGCCGGAAGGCGAACCCGGACTTCCTCGTCGGAAGCCCGGGTTTCGCTTTTCGAACCGTTTCAGCAGCGGCAGCAACAGCAGATCCGGTGCTCTCACAAGTGACCGATCGCAGTGCGGCACACGGTTCCGCTTGCCGATTTCGCCAGCCCGGGGGTAACATGGAACCCACGACATCGATGCTTCTCCGGGCTCGATTCGGTCCAACGTAATTGGCCGAACGTGCGAGCTCGGGTGACCGGCCTGCCAACGATTCCCGTGGTGTTCTCTGATGGCGATTCCTCTCCGCCTTTTCGGGCGGCTCTCTCGTCGGTTGATGCTCGTTATGGTGGCGAGTCTCGGTTTCTGCGCGGGGCTCTGTACAGCTCCCCAACCGATTTTCGCCGATGCAGCTCTCGACGACTACAACCTGGCTGTCGGCCTGTATAAGCAGAAGCGGTGGGAACTCGCCGCGGAAAGCTTTCAGAAATTCGTCCAGGGTTACAAAGATCATGAAAAGACCCCGCTGGCTCGGCTCTACCTGGGGCTGACGCTTGTCAATGCTGGGAAATACACGGATGCACGCAACGTGCTTCGCGGCTATGTCAAGGATTACCCGGAAAGCCGCAATCTGGCCGATGCCATGTACCGCGTCGCAGAATGCAGTTACCTGCTCGACGACTTGAAAGCCGCCGAAGAGGAGTTTCAGGCCTTCCTCGATAAGCATCCGAAGAATGAGTTGGCCGAATGGGGACTTCCTTATCTGGGGGATGCCCAGATCAGGCTCGGCAAACACGAAGCCGCCGCCGCGAGCTTTCAGAAATCGTTGGAGCTCTTTCCGAGCGGACGGCTTGCGGAAGATTCCAAGTTCGGGCTGGCTCGATCGCTGGAATCCCGCAAGAAACTGGATGAAGCGATCACGCTGTACCGTGAGTTGGCTGCAAATCGTGTCGGCACACGCGCCGCGCAGGCGCAATTGAATCTCGCCGCCTGCTACTTCGATTCGAAACGTTACCCGGAAGCAGCCAAGGAATATGACGCGCTGGTCGCGAACTTCCCGGCCAGCCCGCTCGTTTCGCTGGCCCAGTTGAACGGCGGCTACAGCTACTATCAGCTTGGCGACTTCCGCAAAGCGGTTGCCCAATTCGATCTGGCGGCGAAGGACAAGAAACATTCAGTCGCGGCAGGGTATTGGCGAGGGGTGAGCTTCAAATCGCTGGGGGAGTTCGCGAACGGGGCCGCCGCACTCAAAGCAGTCTACGAGGCCGATCCGAAAGGACCGCTGGCGGAGAATGCGTTGTTCCAATGGGCTGACTGCGAGTTGCGGGCTGGGCAGCATGATTCGGCACGCGAAAAGTTTCTGGAGGTGGTCTCGAAGTGGCCCAAGGGAGACCTTGCGGATGACAGTCTGCATTTTGCCGGTGAAGCGGCCCTGCTAACCGGTAAACTGGAGGATGCACAGAAGCTGGTTGACCAGTTTCAGCGCGATTACGCAGCGAGCCCGCTCCGGTTCTACCAGGATGTGCTACGCGCCCGCATGGCGGAAGCTCGTGGTCGAGAATTGGATGCGAAAGGAGATGTGAAAGCTGCCCAGCGAAATTACCAGGCGGCGGTGACGGGCCTGGAAAGCGTGATCCGCGAAAGTAAGATCCCGCGCACGATCATTCTTGCGCAGTTTCATCTGGCGCGCACCCTGCAGCGGCAAGGAGAGCATGCTCGCGTCGTCGCCACGCTCGCTCCCGTTATCGAGGATGTCGTCAAACAGGGAGCGGGTTCGGAATTCGTCGACGCTCTGGTACTGCAGGGACGCAGCTATCAGGCACTCAAGAAGTACGAGGAAGCCGGCGCCGCGATGACGCAGTATCTGGCGTTGCGGCCGCAAGGCGAACACGCCGATCAGGCGCTTGCAACCCGCGCCATGGCGCATGCCCACGCGGGGCGAAAAGCGGATGTCGAATCCGATTTGCGATCTTTGGCGGTCGAGCATCCTCAAAGTCCGTTGCTCGGTGCCACGACGCAGGAATTGGCGGAGTTGGCATTTGCCGCGAAGGATTGGGAAGGAGCCGGCAAACTGTTTCTTACGTTAGTGAATCTCGGAGAAAAGACTCCCTATCATGCGGCGGGTTTATCGGGACTTGCCTGGACCAAGTACCAGCAAAAACAGTTTCCCGAAGCAGACGCCGATTTTGTTCGGGTTGTGCAGCAACATGCGGATGATGCTCCCCTCGCATCCGAGGCTTCGTTCATGCACGGGGAATGCCTGCGGGAAGCCGGAAAACTGAACGAGGCGGTGGCCGCATTTGCTCAGGCGTTCGAAAAATATGCTCCGGTCGATCCGGCTGCTGCCGGCGCGGAAGAGTCCGGTACTCATCGATTCGCGTATCAGGCGGGGCTCTCTGCCGCCCGCGGACTGCGAGCGTTAAAGAGGACTCCGGAGGCGGACGCCGCGTATGAGAAGCTGACGGCTCGTTATCCGCACGCCAAGGGGTTGGAGCTTGTCCTGAATGAATGGGCACTCCTGAATTACGAATCCAAGAACTATGCCCGCTCGGATGAAGTCTTCCGCAAGCTCGTCAAGGATTTTCCCGAGAGCCCACTGGCCGACAACGCGCTGCTGAGCCTTGCGGAGAGTCAGATGGAGGCCGGTGATCTCGACAGTTCGTCGAAAGTGTTTCGTGAATTGGTGACGAGGAAGAACTCCGACGATGAGGTGCGTGAGGTTGCGCTGTTCCATCTCGTGGGGGTCGGCGTGGAACGGCGCAAATGGGACGAGGTTGTCGCCGATGCCGGTGCGTTCGCGCAGAAGTTTCCACAGAGCTCACGTCGGCCGGAGGTGGCGTTTTATCTTGGAGAGGCGCAATTACAAAGGAAAGATGCAGAGGCCGCCCGCAAGACGTTGGAACAGTTGAAAGGGGAAGTGGCCGCAAAGCCGGACGTGGAAGGACCGGCGTGGCAGCCGCGCGTCTGGGTGCTGTTGGCCGAGGCGTTGTTTCAGCTCAAAGCCTATGACGATCTCGTAGCGACGGTCGAGGAACTGCGGAAGCGGAGTCCTCAATCCGATTGGTTGTACCAAGCGGACGAAATCCTTGGCCGAGGACAGAAGAACCAGGCGAAATGGGAAGAAGCTCGGGCGGCGTTTCAACGGGCGATCAGCCATCCCAAAGGGGAAAAAACCGAGACCGCCGCCAAAAGCCAGTTCCTGATCGCCGAAACGTATCTTCAACAAAAGAATTACGAAGAGGCCCAGCGCGAGTACCTGAAGGTTTACCATCTTTACAAGTTCCCCGAGTGGCAGGCACCGTCCCTCTACCAGGCCGGTGTTTGTGCCGAGCAACTCAGCAAATGGAAGGACGCAGCGAAGTTTTTCGAGGATTTTCTACGGGATTTCCCCAAGCACGAGTTCGCCGAGCAGGCCAAGATGCGACTTGACATTGCCCGGAAGAAGGGGACGGGATAAAAATCTGGCAGGTAACGGGGACTTGCGAACGTCGTAGGGAATGAGAGCGGTCTCCCGTTCCCGAGCGTCCGGCTCCTTTCGAATTGAAGACTTTCCCCAGGTGTTTGGCCAATGAATTCTCTTGGCGAATCTTCCCCATCGCAACTGGCGACACATCGGATTTCAGAGAATCAACGTCGATCCTACCTCGCAACGCGCGCAAGAGAAGGGGGACGAGTCTTAATGGGCGTTCAGGTAGTCCTTCGGAAAATGGTTCTGGCGGCAGCGGCCCTAATGATCGTTGCCGTGCCTGCTGTCGCTCTCGCCCAGGAGGCGGGGACAGCCGCACGGGCGGGGGAAGAGCAGACGACTGGCGTACTCAAATCGGCGATTCCGACGAACCTTGCGGAAGCAGCCGTGGCGATGGGGATGTTCTTCCTCGTTTCGTTTGTCATTTGCTCGATCGTGGCGGTCTGGTTTGTCATCGAGCGGATGGTGGTGCTGCGTCGCGGCCGGGTGATCCCCCGGCATTTCGTGGATCGGTTCATCGAGAATCTCGAACAGGGGATGCTCGATCCGGAAAAAGCACTCAGCCTGTGCGAGGAGAACGGAAGCCCAATTGCTTCCGTGTTCGCACATGGTATTCGCAAATGGGGCAAGCCGAGCGTTGAGGTGGAACAGGCGATTATCGACGGTGGCGAACGACAGGTGAGCCAATTACGCAGCCATCTGCGGATCCTCAATGGCGTGGCCACAGTGGCTCCGCTGCTGGGGTTGCAGGGAACCGTCGTCGGCATGATCCAGGGGTTTAACCAGTTGGCGAATGCCTCGGACGGAAAAGAATCCCAACTCGCTGCCGCAATCGCTGTCGCACTGATTACCACCGCGACCGGCCTGTTCATCGCGATTCCGACACTCGTGGCCTATATGTATCTGGCCGGCCGGGTCGATGCCCTGGTGATGGAGATGGACCGATTATCGCAGGATGTGGTGCATCTGATCTCGGCGGAGGCCCTGGCGGACAAGTCACTCTCCCCGGCCCGCATTCGTAACCGTCGCTCGGCAAGTCCTTCCGGGAGCGAGTCGAAGGAACGCAAGGCGGTCTGACGTTCGCGGCAAGTTCCATTCCGGCTGCCACTTGCGATTGAAGACCGGTGCGCAGCTTGTTGTTTGCGGCGGCGGCAACTCCCCTTGACCGGTTGTGCGGGAACTTATATTCTCCCGCCCCTACTCTCCTCTCTCTCCCCCCCACTGAAGAATTCCAGACCACAACTGCACGCTGCGATCGCGCGGAGTCCTCGCGGGGATTTCGTTCGAGGCATGGTTCCGGCGCAATCCAATCCGCTTGGAATCCGTCTGCCATCGCACGCGAAGGGAGTCGTGTTTCGATGGATCTGACCAAAACGCTCTGCGGATTGGTGATGCTCCTGGCCGCGGGCTGCACGCCGCTTGGCTTGCAGACGCTGAGCATGGCTTCCTTCGGCCTGCCATCGAGCAAGGCCGACAAAGCGGAGAAGAGTAAGGGCGACAAGGACGACGAGGATGAAGATGGCGAATTCAGCACGAAAGTGAACACGCCCCTGATCGGCGAGTACACACAGGTCGGCGGGTTGAATGTGATCGTGCTGCAAGGTGTCGGTTTGGTTACCGGTTTGAGAGGGACCGGCGGCGATCCACCGCCGTCGATGTACCGCACTGCCATGCTGGAGGATATGCGCAAACGAAACATCAAGGATCCAAATAAGATCCTGCGTGATCCGAATACCGCATTGGTTGTCGTCCGGGCGTACCTGCCTCCGCTGGTTGAGAAAGGGGAGCATTTTGACGTCGAGGTTCGCGCGGTCGACGGAAGCGGCGTGCAAAGCCTGAACGGCGGCTGGTTGATGGAAACCGAGTTGACCGAACAGGCACTTGTGCCGGGCCGCGGCGTGATGAAAGGGCATACCTATGCGAGAGCACAAGGGCCGGTGCTCGTTTCAACCGGGGGAGGGGCCGTAAAGGAAGGGTCTGCTCTGCTGCAGCGCGGACGGATTGTCGGCGGTGGTACGTCGCTCAAAGACCGTGACCTGACCTTATTTCTGCGGAACGACTTTCGCAGCGTGCGGAATTCCGATCGGATTGCCAAGCGGATCGGAGAACGGTTCTTCGAATACAACGAATCGGGCCAGCGGAAACCATTGGCCGAGGCAAAAACGGATCAGCGGATCCAGCTGAAACTTCAAAGCAAATATAAAGACAACTTTCCCAGGTACCTGCAGGTAATTCGGAACATCACCTATCGCGAGACTCAGGTCGCACTGCAAGTCCGAATGCACGATCTGAAAGACAAGCTCCTCACACCGCAGACTGCGGAAGAGGCTGCGATCAAACTGGAAGCGATTGGTGAGGCCGCCGTGCCGATTCTCAAGGCGGGATTACAGAGCCCGAGCCTGGAAGTTCAGTTCCACTCGGCGGTGGCGCTGGCGTACATCGGAAAGCCGGACGGCCTGCAGGTTCTGGCGAAGGCGGTTCGCGACGAGCCGGCGTTCCGCGTCTTCGGCTTGGCGGCGATGGCAGTTGTCGATGACGCCGAATCGTACATGTTACTGAAGGAATTGCTCAACGAAGAAAGCGCGGAGACACGCTATGGCGCGTTCCGCGCGATGACGACGCTCGATGAGAACCATCCCGATCTTCGCGGCGAAAAGGTGGGAGATGATTTTCGTTTGCACGTGTTGAACACCACCGGCCCCCCGCTGGTGCATCTCACGAACCGTCGAAAGGCGGAGGTTGTGCTGTTTGGGGCGGATCAATGCTTCCGAGTCCCGCTCGTCGCCTATGCGGGGTTGCACATCCTGGTCACTGCACAACCGGGCAGTGACACAATCACGGTGAGCCGGCATGAAGATGGCAAGGTTCGCACGGTCTCGACCAAGATCGCGGATGTGGTTCGCGCGGTGGTTGAACTTGGAGCAACCTATCCCGATGTCGCCGACTTGCTAGCGCAATCTGGAGCCATGCAGAACCTGCCGGGCCGCATTGAAATCGACGCCCTGCCGAAGGCTGGACGCGTTTATATTCGCCCGGAGAAGGAAGTCGCCGGCAAGACAAAGTCCCAAACGAACGTCGGTAACGTGAACCTCGTCCCGAACCTCTTCTCATCTTACGACGACTCCGAGGGAACCTCCGAAAAGGAGTCCTCCAGTCATAAGTCGGATGGAAAGGAAACCGGCAGCAATTCTTCTACCCGGAGTGACGCACCAGCAAAGGATAAGACGGAATCCAAGCCGGATGCGGAGCCGGTGAAATCGAAGATGAACGAGGCGCCGGAGAATCATAAAGATTCCGATCTCCCCGCGGGATCGAAGGCGAGCAACAAGAGTGACGAACGGAAGCCGAATGCTGCCGCTTCGATGAAGGGAGTCTCAGCAAACCAATTTGAGAACGATGATGAAAACGTTGCCGAAGGGGCATTGATGAAACGGAGCTGGAGTTGGAATCCTTTCAGGATGTTCGGTGGAATGGACCAGTCGGAACCGGACATAGACACCGAGCCATCCCCTGCCTCCAGTTCGTTTGAAAAGAAGTTGATGGGATCACAATCAAAGCCGTAGCGACGCAAAATGATCACGGAATGTGTTGGAATACAATGGACGACAATCATCCGCAGGCTGACGGACGAATGTGAACAAGTCGCCTCAACGATCGACCGAGTGTGCGATGGATGGCGTTGCGATCAGATATCCGGGTGAAGGTTAGCCGATGCTCAAGTCGCTGGAACTGATCGGCTTCAAGAGTTTCGCCGACCGCACGCAGTTCGACTTCGCGCCGGGGATCACGGGTGTGGTCGGGCCGAACGGCAGCGGCAAGAGCAATGTCGTTGATGCCATTAAGTGGATTCTCGGCGATCAGAGCGCCAAAAGTTTGCGCGGCAAGGAGATGACCGACGTCATCTTCAATGGGGCTGCGGGGCGTAAACCATCCGGATTGGCCGAGGCGACGCTCACCTTCGATAACTCCACCGGGTTTCTCCCCGTGGATGCCCCCGAAGTTCAGATTGGCCGTCGCATCTGGCGGAGCGGCGACGCCGAATACCTCATCAACAAAGGCTCGGCACGACTCAAGGATGTGCGCGACCTGTTTCTCGGTACCGGGGCGGGGGCTTCCGCCTACTGCATCATCGAGCAGGGGCGGGTCGATCAGATTCTGCAGGCCAACGCGACCAATCGCCGGATGGTCTTCGAGGAGGCGGCGGGCATCAGCCGTTTCAAAGCGCGGCGGATTAATGCCGAGCGCAACCTGGAACGGGTCGATCAAAATTTGCTCCGATTGACCGACATTGTCGATGAGGTCGAAGCCCAGCTCAATTCTCTGCGCAGCCAGGCTGTTAAGGCGGCGAAGTATCGCGAGATTTCCGCAAGGCTACGCGAATGGTGGCTCGGTCTTGCCTCCGACCAGTTTCGCGCCGAAAACGCCCGATTGAAACTCGTCGACGAGCAGATCCACCGGCAGCAAAGGCTCGTGGAAGAACTCAACGGACGCTTGACTGCGCTTGAACAGTCCCTTTCGGGGCTGGATGCGGAAATCTCCGAGGTCGATGACCGCCTCCGCGCCGCGGAACGGCGGAGCGCCGGCAACCGTGAACAGGTCGCCGGTTTGGAGACATCACTGCGCCATCAGACGGCGAGAAAGAACGAACTGGAAGCCGATCTGGCTCGCTTACGGAAGCAGCGCACCACGATGGCCACGCGCGCTGAAGAAGCATCGGCGGAATTGGATCGGGCGCGCGAGCAACTTGCGAAGTTGGACGAAGAATTTCGGCAGAAGAAACAAGGTCTCCAGGCCCACGAAACGGCGATCGCGACGATCCTCGACAAGAACGGAGTTCGGAAGAAATCCATCGAGCAGGCCAAGGAAGATCTTGCGGCCGCTATGCGGGGCGTCTCAGAATCCTCGAACCTGACGACACAATCGCAGTCGGCACTCGAGTCTGCCAGAAATGCGATCGGACTAGGGGAATCGCGCGCCTTCGAGATCGAAGAGCGAATTCAAGCGTTGCAAGCAGAATGCGAAATCCGGCGGGAGCATCTCCGCGCGGCGAACGAACAACTTGCTGTCGCCGGGGATCGGTTGAGGGCTCTGCAATCGGACCGGAAGACGTTGCTCGGTAAACAGGACCGGTTTCAGAAGAGTCTGTCGCAGCTCCGCGAGCAGCGAAGCGCGTGGCAAGCACGAAAATCGGTGCTGGAAGATCTCGAAAGCAGACAGGAAGGGTTGGGACTCGGTGTTAAAGAGATTTTGAGCCGGGCGCAAACCTCCGACCTTGCCCCTTGGAATCAAGTGCTCGGTAGCGTTGCGTATCTGCTGGACGTGGATCTTGAGCAGGCCGCGCTGCTGGAAGTGGCGCTCGGCCCCCGTGCGCAATTGATTGTTCTCGAAGAATTCGACGCTCTGCTCGATTACATCCAGCGGGCGACCGTGCCGATTCAAGGACGCGTAGGCTTCATCGCACTGCACGACCGCTCGGTGGTCCGGCCTCGCCAAGGTGTCAAAGTCGTCGGCAAGCGTCCTTCAGGCTACTTGCAATTCGAGCACTTTCCGCTCCCGGCGGAAACGGGGCCGGATCTCTCTAACGCTCCAGGGGTAATGCGGCGCGCCGACGGCATCGTGAAATCATCGGGCAAAGCAGCCGGACTTGCGAGGCAGCTTCTGGCCGACACCTGGATTGTCGATTCACTGGAAACCGCCCTCCAGCTGGCAACAAATAGTGGCCGGGGTTGTCGATTCGTTACTTTGCAAGGAGAGTTGCTCGACGCCGATGGCACCTTGACGGTCGGCACTTTGCGGAGTGAAACAGCGGTTGTTTCTCGGCGAAGCGAGTTGCGGCGCCTGAAACAAGATCTGGACGACCTTGACGACAGAATTACCGAAGAAGAAGGGCGACTCACCGGCCTGGGTTCTACACTTTCCGAGGCTGATTCGAGCCTGAACGAGGCGGAATCGGCTGTGAAACTGTGCGTCGATCAGCATGCCGAGATCAAATCGGACCTTGCCACGCATGAACGAGAGCTCGAACGTTATTGCCAGGAGTTCGAGGAAGCACGGTGTGAGGTCACGACAGCACGAGAACAAGCTGCGCGATTGGAAACCGAGGTCGAGAAGGCCCGCGGACTGCTAGCCGAGCGGGAGGCGAATGCCCGCGCGCTGCAGGATTCGATTGCTCGATTCGACCGTGAACTGGCAGATTCGGAGCAACGGTTACTTGCCCACCGTGAACGGCTGAATACCGACAAGGTGGAGTTGGCTGCCACGGAAGAACGGGTTCAAGGTCTGCGAACCGCGTGCGAGCGGTTGGAACAGGATCTCAGCCAACGGCATCAACAACGGGAAGAGTCAGAACGGCGATTTGCCGCGACGACCGAACAGCGACGACAGATTTCGCTCCAGATTCTGAATGCCAGCGCCTCCCTGGCCGAGCAGATGCTCTCACAGGATCGTTGCGTCCAGGAGGTCTCACTGTTGCTGAGTGAGCGGGACACGCTTCGCGGGAAGCGTTCCATATTGCTCAAGGAGGAAGCGGGGCTTCGCGAGCAGCGGCGGATCGCTGGCGACGAACAGCATCAGGCTGAGATGCAGTCGCGCGATATTCGGCATCAGATCACCGGGCTTGAGCAGAGGATCGAGGAAGAATACCAGTTAAAGCTGTCGGACGTCGTCGCCGAAGGGGCGTCGGCGGTCCGCCTCTACCTGGAGGAAATGCGCGAAAAGAAGAACAAGAAATCCGGAAGGAATGGGGAGTCTGCGGTTGTTGAAACGGATTCCGCGGAGATCGATGACGTGGAGTCGGCGGACGATTCGCGGGATCATGAGCCGAGCGATCTGTCGGCAGTCCAAGATGGCGGCGTGGAAATTCAATTTGAGGATGTTCGCGAAGAGCTGGAATCACGTGTCAATCGTCTCCGTCGCCAGCTGAAATTGATGGGGAGCGTCAATACCGATAGCTTGCGCGATCTGGATGAACTGGAGCGGCGTTTCGGTTATCTCAGCGAGCAACTCGAAGACCTTGTTCAGGCCAAACGTGCCCTCGAGGAGATCGTGCAGCGGATCAACACCGAGAGCGAACGGATGTTCGCCGAGGCGTTCGAATCAATTCGCGGATACTTCCAGGAACTCTTCCGCAAGCTGTTTGGCGGCGGGGAGGGGGATGTCATTCTGGAAGATCCCAATGATATGCTCGAATGCGGCATCGATATTGTCGCCCGTCCGCCCGGCAAGGAATTGCGTAGCATTTCTCTGTTGAGCGGTGGTGAGAAGACCCTGACGGCGGTCGCGTTGTTGCTGTCGATTTTCAAGAGCAAGCCGAGCCCCTTCTGCATTCTCGACGAAGTGGATGCCGCCTTGGACGAGGCGAACGTCGATCGATTCGTTGCACTGCTGCGAGAGTTTCGCGAAACGACCCAGTTCATCATGATTACGCACAGCAAGCGTTCGATGACGGTGGCGGACCGACTGTATGGCGTGACGATGGAACAGTCCGGCGTGTCGAAACGGATGTCGGTCCGGTTCGAGGATGTCGGCGAGAATGGTGAACTCAACAGTGCCGGCGGTTCCGCGGTGGGCAAAGACAAACGCCGCGGCAAGGACGCGGCCTGATTTCCGCCACAGTGGTAGCGGTCAATCGCGAACACCACCAGCTGCGGGTGATTCTCAGGGCAGAATCTTCGCGAGTTCGTTGCCGCTGATTGCCTTCGGAAAACTTCCCGCAGACGCTGTATCTTCTGGCTGTCCCGATTCCGGGGGCTGGGATCAATGTTGGGACGGATCGCGCGCCTCTCAAAAAAATGAGGGTGCTCGAACTTTCAGCGATCGAGCCGTTTACCTCTCCTAAACCGGTATTTTTTGCCGATCGCTACGACGCTCGCGGTCGCGGGGTATTTCGAGCGTCGCTTGTAACGTCTTTGTGTGCAAACGTTTCCGGCTACCGTTTTCAGCCTGTTGCCAATGATTTCAAAATCTTGGAGTCCCGGGGCAAACCTGCCGTCTAATTGCCACAACAATCCTTTCAAGTACCGTCCGCAAAGATACTAAAGTCGTCACGCCGCGGAAGTCGAAAGAATAGGTCAGGCGATTGTAGTCGAAACTCGTCGTGAGACTCTTCAAGAATCTCACGACAGTCACACGGATGTGGCTGCAATGTTTCGAGTGCAGTTGTCCTAAGGGGGGAAGGACAATTTGGACAACCAACCTGCCACAGAGCCGGATGCTCTCGCGATTGGCTTCCGGTCCCCACCTCCTGATCGACCGCTGGATGTTTTTCGTGGAAAAACGTCGAGCGAGCTCGATGCGCGAATCGATAAATCCCTTTGTAATCCCAGCCCTTTGAAAGGCAAGCGATCGTAGGGCGCTGCGTCGTCAGCGATCATGCCAGAGCTTGAGATTAACCCCGACCCAAGACCGCGGTGGTTCTTGTAAGTCACGGACCCAGTGGCTAGGAGAGCCAGCCATCGTAGTAGGGGTGAAGATCTTGAGGGCCCGACGAACCCTCTGACGTTGGCCAAGAGAATCTGATTGGAGAGCCCGCAATGAGGACGATCTTCACTACTGGACAAGTAGCCAAGATCTGTAAGGTAGCACCCCGTACCGTGAGCAAATGGTTTGATTCCGGTCGCCTTCGTGGCTACCGGATTCCCGGATCTCAGGATCGCCGGATTCCGCGCGAACACCTGATCCGGTTCCTGAAAGAGCACGGTATGCCGCTCGGCGAACTGGAAGACGAAGCCATGGGCAAAATCTTGCTCGTGGGTGCGGATAGCCAGGTTCGCAACAGCCTGACAGAACTTATGGGCGCCGACGACTTCAAAATCGAATCCGCCGTAAGCGGCTTCGAGGCCGGTATTCAGGCCGAGTCGTTGCATCCCGACTGCGTCGTCGTCGATTTTTCGATGGGACGCAATGAAGCCGTGATGATAGCGCAAAACCTGAAGAAGAACAGCGAGTATCTGGAAACAGTGCTCATCGGTCTTCTCAGCGACGACGACAACGCGAGCGGATTTGACCGCACGTTGTTCAACGAAACCTTCCGTAAGCCGTTCGACGGTGCGTTGCTTGCCGAAAGAATTCGGACGCTCGTCGGACGTAAGAAGCAAACCGCCTGAGCAAGGCTGTTTGCCAGGGGATGCCACTGCTCGGTATCATGGACGATGCCGCAGCAGACCGCCCCGACACAATCCAGACCGCAAGCAAAGGGATTTCGCTCTCCGACAAGAGGGAGGGCTGGGTCAGGCTGATTCGGCCGCGTAAGAAGCACGCGGCGAAACAGCCTGTGGGCGAGTGGATGTCGCCGACAAGCGGCGGACTGCCACAACTCATCTTGTGAACGCCGGCAACGGGCGAAAGCCTTTGCCGGCTTTCGTTTTTTATCGACCCGACAAATCGCCACTCTCCGCCTGAGTCCGACGCATGCGCAGGTTCTTCACGAAACCATTCCTGGCGCAATGGGGCGTGCCGGCACTGATCGCTGCGGCTACGTTTATAGTGATTGCTTCCGCCATTGATCCGGCTGGGGACTATCCAGCGGCCCCGCAGGGGCCGGGTCTGACCGTTGATGAATCGTTCAACGTACAGGAAGGAGTCCGGCTCGTTTACGGGTTATACAACGTGATGTTGGGTGGTCTCGAACTGCGCGAGCTGTTCGGCGATGCGGAGATGCTTCAAGGTCAGGAACTGCCGCTCAGCGTGCACAATCCTGATCATCCGCCACTGGGACGCATCTGGTTGGGGTGTTTCCACCAGGTCGCCGCCGCGATTGCTCCTCCGGGCAATCACGATGGCCCTTTCATTACCGTCTGTGCCCGCACCGGTTCGGCTGCGGCCTTCGCGCTGACAGTCTTTGTCGTTGGTCTCATTACGGGCCGCTGGTACGGGCAGCGCGCGGGAATTCTCGCCGCGCTCGCCCTGCCGTTGATGCCGCGTCTTTTCGGCCACGCTCATCTGGCCTCCCTGGAAACAGGCATCGGATTGACCTACCTGGTTTCAGTGGTGTCGGTTGCTTCCCTTTGGACACGATCCGTTTCTTCACCTCAGTTAAACTCGGATGCGAAACGAACGGGTGCCACCAATTCCGTTGCTCCTGGCTGGCCAGCGGCAGCGCTCACGGGAGCGATTTGGGGACTGGCTTTGTTGACCAAGATCCAGGGGATTCTGTTGGTTGTTCCCATCAGTCTCTGGGTGCTTCTTTACTTTCGCGGTCGGGGGGTATCGCTGCTTGCCGTCTGGGGAATCGCTGGGCTGGCGGTGTTTTGCATCGGTTGGCCCTGGATCTGGTACGACCCGATCCCCCATTTGCTTGGATACCTCGGACGAACGACGAATCGGGTCGTGCTCTATGTCTGGTACTTTGGGGAACGCTTCGCAGATCGCGATGTCCCGTGGCACTTCCCGTGGGTCATGTTCTTGGCGACGGTACCAATTGGCTTGCATTTGTTCGGCCTTTGTGGAGTGTTCGGCGGTGATCGGCC
>CAZVJA010000105.1:0-17459 GCA_964626885.1 uncultured Planctomycetaceae bacterium | reverse complement strand
GCCGAAGACGACCAGTCCCCATTCCGGCCAGCGGGCCATCACCAGCACGCAGGCAAAGTTCGCGCACGCCTGCACATAAAACGCGCCGGAAAGAATCGCTGCCTTCACCAGGAAGGCCACGCCGCCAAGAATCGCCAGCACCGGCGAGAGCGTAAGGACCGGCAATCCAAGCAGCACCTCGACCAGAAACAGCAGCGTGCTCGAAAACACCCCCGCCGCCCAGACGTGGGCGATTTGCCGCTCGACGAACGTGATCGGCCCGCCGCGCCGCCGCAAGCCCCAGAAGACCACGGCCCACGCGCCCAAGCCGACCGTCCAGATGCCAAGATACGGCAGCTGCGTGTCAATCATTCGCCACTGGAACGCGGCGGTGAGCAAACAGAGCACCAGAATCACCGCGCTGTGCAGCATCCACAGCAGCCCCCATTGTTCGAGGACCGGTGCGTGGTGCGTCTCGCGAAACATGCGGGTGAACCACTGAGACAGGCTCGTCGTTCTGGCGGAGACCGGCTCCGTCGCCAGGTACGCTTCGAGATCGTCCGCGAGTTCATCGGCTGACTCGTACCGGAGCGAGGGGGACTTCTCCAGACACTTGAGGACGATCATTTCGAGATCGGGATCGATCTGACGATTGAGCAAGCGCGGCGGCAGCGGTTCCTGTTCGAGCACCAGCAGAATCGTGTCGACTGGTGTCGCCGCCTGGAACGGCGGCCGGCCGGTCAAGGCTTCGTACAGCACCGCGCCAAGACTATACACGTCGCTGGCCGGGCTGATCGTCCCCCGGTTTCCCGCCGCCTGCTCGGGGGCCATGTAACTTGGCGTGCCGATGATCGCGCCGGAATGGGTGAGGTCGGAATCCATCTCGACCCGCTTCGCTAAACCGAAATCGCTGACATAGGCCCGCCCTTCGGTGTCGATCAGAATATTCGAGGGTTTGAGATCGCGATGGAGCACCCTTGCTTGGTGAGCCGCCGCCACCGCCCGCGCCACGGGTGCAAGAAGCGCGGCGGCTGCGCGGCCATCGAGCGGACCGTTCGCCACGCGGCGAGCGAGGGTCGTTCCTTCGACGTACTTCATGCTGAAGAAGGGCTGACCTTCCCATTCGCCGAGCTCGTAGACCGAAACGAGATGCGGGTGATCGAGCTGCGCTGCTGCTTCCGACTCCGCTCGGAAGCGTGCCAGATCAACCGCCGAGGCCAGCGGTCCGCGCAAAATCATCTTCAGTGCGACGGTGCGCCCCAAACTCGTTTGCCGTGCCTTGTAGACGACTCCCATTCCGCCGCGGCCGAGTTCTTCGAGCAGTTCATAGTCGCCGTGGATGCACGGGAGTTCCGCGCCGGCTGTCGGCACATGCGCCGGTGATTCGGGTTGAGTGCGCGCCGCACGATCGTCCGCGAGAGCCAACTCGACCGATTCCGGCGCGAGCTCCTCCGCGACAATGGCGGTCATCCAGAGGGACTGCAATTCTTCCGCCAGTTCGGGATGCGCGTCGAGCACCTGTTGCGCCGCGGCTTCCTCTCCGCGGCGACGTGCTTCGAGCATCTCCGCCACGAGGACCGCCAGCCGCTCGTCCCGGTCGATGTCGTTGGAGTCGTGAGTTGTCGTGTCGTGCGTCATGGTTTACGAGTCACCAATGAGGAGAGCGATCCGTCGGAGGAACCGTTCGAGCCGAGAAGATCGCGCAGCCGGCGCAGCGCGCGGAGATACCGCATTCCCGCTGCCGGCGCGCTCAAGCCGAGTGCCTGGGCCGTCTCGCTGCTGGAAAGTTGTTCGACATGCCGCATCAGCAGGATCTCGCGGTCGACTTCGTCAAGCTGATCGATGACGGAGCGGAACCGTTCCGCCAACTCGCGGCGAATGGCGGCCGCGGCGGGGGTGAGCGCCGGGTCGCCGAGTTGTCCCATCAGGTCGAGCCCGGAGGAATCTCCTGGCCGGGCGTGCATCCTCTGTTCACGATCGACGCTGCGCCGCGCGGCCAGTCGGTGCCGGCGATGCACGTCGATCATCCGGTCGCGCGCGAGCCCCCGCAGCCAGAGATGAAACGGCAACCCGGGAGATTGCAAGTATTCCGATAGCCGCCGGCTCGCTTCGAGGAGCACATCCTGCACGATGTCGCTGGCATCGATGCGGGCGGAAACGCGGCGATCGAGCCGATAGCGGACCATTTGTAACAAGGCCTGCCGATGGCGATCGAGCAGCGCATTGCGCGACGCGGCGTCCCCCTCCCGGGCACGTTCCAGCAGTTCATTCGTCGCCAGTGAATCGGGCCACATCGGAAAATCGCTCCTTTACTTGTCGGTCGTCTCCATGATAACACGACTTCGCTACAATGGAGTGGGCAGCAGATTGGTCTTTGCACCGGGCGTTCATAGCGAATTCGGTGATGCAGGTCGATTTTCAAAGTATTGATCCGGAATACAGGGAGCCAATTGTTATCGCGTGATCAATTCCATCCCCTGAACAGGACGAAATCGCAACATCCTTTTCGAGCCCTTCCGTGAGAATCCACCAGCTCACTCCTAGCGACGCGCTGCGGAGCTTGCGCTCCGGGGCAGAGGGCCTGTCGAGCGGAGAGGCCCGGCGCCGGCTCAGGGAGTTCGGACCGAATGAGGTCGAGCGGGCTCGTCGAACTCCGTTAGCTCTCCGGCTGGGCGCGGAATTCACGCACTTCTTCGCGCTGATTCTCTGGCTGGCCGCGGGACTCGCCTTCTGGGCGGACTGGAACGACCCGGGACAGGGAATGGGGGTGCTGGGGTCGGCGATCATCGCCGTGATCGTCATCAATGGAATGTTCTCGTTCTGGCAGGTTTACAAGGCGGAGAAAGCCCTGGAGGCGTTGGAAAAACTTCTACCGCGCCGCGCGAAGGTGCTGCGCGACGGTGCCTTTGCGGAGATTTCCATCGCCGAGCTCGTGCCAGGAGATGTCATCAGCATTGAGGCAGGGGATCTCGTCTCGGCCGACTGCCGGTTGATCGAAGCGTTCGACATCCGCGTGAACAACGCCACCGTGACTGGAGAATCATTACCACAACTCCTCACCGCGGAACCAAGCCGCGTGGACGATCTGCTCCATGCCAGCAACGCGCTCCTGGCGGGGACGACTGTTGTTTCGGGGGATGGCAAAGCAGTCGTATGCGCAACTGGGGCGCATACGGAATTTGGACGGATCGCGCGGCTCGCGCAATCGGCCGGCGAAACGACCTTCCCACTACAGCGGGAGATCGCCTTCTTAAGCCGCGTGGTGGCGGTGCTCGCAACGGTCCTCGGCGTGGTGTTTTTTCTGATCGGGTTGACGATTCCTCTGTCATTCTGGCAGAACTTTTTGTTTGCGATCGGGATTATTGTCGCAAACGTTCCGGAAGGATTGTTGCCCACGGTGACGTTGGCGCTTGCGATGGGCGCGCAGCGGATGGCGCGTCGTAACGTGCTGATCCGACATCTTCCGGCCGTCGAGACGCTCGGCTGCGCGACAGTCATTTGCACCGACAAAACCGGCACGCTGACCGAGAATCGGATGACCGTCGTCAAGGTGTACCTGGGGAATCGTTGGCACGAGGTTTCGTCCAACGACCCGACCTCAGAGCTTGTCGAATTGCATCGTCCTTTCTTTGAGGGAGCACGCCTGTGCGAGAATATCAAACAGACGAACGGACAGGGACGATCCAACCTGCTCGGCGATCCGATGGAAGTGGCGCTCGTGCAGTTTGCGACTCGGGCTCTGCCGGACGCGCGCAATCAGCCGCGTCTCGATGAAATTCCCTTCGATTCGGACCGCAAACGGATCTCCACCCTACATCGCATTTCCGATGGTCTCGTGCTGTATTGCAAAGGGGCGTTGGAATCGTTGATGCCGCTCTGCACAACCATGCGCGCGGAGGATGGGCAGCCGCAGACGCTTTCCGAGGAAGTACGCAACAGCTTGCTGGCGGCACAAGGGGCCATGGCGGATATGGGCCTGCGTGTCCTCGCGCTCGCCTCGCGCCCGGTAAGGGAACCGTGGCAACGTGCCGATCTGGAACGAGATCTGATCCTGGAGGGACTCGTGGCGCTCGAAGACCCGCCGCGCGCGGAAGTTCCGGCGGCGATCGAAAAATGTCGCGCCGCGGGAATCAGAATCATCATGCTGACGGGGGACCATCCGCAAACCGCAGTCGGAATCGGGCGGCAAATCGGCCTGATTCGCTCGCCCGATCCGCTGGTGATCTCGGGAGACCACTTGCGGCGAATTTCCGACAACCAGCTGCAAATTGCACTCGATGCACCGGAAATCATCTTCGCTCGGATCGGGGCGGACCAGAAGATGCGAATTGTCACGCTGCTCCAACGGAAAGGAGAAGTGGTGGCGGTGACGGGGGACGGCGTCAACGATGCTCCCGCATTGAAGCAGGCGGACATCGGCATCGCGATGGGGGTGACCGGAACCGACGTCGCACGGGAGACCGCCGACATGGTCCTCGCCGACGACAATTTCGCGAGCATCGTCGCGGCCATCGAAGAGGGACGGGCCGTCTTCGACAACGTCCGCAAGTTCCTCACCTATATTCTGACTTCAAACATCCCCGAGGTCGTTCCCTATCTGGCATTCGTCCTGTTCCGTATTCCACTCCCGCTGACGATCATTCAAATCCTCGCGGTGGATCTCGGGACCGACATGCTGCCGGCTCTGGCACTCGGGGCGGAAAGGGCCGATTCCGACGTGATGCAACGCCCTCCCCGCTCCCGCGAGGAGCGGTTGTTGACGTGGCCCTTGCTGGCGCGGGCCTATCTCTTTCTGGGAATCATCGAAGCGGCGGCGGCAATGACCGGCTACTTCTTCGTCCTGAAAACAGCCGGTTGGGTCTATGGGGAGATGATCTCTCCGGGAGACACGTTGTACCTCGCGTATCGTGAAGCCACGACCGCCTGTCTGGCCGCGATCGTCGCCACGCAGATCGCAAACGTGTTCCTCTGCCGCAGCGAGCGGCGGTCGATGTTTCCTGTTTTGTTGCGGGAGAACCCACTGATTCTGGCGGGCATCGCGGTGGAGCTAGTGCTGATCGCCGCGATCAGCTACTCGTATTTCGGCAACGTGATTTTCGGCACGGCTCCACTTGCGGCCGAAGTCTGGATTTACATCGCGGCCTTTCCCATCGTGATGATTGCGTTGGAAGAGACCAGAAAGTGGCTTGTGCGTCGCCGAAAGACCTAGCGTTAGGGTGGGGATCGTAGTCGAGGGATTCGCCCGGCAGAAACGGGTGAAATTATCGCTCAAACGTTTCTTTTGTCGAATTCCACCGGAAGATCGATTACCTTGTCGGATACTATATTATCATGTGTATCCAGTTTGTTCTGAGCGAATGGTTTGAGGAGCATTGCAATGCAGCGCGCCACCCGTCGTGAATTTCTAGTGCAGTCGTCCGCCGCCGCGATTGGGGCGGCGGTGTGGGCTTCCGGGCGTCCCGCGCGGGCCAGCCGGATGGCGATCGATACGATCAACCTCGCCTCGGTCGGGGCCGGTGGCAAGGCCCGCACCGACGTCCGTGAGTGCGTCAAGCTCGGCGCGAATCTCGTCGCGCTGTGCGACGTTGATGAGGCGCGCGCCAGCGAACTCTACAAACAGTTCTCAGGAGTTCCGAAGTATATCGACTTCCGCAAGATGCTCGAAAAGCAGAAAGATATCGACGCCGTGATCGTGACGACTCCCGATCACACGCATGCCGTGGCGGCCGTGATGGCGATGAAGCTCGGCAAGCATGTCTACTGCCAGAAGCCTCTCACGCACGACATCTACGAAGCCCGCCGCATGAGCGAAGTGGCCAAGGAAACCGGCGTCGTCACGCAGATGGGGAATCAGGGGCATTCGTTTGACGGTTCGCGCGGGATCGTCGAAGTCGTCCGTGCCGGCGTCATCGGACAGGTTCGTGAGGCGCACGTCTGGACCGACCGGCCCGGTAAATACTGGAAACAGCCCAAGCCGCGCCCCACCGAAAAGCCGCCCATCCCCGGAACGCTCAACTGGGATCTCTGGCTGGGAACCGCGCCGGAACGGCCATATCACCCGGTTTACGTTCCGCACGACTGGAGGGCGTGGTGGGATTTCGGCACCGGGGCGATGGGGGACATGGGCTGCCACGTGATGGACACTGCCTTCTGGGCCCTCGATCTCACCTATCCCACATCGGTCGTTGCAAAATCTTCGGAAGTAACATCGGAATGCCCTCCTTCGTGGGAGATCATCACATACGAATTCCCGGCGCGCGGAAATTTGCCGCCGGTCACGCTGAAGTGGTACGACGCCGGCAAACAGCCCCCGCAGGAATTGGCCGACGGCAAGCCGCTTTCGTCGAGCGGATCACTGTTGATCGGCGACAAAGGAACGATTTACGCCCCAAGCGAATACAGCTCGAGTTTCAAGCTGCTGCCTGAGGAAAAGTTCCGCGACTTCAAACCGCCGGAGCCGACGATTCCGCGGACCGATAACAACCCCTACAAGGAATGGCTGGACGCGATCAAGGGGAATGCGGTTGCCCAATCAAACTTTGGCTACGCTGCCCGACTGACGGAAACCATCCTGCTCGGCAACCTGGCGGTCCGCGTGGGGAAGAAAATCGAGTGGGACGGCGCCAAGATGGAAGCGACCAACGCCCCCGAGGCGGCCCAATACGTCAAACGGGAGTATCGTAAAGGCTGGTCGATCTGACGCGTCAGCCAGTCAGGCTTCAGGCTGAGGGAAGCAGGGACAGCCCCCTATCGAATCGCGGGGTCGCAACTTGTTGTGGTCATTTCCTTTGCTTTTCCAAAGCCTGAAAACCTGAAGACCGATTGCCTGAAGTCTGAACCAACTCCGTCTTGACGGTTCGGCGTTTTTTCGGTATCAGCCGCTCCTCACGTCCGAATCTCTCAATCACTTTCCCATCTCACAGCTAGACTTTGCCGTTCCGGGCAGTTTCCGCATTGCGCCCCTCGCCCAATCGGTTGTTGTTAGCGCCGACGTTGCCGGTGCCGATGCGTAGCTGCGTGTCTCGCGGATTGTGGTCGAGAATTAGCCGGTCATGCATCAGTTGACTTGCATCCCTTTCACCGACTCCTGTCTGCGATCGACACAGCTTGAGGTTAGACGATGACGATGGAATTCGCGGATTATGTGGCGGGCATTTCGTTTCGATACCTCAAACCCGAGAAGGCCCGTCCGACAGGATTTCGCGCGCTGGCATTGCTGCTGCGAAAACTCGGCATTCATCTGGAGGTGATGAACACCCGATTGCCGTGCGAGCAGTGGAGCATGCGCCGACGGCTGAAAGAGGTTTGCCGCGTCCCACGAATGTCGACGTTCGCCATCGGGGCGATCATTAACCGGGGTGTGTCGCAGATGCCGGCCGGGCAGGCCTATGTGAATGTCGGGGTCTGGAACGGCTATACCTTACTGGCGGGAATGACCGGCAACACCGACAAGCGGTGCATCGGCATCGATAACTTCTCGCACAACAATTCGCCCCGCGATCAGTTCCTCGAGCGGTTCGACAAATTCCGCGGGGCGGACCACGAATTTCATGAACGGGATTATCACGAGTATTTCGCGAATGTGCATGAGGGGCCAATCGGTTTCTACCTTTTCGACGGCCCGCACACCTATCGCGATCAGATCGACGGCTTGAAGATCGCGGAACCGTTCTTCGCGGAAAACTGCATCATCATGGTCGACGATTCGAACTGGGATCAGGTCCGTAAGGCGAACTTCGACTTCATGAAAACCAGCCGCAACCAGTACCGTGTCCTTCTCGACCAGCGAACTCCGGCCAGCGGACATCCGACGTTCTGGAATGGGGTGATGGTCTTTCAACTCATCGGTCGCAACAAGCTGGCCAAAGCGCGCAACTCCGCTGGACAGAGTCGCAAGCCCCACGCCGCGTAAAGCGGTCTAAACCGAACTGCGACTGCTTGCAATTTCTTACGGAGATGAGATCGCCGGGCGCCGGAACCATGACGCCGCGGGAAGATAGCGAAATCGGGTGACACGAACGTATGAGCCATCGGCCGTCTGAAAACTGAATCGTACCGACCGTTTTGGAGGGCCCGGCAACTGCTCAAGCCTGGTCACCGCAAACCACTGGCCATCGATCCGCATTTCGAGCAGTTCAAACGCCCTCAGCCGGCATAGCAGTTCTTGGGTCGACAAGGCCGAAGGATCGTCGATCCGCCGAATCCGCAGAAAATCTTTGTGGGAGTAATAGCTGCCTTCGCCGAGCTGCGGCCGCCCCACGTCTCCCGTCAGCAGCAAATTCAATACGTGCGGAATCTGCCGGGCGGCTCGATGTGCCTTTTCGAGTTCCAGATCGCTGACCGATTCCTCCGGGGAAATCGGCATTGCTTCCTGATGCAGGATCGGTCCTTCGTCCAATTTCTCATTCATTCGGTGAAACGTATAGCCCGTTTCGGCTTCGCCGCAGTAGACAGACCACGCGGTCGCTCGTCGCCCCTTGTAATGCGGCAGCAATCCATTGTGGTAGTTGAGCGTATGATTGAAGAGACGAAGGATGTCTGGACTGAATTTCTGCAACCAGTAGTACGCGATCGCGGCATTCGGCCGTACTTCCGTCCGTAACTGCTCGACAAACGCAGGATCATTCACCGTTCCTTTCGGCGGGACGATGAGCCGACATCCCAATCGACGTGACCAATACCCAAGATTCACGGGGCGAGGCAGCACATGGCGGTGCCGGTGCGCCGCATCGAATAACCCGCGAATGCCGAGCGTCGTCTTCCGCCGAAGGAAATATGCAAAATCGGAACACGTACTGTACGAAACCGGCAGACAAACCGCCGCGACGCAAATGTCCTCTCGCGATGCCAAAACCTGGAAAGTCTTTTCAAGTAGAATCGCTGCTTCCGGCGACCGGCTGTTTGCGAAAAGGACCAAGCGATGCATACACCCAGCCTAACACCCGGCTGCAACCGCTGTTGAGATCGACGGTTGTCCACTTCCATTCGGAAGTGCCGACGCGCTCGAAGGAGCGCAAATCGCTCATTACTTGGCTTGCGTCGTCCGCGCGATATTGAGCAGCTTGGAGCTGATTTTCAGTCGAGACCTGGCGGCCGCATCAGGATCGATGGCGAAACGAATGTTGTTCTGTTCCATGTAGAAGTTCAGGATGCCCCCCGATTCGAGGAACCCATCCTGTTCACCCACTGTCAGGGTCGGCATCGATTTGGCTTGAGCAAGTATCGGTCGGGCAAGCTCAGCGGGTGTGTCGGCGGGGAAATAGACGATGTGGCAGCCCCCGATGTCCTCCTTCCGCCCCACATTCCGAATTACGATTCGTTTGTCACCGACTTTCTTCTCCTGTGCGACCTCAAGAAGCACCTTCCCGAAGGGGTCCTTCCCGACCACTCCGATGACGAACACCGGCTCGTTCTTCTCCGCAACAGGCGCGAACTCGGCGGGCCACTCCACATATTTAGCGAAGTTGTAGAGGTACGCCGCCTTGATCTTATATTCCCGGTTGATGAAATCCGGATCCTGTGCAGTCGAGCAGGTTGGATGGAAGAGTTCCATCAACAAGAAGAGCAGAACCAGCGCGATTCCGGCTCGTATCACCGCGCGCACACTGACACCCGCGGTATTCGAGTAGAATCGTTCTGGTTGTTGGAAACGAAATTTCACGTCATCGTTGCCATACGACTTGAGCGTAGATGCCCCGCTCGACCCGATTGGAGACTGTGATAATCTGCTCGAACTCCCGATGGTTGGGGTTCAGCACGTTTTGCCCGACAATCGAGAATTCCCACTCGTCGTTGGGTTTGTAGCCCAACCGGGCGTTCATCTCGATATAGCCGCTGACATCCGCGTCCTTGAGCTTGTCGATAAACCGACCCATCAGATCGAGCTCGAGGTTGCGTGGGAGATCCCAGGAGGATTGCAGATACACTTGATTGTGCGGACTGACACCTTCGTCGTAAACAAGATTCCGAGCAACATTGGGTTCGAAATCGAGCAGGATTTGCAGATAGCTGTAATTCGCCAAGATCCGCCAGTATTCGGTGAGTTCCCAAGTCGTCGTGATTTCCGCTCCCATAGCTCGGCCAGTCATGGCATTGTCGAACGTGAACGGAACGATGATTCGCCCCGAGTCAACGAAGTTAGGTCCGGTACGAAAGGCCACGAGATCCGTGTAGTCGTTGAAGAATGCCGCCGCGTCCCAGGAGAACCACTCCACCGGCTGCGACCGATAGCCGATTTCGTAGGCAATCAGATTCTCGGCTTCGAGATCGGTGTTGCCGAGAAATCCCTGGAAGGCGTTTATATTGGCGTGATTATGAATTCCGATGAGCAAGTTCATGTTGTCCTCGACCCGAGAGGGGGTCCGCACGCCGCGCGCCACCGATGCCCAGGCGACTCGGCGCTCATCAATCGTCCACAGAAGCCGTGCGCTCGGCTGGACCTCGACTCCTGAATAGTCGTTGTGTTCCAGAATGGTGCCGAGGAACAGATCCAGCTTGTCGGCGACCAGCGGAATCTGATCCTGCACAAAGCCATAGACCAGATTCGTCTGCCGGCTGGAGGGAATGTAAGTGAGCGTGGTCGTCGGGAAAGCGAGATCGTCGCCGACGAAGCGGTATCGTGCACCGGTCGTGATTTTGTGGTAATCGCTGAGTGGGAACCGATACGTCAAATCGATGTCGGCGACATCATACCGCTCATGGAGCAGTTGGCTTTCGCGCGTCGCGAAATCGTAATAAGTTTGCAGCGTGATGCTTGACTCGTCATCAATCTTGTGATCGTAGCGTGTGAGGAAGTTCCCCCCCTGAATGAATGCATCATGGCGGAGGATAATGTCTTCGAACGGCGGCGTCTCCTGCTCCCATTTCGATGAAAGCCCGGAGGCTCCGTTGTAGTACTGCCCTTGAAACATCACGGTGTCGATGTCTCGATTATCGACGTTCCAATCGGCACGAAAACCGACGCGGTGCTGCCGCCAATCGTCATTGGGGCCTTCTGGAGCAAAGTTGCCGTGCCTCAAATTCGCGATGCGGTCGTTGAAGCTCTCGTCCCGCTCGAAGTGCTTGTAGAAGATCCGATAGTGGAAATCATCACCGGCGCTGCCTCCGTAGCGGATGGTATTAATCGACTTGTCCTCCGTGCCGCCCCCTCCGGAGTAGAGCATCCCCTGAGTATCTTTCGATTTCTTCGTCACGATGTTGATCACACCGTTGACGGCGTTTGCCCCCCACATGGTTCCTCCGGGTCCCCGAACCACTTCGATCCGTTCGATATCTTGCAGGACCACATCGATGGTGTCCCAGTTCACGCTGCCGAACAGAGTGCCGTTGAAGAACGGCGACTGAATCGTGCGGCCATCGACCAGAATGAGCGTCTTGTTCGTGACGAATCCGTTGAAACCGCGTGAACTGACGGTCCATTTGTTCGCGTCAATTCTGGCGACCTGCAGTCCGGGAACCATCCGCAGCGCTTCGGGAATGCTCGTCGCCCCGCTGCGGCGAATCATTTCATTCGTAACGACGAACACGGCGGCCGGGGTCTTCCCTACCGTGCTTTCCGACCGGGTGACCGAATCCACCGTCGCGGAAAACGACGGAACAACGACGTCGACTTTTCCTAATTGATCGATGTCGAGATTCAGCAGGTCGTTTTTGCTCTCCAGCGATGCCGCCGAGCTGTTTGGCTCTCCAGTGGATTGGCGGCTCACGCTTTCGGGGTCGCTCGAGACCAGCCGTGTTCGTCCCGGCTCCTCATCAGCTCCAATCCAGTCCCCTGCCCCGGACTCGTGTTCAAACGGCAGTTGAGCAGGCAGGTTCGTTCCGGATGTCGCAACCGCGGCGAGGACGGTCACGATCACTAGGCTTCGCCAGGCGAGCGAGGACCGCTCCTGTTGGGCGAACCCGACCCATTGAGGCTCGATTTCTTGATTCTCTTGTCTCATTGTCCGCTCCGATTGGGAGACGCTATCAAGGAAACCTCGCCATTGAATTCCCCGGATATCGCTCGACAGCCCAAGTAGATTATCGAAGCCTTTTGATGGTAAAGAGTTAGTATGAAAGACCAGAGATGATGCGCATTCCCCCCAGGAATCGCAGAGCGCGCAGCTTCCAAATGCCGCGAAAAATCCTCGCAATCCTTGCACGTAGTTTCGTCGATTTAATCCGTTTTTCTTGAACGGGAGCTAACGATCAGACGAAGCTTGCGGAATTGGAGTACCCGTGCCGATTGGGGAACTGGCTCAAAGGATGAACGGTTGAACCGTTCACGGGAATTCTGGCGGCAGGAGTGAGCAGCAAGGGAAGGCGTTCCGTCACAGCCAAGCCGGGAGCGAGTCACCTCACAGGGGGGACTTTTTGCGAACGGCGGCAGCCCGTATCAATAGCCGGCTCGATCGAGACGAGGTTTCGTCAGATCGTATGTTACCCGGTTATATCCCCGCCCCGGTCCCTTCGAGATTCGCTGCCGTGTCTTTGCCCGCGCGGCAGACTTGATTTCGGCCCGATTGCTTGGCCAAATACATCGCTTCATCGGCGGACTTCACCAACGCCTCTGGAGAGCGCGTCCGCTCATTGCGGACAGCCACACCGATGCTCACGGTAATCTGCCGTCCCAACTGTGGGAAGACTTTGGTCACGTCCGTTTGCACCGCTTGCCGGAGTCGCTCCGCCTGCTGACAGATCGACCGATCGCTGTCTATCCGGATGATCACAAACTCCTCGCCACCATAACGACAGACGATATCGGTCCCGCGGGCTCCTGCCCGAAGTGTGTTGGCAACGCATTGCAGCACGCGGTCGCCGACATCATGTCCATAATTATCGTTGATCCACTTGAAGTGATCGATATCGAGAACCATGCATGCGAGAGGCTCACCGCTGCGGCGGGAGATAATCCAGTCGTGAGACAATCTTTCCGCGAAGTATCTTCGATTCGGCAAGCCGGTGAGCATATCGGTAAGGGCATCCATTTCCAGACGCCGATTGGCGATCGCCAATTCAGCGCTGATCTTCTCGGATTGTTCCTTCTCCCGGGTGATCTCTTCCTGCAGCTTGATGACTCGCAGTCCGGCGCGTATTCGCGCGAAGAGCGCTCGCGCCTGGAACGGCTTGACGACGTAGTCGTCGGCCCCCGCCTCAAAGGCCTCCACGAGATGCTCATCGTCCGCGTGACTGGTGAGCACAATTATATATGTTTGTCGGCCAAAGGCCGTCGCGCGTACCGCGCGACAAAGCTGAATGCCGTCCGTCTCGGGCATATTCCAGTCGGTGATGATCAACTGCGGATTCGATTCCAATGCAAGCCGCAGTGCTTCCGTGCCATCACTGGCGCGAATGACTTCGTGTCCGGAAGATCTCAATAGCGATGTGAGTACGTGCCGCGTGACCGGCTCGTCGTCCGCCACGAGTATCCGCAGCCTCTTCCCGCCAATCGACTTCTCAGTCGCCCGCTGCGTGTTCGACTCATATCGTTCGGTGATTGATTCGTCATTCTGCGCCTCGGATGACGGACCGGAATCGGCATCTTCCGAGCGAGGGTTTTCATCCGCGGACTGCCGGTTCCTTGGCTGTCTTACGAGATTCCCCGACAGCGGCGGTGCGATTGTTGGGGATGTGGTTCCCTTCGTATCTCCGTCTGACGAGGTTGCCCGTGTGAGCAGTTCCTGGAATGTCGGCAACAAGCGTGTATCGACGCCCAGCATCCTGCCCCATTCCTGCCATTGCTCTATGGTCTTGTCGACGATTGAGATGAATTCATTCACTTCGATACCAAGCTGCTCGGCCCGGTTCAGGAGCTCAGAGGCTGCCACAGCCGCCGATCGGTCGTCGTTCGCGACGCAGATATCGGCCAAAGAGTTTGCAACGTACAGCAACCTCGCCAGCCACCACTCCTTCGACCTTTCTGGAAACGTATTGTCATTCGCCATCTCGTGTTGTATCACCGCTGCCGAGAAGAATTCCGGCAGCCCCCAGTCATCGAGCATTGCAGCGGTCAGTTCGTTGTGATTCGTGGAAAAATAGACCTGTTCCAGCCTCAGCAAGTCGCCACGATTTCCCGTGCCGACCGTTGCCAATACTTCGGAATATTTTTCCGGATGAACGGTGGCAAGGGCCAATTGACCGACATCCGCCAGAAGTCCTGCGAGAAAACCTTCGTCCGGTGTGATGCTCGAAGACTTGCGGACAAGAGCCTGACAGCCAAGCGCCATGGCCAGCGAATGTGACCAGTACCTGCGATAGTCAAATCGAGAGCAGCCGCCGTGGAGACTGCTCGAAAGCAGAGAAAAGCCGAGTGCGATTCCATTCACCGTCCGCAATCCGATTCGGACGACGGCGTCACGAACGTTCGTCACGGGCCTTTGAGACGCGGCGTTTCCGTTGTTGGCGTACTTAAGAATGCGCCCCGTCAAGGCGGGGTCGGCCTGCAGCACTCGCGAGATCGAATCGATCGACGCTTCTTCGGTGCGTGTCAAGCGCAAGATCTCCAACCCCACTCCGGTCGGTGACGGAAGCAGGCCGGTCGATTTCAGCTCGTCAAAACGCTTCGATTTCATCCGAGGTGATTTGCCGTATGTAAGGTTTCCTGCAAGACGGCTTGCAGTCGTGCCACTTCCTGTTCCAGCTCCGCCAACGCGTCACTCGCCTCGCTCAATTTTTCTTCGCGGCCGATCATTTCGAGCCTCAATGCCGCTTCTCCCGCGGCCTTGGCCGAAAAGTTTCCCACGGCGCTCTTCATCGCATGCGCACCCCGAGCGATGAGCGCGGCGTCGCCGGAGCGGACGGAAGCCCTGAGTTCATCCAACCTGCGCGGACTCGTCACAAGGAACAACTCGATGACCTCGTGAAGCAGCTCTATGTCCCCCTGCAATCGCCGCAGAGTTGACTCGCGATCGAATACTGCTTGTGCGTCATTGCCAGAACTCATCAACGTCTCCACTCAACTTCATAGTCGCTTCGGGCAGAAGCAGTGTGCCCGCATCTCTCTGTTGAGATGGGGCGGTGCACAAATCCTTTGCGCCTTGCGGAATTACAACCTTTTCCCGCGCCGTCGGATGGCTCTATGAAAAATAGGTTCCCACTGTGGTCGTGCGATTACGACAGTCCAAAATCCGCATCGATTCGTGGTGCGGTGGAAACAGTCGTGCCCGCAATCTCGAACCGAACGGTTCTGGTGGTTTTTTCCGGATAGACGGATCAGCGCGATTGTTCCGCGCCGGGCGAAGCTGGAGTGACCTGAGTGGACACAAAGCGCCGTTTGCTCAGCATACGACCGAAATATTCGGATGATGAGATGAATTATCCGACGGTTCTTGGTCGCATCCGCCTCAGCAGCACTAGCGTCGCCTATGACGGCGGCAAACGGAGCTCGGCGGAACTCACTCGATCGTGTCCATCCCTGCTTCAACGCTCTGTCGCGCAGAATACGGTGGGACGCTCGTGCTTCATTCCGTAAGCCTGCACAAGTTCAATCAGCTTGTCAGTGTCGATGGGCTTCGTGGTGTAATCATCGCAGCCCGCATCGAGGCAGATTTTCCGATCCTGCTGCATCGCGTGAGCGGTCAGCGCGATGATATGCCCCCGATACCCCGCCTCGCGCAGTTGACGCGTGGCGATGTAACCGTCCATCACCGGCATCTGCATATCCATCAGAATGACATCGAACGGGCGTTGCGCGTCGCGGGCCGCTAATGCACAGTCGCGCCCTTCCAGACCGTTCTCGGCGATGGTGACGTGGGCTCCCGCCTTTGTCAGCACGCGTGAAATGAGGTGTTGGTTGTCGGGACCGTCCTCGACAAGCAGCAATCGCAGGCCGGCAAGCCGCCGCATGTTTCGCCCTTCCCCGGATTCACCGGTCGGCAGCGCCGCTTCACGACAATCAGAAATGAACGAAACCCCATCCAGCGGTCCGGTCTCGACAGTTGCGGTAAACCGGCTGCCTTGTCCCGGAGTACTCTCGACGGAAATCTCACCTCCCAGGAGTTCCGCGAGTCTCTGGCTGATCGACAATCCCAGACCGGTTCCACCGAAACGGCGCGACATCGATTCGTCCCCCTGACAAAATGGACGAAACAGCGTCGCGACATTCTCGGGCGAGATTCCGATTCCGGTATCGATCACGTGGAAAGCAATACGCGGTGGCTTTGACTCAGCGCTTTCCATGAATGACACTTCGACGCACACGCCTCCGCGTTCGGTGAACTTCAAGGCGTTCCCCACAAGATTGTGCAGAATCTGCTGCAATCGCATAGGGTCGGTCTGCACCGAGGACGGAAAACTTCCGCGATATTCGACCTGCAATGACAGATTCTTTTCCACAAATCGGGGGCGCATCAACGAGACCACCTCCGCGACAACCTGACAGGGAGAACAGGAGACGCGCTCAATCGACATTTTCCCCGCTTCGATCTTCGACAGATCGAGAATGTCGTTGATGATCGCCAGCAGATGTCTGCCGTTCCGACGAATGGTGCTCACGTACGCCTGCCGGTCTTGCTCGGTTTCACGCGAGTCGAGCAAGAGGTCCGCATACCCCAGGATCGCCGTCATCGGCGTACGGATTTCGTGGCTCATGTTGGCGAGGAAATTGCTCTTCGCCCGGCTCGCCGCCTCGGCGGCATCGCGGGCTTTCTCGAGTTCCTCGGTCCGCGCCGCGACTCGACGTTCCAAATCGTTGTTGGCCTTTTCCAGTGCGTCGCGCGCACCCTCGACCTGGTCGAGCATTCCGTTGAAGCTGCGGCAGAGAGAACCGAGTTCATCCCGGCTGCTGACCACGACGCGGCGCGAGCAATCGTCATTCTGGGTAACGCACGACATGGCCTGCAATAAATTGATAATCGGCGCGGTAAAAATCCTTTGGAGCCGGCATGCCAGCAGAAATGCGATTCCCATGGCTCCCGACAGCACCAGCGCCGTGATGATCACCTGGTTGCCGATTTCGCGGTGGAGGTCAGCCATATCGGAGCGGAGCAGGAGTGCCCCGACTTTTTCCCCCTTGCTCGACACCACCGAGGAAACGACCAGCATCTCCTCGCCGTCGATCTTGGCGAACTCCCAGCCCCCTTGTACCGGGGCGGGTGGAATTGTGAGGTTCTCGGGCAACACCTTGGGGAACGTCGCCACCACCTTTCCGTCGGAGTTATAAAGACACGCCAAATGCACCGTCGGTTGATTTCCCAGCGGGTCGAGGAGTTCCGCCGCGGAGTTCGCGTCGTCGAACTCCAGAGCGGCACTTGCATTCCGCCCCACGACCTCCGCCAGCGCCGCCAATTGACGGACCTTGGAATCCCGGATCATTCGCACATCGTTGGAGATGAATGCGGCACTCGCAAACATCAGCGCGACGGTCACAACCACGGTCGTCAGCACGATCAACTTCGTGCGGATGGAACTGTTCTGGAGCACGATTGGGCTTCCTCAATCACCCTATTAAACGCACGCATCCACTCGGTGCGCGCGGGTTCACTATCGCCCAACTGTAGCTCACG
>CAZVJA010000104.1:0-17656 GCA_964626885.1 uncultured Planctomycetaceae bacterium | reverse complement strand
GAGACACGGCAAGCAACTCCTTTGCAAGCAGAGGCGCACGCCGAAGCACCGTCGCTGCCGAGCATTTGCACTGCTGATGTCTTTAGTGCACTTACCGTCGCGGCGGCGATGGGTGCGTTGTATTTCGTGCTCGGATTTGCGTTGCGCCAGCTCACTGTGAGAATCGCTGAACGCTTTATGTCGTACCATACTTGGCTAATCTCGGTGAACGGTTATCTTGATTCGGCCATCTTCGGTCTGGGAATCGGATTGTTCATGTTCATTGTCGTTTGTGTGGACCTGATCGCGGGACACCTGTGCGGCGAGGAGATGCTGTCGGATGTCGCCTACTTTCCAAGGCTTTGGAATGCACCCGACTGGGCCAGTTCGCCGAAGGCTTGCATGACGGTTATTTTCGGATTGCACGCGCTCGGCACCTACTATGCTTTGTTTGCACTCGAAGTGATTCGGCTTAGGTATTTCACGTCGTTCGTCGGTCCAGATCGGCTGTTCGTTGTACTACTCCTCGCTTGGTGGGTGCTGTGGTTCGCTGACACACAGACTCGCCCTCGACGCACAACGAACATTGCTTGTGTGATGTTCGTGCTGGCGGTATTCCTGATCGCAATCGCCACGGACACGCCGATCGGCAGGGATTGATTCTCCCGTCAAAAGTTGGCCGAGGGTGGATGGAGCATGGTGAAGGAACTCTCGGATCGATGTGATGATCGAAAATCGATCAATCGTTGCTAATGCATTGCCAGTCGCGGTAGCATAAGTCCACGCGGCGACGGCTTGGCGGGAGGGCGAAGATCCTGCTTAGCCGACCGGAGTTGCGTCACCGCCCGTCGGGCGGGAAAGCGTTTCCGGGGTGCCACTGGCGGCTTGCCTGCCAGTGCGAATCGGATACAGCGCTCAACGCACGACAGAACCGTCGACGGTGACCACCGACTCTCGAACCCAGCGGCTCGGCGGGAGCTTCGCCCTCCCAGACCGGAATCAAATGGAGGACGAACGCATGCCATCGATCAATCGCCGGGAGTTTCTGGGAACCGCCGCACTGGCGGCAGGGACCGTTGCCATGGGGCGATCGGCCTACGCCGCCGCGAACGAGAAGGTGAACGTCGCAGTGCTCGGCTGCGGGCGCGGCGCGTCGCTGGCGAAGCATTTCGCGGCGCTCCCCGATGCGCAGGTGATCGCCATCTGCGATGTCGATGAGAACCGCGCGGGGCCGCTCCGTGAAGAAATCGAAAAGCAGACCGGCAAGAGGCCGGAATACGTTGTCGATTTCCGCACTCTGCTCGATCGCAAGGATGTCGACGCGCTGGCTGTCGCGACTCCCGACCACTGGCATGCCCCAATCACGATTCATTCCTGCGTGGCGGGGAAGGACGTGTACGTCGAAAAGCCGGCGTCGCATAACATCAACGAAGGGCGCTTGGCGGTGAAAGCGGCCCGCAAATACAACCGCATCGTCCAGCATGGCACGAACCTGCGATCCGCCCCGCATTACGAAGAAGCGTGGAAGCTGCTGCACGACGGCGTCATTGGCAAGGTGATGATGGTCAAGGCGATCAACAACCAGCGCCGCGGGCTGCATCCCGCACAACCCGACGAGCCAGTGCCGGCAGGAGTGAATTACGATCTTTGGCTCGGCCCGGCCAAGGAGCGCCCTTTCAATCGCAACCGCTTTCACAGTGCGTGGCATTGGATGTGGGATTACGGCACCGGCGACATCGGCAACGACGGCGTGCACCAGATCGATCTGGGTCGGTGGGCGCTCGGGCTCAAGGCTCCGAAGGCGGTCTCGTGCAGCGCCGCGAAGCTCGGCTCGAAAGGGGACGCCCAGGAAACTCCCGACACGATGGTCGTCACCTGGGAGTACGACGACCTGCTCTACGTGTACGAGCAGCGCGACTTCACTCCCTACCGCATGCAGGGGCACCGGGTCGATAACGACAACATCTTCTATGGCGAGAAAGGCTTCCTGATGGTCGACCGGGATGGCTATCGCGTCTTCTTCAAGGGGGAACGGGGCCCGTCGAAGGACGCCAAGTGGGACGATTCGCACCGCCATTACCAGAACTTCATCGACTGCGTGAAGAGCCGGCGGTCGGAGGACCTCATCGCCGACATCGAGGAAGGGCACTATTCGGCCATGCTGCCGCACCTGGCGAATATCGCCTACCGCACCGGCAAGCGGCTGGAGTTCGACGCCGCCACCGAAACCTTCACCAACGATAAAGACGCAACCGCACTTCTCGGCCGCGAATACCGCAAGGGGTACGAACTGCCGGAGGTGTGAAGGGGCGGATGAAGAGGGAGGATGGAAGATGGAAGGAGAGAAAGACGGCTGTTCCTGAAGCCCGAAGCCTGACCGGCTGAAGCCCGAGGATGGAGGACGGAAAGAGGCGGATGTTGGGAACTCGCCTCGTCCCAAGCCGACGACTTGTCGTCGGATCGCGTGGCATGTGCCAACTGCTCTGACAGTTGAGCAGAGAGACATATCCCTGAGCGTCCGCGAAGAGGTCTTTGGCGCGATAGAGAGTAGACGGGGACCGACAAACCCTCTCCCCTTGCGGGAGAGGGTGGCGACGCGGTCGCCGGGTGAGGGGGCAAACAGGCGAGCGGGGGACGTGAGTCCGCCCGTTCTCATCGAATGTTCTTGTGAACTCGATTCGCGAATGCGCACCATGCTCTCGCGGAACCGAGGGCATGCCACCGGCAGCAATCTGTAGGGATTGACCTGCCGATGCCGCGGGGTATTCCCAACGCAGTCTATCCAGAGGATGATAAGTTCTGGGGAAATATGATGCGCACGGTTGGACGATGGTGGAGGCGAGTACGTCGCGTGCTGTGCCGCATTCGTGGCCCCTACGCCCGTTGGTCGATTTCTCGGTGGGAGACTCCTGTTTCAGACATCGATCGCATTCTCTCCGTCTCCTTGTGTGATCAAGACGATCGCTTGATTGTTACCATGGAAGCGGCGTGGGAGCCGAACAGGCCCCGCTGGAGAGTGACCTTCTCACGGTACCAAGCCTACCGAAACGCGGACGAACTTCACCTCACCTCGCTCTGGGTTTGGCTGGACTCCTCCGGCCAGAGGTGTGGATCGACGTTCGTGGTTGAACAATCTCCCTGGATCGATGAACTGGCGCAAATCCGGCCCCTTCGGCACTACGTTATTGCGACGTTGGATGACGTGATCGAAGTCGCCGCCGAGGTCGCGCCGGAATGGGAGGAACTCGGGCCTGCTCTGACTGAGCCGCCGTTGCCTGCGAGGTCGCGTCACCTTTGGTATGGGGAAGACAACGCTGAAATCGAACAAGTAGTTAGGAAGTTCCAAAGCCGGTCTGTTACGCCGGCGAGGGTTGACGGTACGGACGCGAACGCACCGGACCGAACAATTGAACCAAAGTGATACTACACTGTTACACGCCGCTCAATAGTCGCCCTGCGTTCTCCGTCATGATCGTGAGGCGTTGGTGTTCCCCGAGTTCCGATTCGCGCAGCTTCAACAGTGCCGATTCCCAGCAGAAGAACGGCGCGTGTGAGCCGAACAGAATCCGGTCCAGCGGCACCTGCTTCATCAGCCGCGCGATGCCGCCAACCCCCTCCAGCATGGCGATGTCAAACGACACATTTCCCGCCGCCGCCAGCCGCGTGAGTTGCTCCCCCTGCAACACCGTCAATCCGTTCAGCACCACGACGCGCAGCTTGGGCCGCGCTTTGACAAGCTCGATCAGCGGCGCGGGATCAACCGCCGGCACCCGGACGAGCGGAGGCTGCGTCCGCTCGTCTTCCATCTTGAGTGCCACCTGCACAATCAATCCGCGTGCCTCCCCCAGCGTAAGGAGTTCCGCCGCGGCCGGGTCCGACAGCGTGTAGCCGTGATAGTTCGGGTACAACCGTATCCCCGGCATCTTGTGAACTTCGTGGCAGCGGCGAAGATCCTCCTGCCAGTCTGGGAGCGACGGATTCACGGTGCCGAACGGCACGAGATTTCCCATTCCGTACGCGCGGCATTCTTCCGCCAGCCGGGCATTCACTCCGGCGATATCGCGATGCAGCAACGCATCGTAACTCCCCATCCAGGCGGACGTGACATTGTTCCTCCGCAGACGCGCGACGAGTTGCGCCGGTTCGTCGTCCGGCAATCGCCGGAAGGGCCAGCGCGACAGATGCACGTTCACGTCGACAATCACGCTTTGATCCCCTTCGCTTGCAGAATCGGCGCGAGCAATCGCCGCAGGTTGCCGCCGAAAATGCGTTGTCGGTCCCCTTCGGGAATATCTGCACTTTGCACTTTCGCCAGTTGCGAGGCGAAGCTGCGTCCTCCCGCGTCGCTGCCGTAGACGACGCGCTCGGCTCCCAGTTCACGGACCGCCATCTCCACGACTCCCGCCGTCGGATCGAACCCCGCCGTCTCAAGCGAGACGTTCGGCGACGCGCGGATCGCCCGGATGCCCCGCTCCCAATCCCCCCCGGCGTGGCCACAGATCAACGGCACAGTCGGATGTCGTGCCGCGAGCGCCGCCAGATCCATCGGCGTCGATTCCCCCGGCAGGTTCCCGGTCGACTTCAACCACGTGTGCTGATAGACCAGCGCATTCAGTTCTCCCGCCCGTTGGATGATCGGGTCGAGTTCCGGCGCGCTGCACTTCTTCGCCACCCACAACTTGATGCCGACGAACGGCCCCTCCTTCACGCAGCGGTCCAGTTCCGCCAGGCTTTCATTGACATAATTCGGGTTGAGGTAGGCGAACCCGAACGCGCGGTTCCGCCAGTGTGCAATCGCCTGCATTGCTTCGTCATTCTGCCGGCGAAAGTCATCGGGCCGCGGATCGTACGACCAAGTGCGCCCCATAAAGACCACCAGTCGCTCGATCCCCATACGGTCGGCGAATTCGATGAGTCGCGCCATCCGCTCTTCGGGGGTCGAGCCCTCAACGCCCGACAGGTGGCAATGGATATCCCAGATCATGTGAAGATTGCTTACGGATGGACTGATGACGAAAGTAGGTTTTCTGATCGGCGGGGGGGCCAGCCACCCGCTCCAAGTCGGCTGTAAGAAATACCCCTCAATGCTACAATACCCTCCGGCGCGGAGCGTTTTGAACCCGTGATGATGAAATTCCCGCATGCCCCAGTTCGTGTATATGACCACATCCAATAAGGAAGAAGCGCTCGACATCGGGCGGACGCTCGTCTCCGAGCGGCTGGCAGCGTGCGTGAACGTCCTCGATAACATGACCTCTCTGTATTGGTGGAATGGTCAACTGGAGCAGGGAAACGAAGCGGTCCTCATCGCCAAAACGTCGGAGGAACGGATCGACCGACTGATCGCGCGCGTCAAGGAACTGCACAGCTACGATTGCCCGTGCGTCGTTTCCTGGTCGATCGAGAATGGAAACGAAGCGTACCTGAACTGGATTGCGGGCGAAACAAGCACGAGGGATTAGGGAAGCGAACCGAGATCGGAGAACAAAAGAGTCTGTTCCGTCCTCCTTCATTTTCGAGATTCCACTTTTCTGACCTTGTATCTTTCCCTCGAGGGTGTATTTGTCTTTCTTCGGAAGTTTCTTGAAGTGAGCATAACGAACGAAGCGGAACTCCCAGCCGGTCGCGAGATCGACATTCCTGTGGCCTTTGAGGTCGTGCTTCAGCGTGGTCCCGGCCAATTCGTCCAAGTTCAACCTGAATTGTCGCTGAAGCCAGGCGCCATTCCAGATGCGTACGAAACCTAAACTTAGAGGATGACTCGCATGCCACGGAAATGGCGATTTCAGCCGCACGATGAGTCGCAGGTTCGTACGCTCAGCCAGTCGATGCGGGTCTCCCCTTTGATGGCCCAGGTGCTCCTCGCCCGCGGGTTCCAGGATCGGGAAGTCGCAACTTCGTTTCTGCAGCCCCAGCTCGTCGATCTGAATGACCCGGAACAAGTGCCGGGTCTGGCGGATGCGGCCGAGCGCATCGTGTCGGCGGTCCACGACAAGCGGCGGATCACCATCTATGGCGACTACGACGTCGACGGCGTCACAGCGACAAGTTTGCTCTGGCACTGTCTGCAATTGGCCGGTGCCACGGTTGACTATTACATCCCGTCGCGGCTTGAAGAAGGATACGGGCTCAATTGCGAGGCAATCCGCACGTTGCACGCGGAAGATCCCCAGCGACTGGTGGTGAGCGTCGATTGCGGCATCACGAGCGTCGAAGAGGCGGCGCTGGCGCGCGAGCTCGGCCTGGAGCTGATCATCACCGATCATCACGAAATGTCCGACCGGTTGCCCGATGCCGCCGGCCTGGTACATCCCCGTCTACCGGGGAGCGCTTATCCCTTTCCGCATCTCTGCGGCGCGGGGGTCGCGTTCAAAGTGGCGTGGGGAATTTGCCAGCGACTCGGAGACGGCAAGAAAGCGTCACCGCGCATGCGCGAGTTCCTGATGAGCGCGGTCGGCCTCGCGGCGATTGGGACGGTGGCGGATGTGGTACCGCTTTTGGGGGAAAACCGGGTGCTCGTCCGCTATGGCCTCGGAAGTTTGGTCGAACGTTCGACCCCCGGCTTGAAAGCACTGCTCCAGGTCGCGGGACTGGGCGAGAAAAAACTCCTTGAGAGCGAGGACATCGGCTTCGGCATCGGTCCGCGGATCAACGCGGCCGGACGCTTAGGGCAGGCACGTCTAGCGGTCGAGCTCCTCACCACCGAAAACAGCGAGCGAGCCGTGGCGCTGGCTGATTATCTCGATGAGTTGAACAAGAATCGGCGAACCGTCGAGCGACGGATGTTCAAACAGGCCCGCGAGTTGGTGACCGCGAATCCGGAATGGGAATCGCACGAGGTGCTGGTGCTGGCCCACCATGAATGGCATCCGGGGGTGATCGGCATCGTGGCGAACCGGGTGGCGGAGCAATACCAGAAGCCGACGGTGCTCATCGCATTACAATCGCAGACAGACGTCGGCCAGGGTTCCTGCCGGACGTTCGGGGGCTTCGATCTGCACGCGGCGCTCACAGAGTGCGCGGGACATTTGAAGTCGTTCGGAGGGCATCAGGCGGCGGCGGGGCTGAAGATCGAATCCGGGAAGATCGAAGCGTTTCGTGACGAGTTCCGCCAGGCGGCGGCGCGATTGCTGGCGGCCGGAGCGGGAGTCGATGAATCGGCGCTCGACATCGATGCGGAAGTGCGTCTGGCCGACGTCACTCGCCGCGCGGTACACGAACTCGACAAGCTCGGTCCGTTCGGCGAGATGAACCGCCGACCGGTGTTTGCGGCAACACGCGTCGAATTGGTCGAGCCGCCGCGAAAGATGGGCGAGGGAGAGCGGCATTTGTCGCTGCGCGTGCGGCAGCATGGCACAACGATGCGGGCGATTGCGTTCGGCCGAGGGGAATGGGCCGATGAGATTGCGGCTGCCCCGGGAACGCTCTCCATCAGCTTCGCTCCCGGAATCAACCGGTTTCGAGGCCAGGAAAACGTCGAACTGCAACTGGTCGACTGGCGTGCGGAGGGGGGAGTCCCCGCGCCGCACACGCACCGTCAACATCAAGATGTGACTGCGCGATGAGCATCGCCGATGAGCAACGCCAACTGCGGAATGTTCTGGAAGACCGCGGGATCGCCGACACTCGCGTACTCGACGCCATCGAGCGGACGCGCCGCGATCTGTTCATGCCGGAAGAGATGCGCTCGCTGGCATATCTGAACGACGCACTGCCGATCGGCTGCGGGCAGACAATCAGCCAGCCGCTCATCGTTGCGATGATGACCGAGGCTCTGCAATTGACCGGTGAGGAAACAGTGCTGGAAATCGGTACCGGCAGCGGTTATCAGGCGGCGATTCTCTCGCAGCTTTGCAAGAAGGTGGTGACGATCGAACGGCTGGAAGAATTGTCGCAGCGCGCCCGGCAGGCGCTCGCCGCGCAGGGATACACGAACATCGAATTCCGCGTGGGAGACGGAACGCTCGGATGTCCGGAACTCGGCCCGTACGATGGCATTCTGGTAACGGCGGCGGCGCCGCAGGTACCTCAACCGCTTTATGAACAATTGAAGGTCGGGGGGCGGATGATCGTGCCGGTCGGGGACGAATCTCTGCAGGAGTTGTTACTGGTCACGCGGGAAGAGAAGAAACCGAACGTTCGCAACCTGGGGGGCTGCCGGTTCGTCAAGCTGATCGGCGAAGCGGGCTGGCCGGACTAGTGCACGGCGAGTGGGGCACGCAAATCAGCGAGTTCAAAATGTCTGCGGTTGCGGGTCCTTCGGCGCGTCTTGTGGTTTCGGCTCCGTATTCTTCGGCTCAACGCTCGACGGCGTACTCTTCGGATCGGCCAGTTGTTTGCGGAACGATTCGATCACAGCCTCCGGCAGGCTGATCTTCCAGACATTCTCCACCCCGGGTTTCACCTCGAATGTTGGTGGTGGGATGGGACGTTCTTCGTTTGTATCGCCTCCGCCACTTCCTCCAATTTGTAGCACGGGTGAACTCCGCAACAGCATCGCCCGCGGCAAATCGAGCACGCTGAAGAAACCGCCGCCGCCACCACCGAATCCTCCTCCACCGCCAGAACCTGCACCGAATCCAAAACCCCCGCCAAATCCTCCTCCCCCACCGATTCCTCCTCCTCTTGGCATTCGTGTGTACGTATCTATTGGGTCGCTGGCATAGAACGCGCCATAAGAATAATTACCCCAATAGTGGCTGCCCGGCTCTCCGCCGTATGTGTGAAGCTGCCCCAGAAACTCCAGGTCATACAGCGCGTAGTTGCCGATCGGTAAACTCACAAACTGGCGCTGCTGCAACTCAGCGAACGATCTGTCGAGCTTCTGAGCAGCGAGATCACAACCATCTTGTGTGTTGCGTCCTGTCAACTCGACGATACCATTTTCGGTCGTCAACAAGAGGTGTTGAATTGGCTCCAGTTCCCGCCGCCACCTCCATGCTCCGACAGTGCGGTGCGACCTTTGGAGGAAGGTGTGCATGCGAAACCCCTTGTCGCGTAAATCCATCGGCCAGTTAACGGCGAACTTGACCTCGGCCGATTCAGGAGGGGCTGCGGGGCAGACGATCTCCAGATCGGTGGGCTTCCCCGCGAGAACAGAGACCGTTTGCCATCCGAATTCGCCAAACGGTGTCTGAATGTTGACGTTATACTGTCCGAACGGGAGCAGCCCACAATCCACGGTACCAGAGTCGTTCGATTTCTTCTCGAAATGAACGTCGTTAGTGCGTGTCGAAAAACCGTCGAGCCTCAAATCATAACCCATTGCGGCAGGACCACCCGATTTCCCTTGGACAAGTCGAAATGTGACCGGGTTCCACTCTGGCGACGACGCACTGCCGGCAGGCCCTGCAACAGCCGGTCGGCTCGCCAGCTTCTCCAACTGTTCAAGCAACGCCTGGTCTTTGGTGTTCCCTTGCTCCATGAGAGACTGAATAGCCGTGCGACTTTCGTCGACGACGAAATAGACCATTACGCACGCGGCGATGGAGGCCGCCGCGGCCAGGATCGAAGTGGCCAAGGCAATGCGCTGGGACATGAGCTTCTCCTTCATTGAGTCGAGCCAGAGTCTGCGGGCGATTTTGCGCGGGTCGCCGAAGCGGTCGAGCACCCGCTGAATTGCGTTTTTTTCATCGGTCGTAAAATGCAGTTCGCGGGCCAGCGCGCACGAGAGGTGATCCGCCAGCTCGTCGACGATGTTCTGCCGGAGCGATTCCGGCTCATCATCGCGCGGCTCGGGAAACCCGTTCGCCACCTCGTCACGCCAGTTCACGGGCTGCTCCTTCGATCATGAATCTTGATTCTTCTGGTGAGCGGGGGATGTGAATCGCCCGTTTTTCCCATTGGTCATTTTTCTCTCAATAAGTGCGATAGAATATTTTCCGGACGATCAAACACAATGGGGGGACAGACGTCCTCGGCTCGCCTTTAGGCCGGGGTTCCTTCGCTGCCGAGAACTCCTTGCACTCCCTGCGCGAAGGATGTCCATTCCTGCTTCCGTTTCGCGAGGGCTTTTTCCCCCGCCTGAGTGAGGCGGTAGTATTTTCGCCGCCGGCCGGCCGCTTCCTTCCACGACGCGGCCAGAAGTTTTTGCCGTTCGAGCCGGTGCAGAGCCGGGTAGAGGCTTCCTTCTTTGAGCTCGAAGTAACCTCGCGATCGACTCGCCACTTCCTGGGCGATTTCGTATCCGTAGGTGGGCCCGCGCGAGACGATTTCCAAGAGGAGCATCTCGACGGTTCCCCAGAGAAGGCGGGAATCCATGGTTGTTCTCCTGTTCGCCGACCGGGCGGAAGAGGCACGGGTCGGCCAATACATCGAGCGTCGATGCGTTATTACATAGCCGGTCTATGCTATGGTGTCAAGCACCATTTTTGAGAATTTGCTGGCGTCGGGAGACCCGGCCATTCATGACAGGAATCGCGACAGTCGCGGATTGCTGCGCCGTCGCCAGATGAAGCCATCCAGCACGTAGTGCGTCATTTGCGGAACAGCCAATAGCGCCACGTAAAGTGCTTTCCAGCGTCCGGGCTCCCAACCTGATCCGAACAGCCATCCGCGGTCGTGCCACACGCCGCGGTCCCAGAACAACTCCTCCACGTAGGCCAAAAGCCAGATGGTCGCGACAAAGATCAGCACCCGGCTCCATGCCCGATCCGCACGCGACGGACTCGTGCGGCGAGCGTTCCAGTAAAAGAAGATGAGCACGATGTACGGCGCGCCGTGAATGATCACCGTCGAGACTGTGAAGGCATAATCGGAGTTGATCGCCACGATACCGGCGAACCAGCAGAGCGCGGTGGTGGTAACGACGATATCTTTACCGGGATTGAACCGGCGCAAAAAGATCCCCCGGATGAGGGCCCGCACGACGTATATGGCAAGACACATGCCGTAGATCGGCGCTGCGATGCGGTCAATGGCCGGGGACAAACCGGAAAAGTCGCCCGCGACGAACCACCAGAAGTTCCGGGGCAAATGTGTGTGCCAGTAGATCAGCGGATAGACCGTCGCGGCGTAAATGGCGGCCGAGTCGATGGTCCATCCGAGCCATCCCGTTTCACCACGCTTCGACCGGTAAAGCGCGACCCATCCATATTGCTGCCGCACGAAGTGAAACACCGCCAGATACGCCAGCGCGCGCCAGAAGATGGCTTCCCCTTCGGAGTAGAGCGCCGCGCCGATCAAGAATGCCAGCAGCGGGGTGAGGACGTAAAGCCAACGGCGCCGCTGGAACTCAGCGGCATCAAAATAGACGCGGAACGCGGTGGCATAGACATGGGCCACATCTACGAGCAATACGACGGACACCCACGTCCAGTCGGGGGCGTCGTCGTGCAGTATGTTCCACTCGGCGCCGAGCCACAACAACAGCAGCGACGCCACGGCGGAACCCAGAAACGCCGCCAGGTCGGTCGCCGGTGAGAACAACCAATAGGAAGCCACAGGGCTCTCCGGACGCAACGTAGTGGTCTCATTTCGTGTAAACGCCGTGCGAAGCGTGGTGTCGGACATGTTTCCGGCCATCAGCGGATTCTGAACTTGCGGATTTAAAGGACCGAAGCCGAGGGAACATTCAGCGCAGCCAGAATTTCCTCGGCCGCGCGGTTGCCGTGATAAAACGCCTCTTCAAATAGTGCAATACCGGAGAGATCGCTGTGGGCAAAATGGATGCCGCCGAACGGTTGGGACATTGCCCTCCGCGCGGAACCCCAGACAAAACCAGGGCGCGGCCGAATCATCGCATGCCCGAAGCGCATGACATCCAGCCGCTCGACCAAGGTGCGGATTTCGGGGTGCGCCGTTTCAAGATCGGAAAGCGCGATTTCGGCCCACTCGGCCCATCCGCGCGACAGGAGCTTTTCGCGGGCCTGCCGCGGATCGGCGTCACACAGCGGATAATAATACGTAAAGACAGTCGGCCCGTGATTGCGACCAAGCTGATGCGTTGCCACGACGTAGCCGAGCGACGCACTGTCGTAAATGACATTGTCCCACGCCAGCTCAAAATGCCGTTCGGCGGGCCGATCTTTGAGAAACAGATTTGCCACCATCCACGACCCGTATTCAAATTCGGCCGAGGCTGTACCGCGCGCGGCCCGATACCCCGCAATCAGCCAGGGGGCCAGAAACTGCGGAACAGCGAACACCACGCGCTGTGCGCGAAACCGCTCGGCGGAAGCGGGATCCGGACCCGCGGCGATCACTTCGATCGCCGTGCCTGCTTCCGTGTCGCGCGGGACGATCTCGGTAACCGTCATGCCGGTTCGTATGCGATCACGAATTGGTTGCTGAAGGTGTTCAACAACCTGCCCGTTCCCCCGTGGCCAGGTGATTAGCGGCTGTGCCTGATCCCCCGGCCGCCGAACGCGCGACGCAAAGTAGAAGAGCCCGGCCCAGGCGCTCGTCTGCTCGACGGTCATCCCGTAATCGTCGCGGCAAGCATAGTCGACGAGCCATCGCAATCGCGGCGAGGTGAGCCCGTGTTGGGCCAGCCAGTCACTCATCGTCTCCCGATCGAGCTGCGTGACCTCCGAATCGTCGGAGCATTCGGCGATTGGAATCGTAAATGCTCGCCTGCCTTTTCCGTCCTTCCAGCCGGCCCAGCGATTCACCTCGGACTGAAACATTCGCCACTGCTGCTGGTCATTCAGATCGTTGATGTCGAGCGGCGAAAGCCCTTCGCGCCACGCGCCGTTAATGAACAGCCGCTCTTCGGGGTCGCGGCACAGGCATTCCTCGCGGACATTCGGTAAGCCGTCGGCATCTGCATCCTCGAAGAGGTCCATTTCCTTAAGTAGCGCGATCAGTCCGCGATTGGAATCGAACGGCGCGGGGATGTAATGGGCTCCCCAGGGACAAGGGATTCCGTTGAGTTCTCCACCGCGCGACGTCCCGCCGGCATGGGGCTCCAGTTCCAATAAAATGAAATCATTGAACCCGGCGCGCCTCAGCCGCCAAGCCGCCGATAGCCCCGCCACTCCGGCCCCGACGATGACAACCGCCACCTCGCGGGCATCGGAGTTCGGAGGCTGCGGACGAAACTCTGCGCGCAACCGATGCCCCGCTCGGTCCGATGCGCCGACAATCTCTCCTTCGATTTGGTGCCGCGTCCGCTGCCCACAGCCGCCGGTCACCCAGACTGCGGGGAGTCCCGCGAGCCCCGTCAACAGGTCGCGGCGCGACAGTCCAAACCCGTTTGCACCGTGGGGTTGTCTGTTCATGGGAGTCATGCGACTTTCGACGATTCGCGTGATTCGGCACCAATGAGAGCAAGACGCGCCGTCAGTTCCAATGCCGCCATTCCTGCTCGTAATAGTGAACCAGAACCTGATTATCGAGGCGGTTGACTTCAGCGGGAACGGCGGAAAAGTCCTCGGGAAGATCGAACATGCCGACGACCGCGCGGTTGTTCAGAAACTTCAAATCTCGCTGCAGGTTCGGCGGAATCTCGGGTGTTCGTTCGAGCGGCGCCCCACTCGCGAGCGCATAACCCCAGATGCCGAACGACGGCACCGATGCATGGTACGGCCGTACTTGAAAGCCCGCCGCCTCCAGCGTGCGGATGATGCACCAATACGACGTTCGGGCGGCCAGCGGCGAAGTACACTGGACCGACACAACGGCTGTGGGGGACAGTCGCTGCCGTAGCAATCGGTAGAACCGTGTCGTGTATAACTTTCCCAGCGAATACGAGTTCGGATCAGGAAAATCGACAATAGCCGCGTCGAAGACCGAACGATCCGCATGCTCCAGCCAGATCATCGCGTCTTCGTGAACGACATGCACGCGCGGATCGCGAAAGGCGTCGTGGTTCAGCTCCGCCAGCGGGGGAAAACGATCCGCCAGGGCGGTCATATCGGGATCGAGATCGATCAGAGTCACCCCTTCGACGCCGGGATGCTTGAGAATCTCGCGCACGGCCAGCCCGTCGCCGCCTCCCAGAACAAGTACCTGCCGCGGGCTGTGCGCGGCGAGCATCGCCGGATGGACCAGCGCTTCGTGATACCGGTATTCATCGGCCGAGTTGAATTGCAGGTTGCCGTTGAGGAACAGTTGAAAACCGGATTCGCCCCGGGTGACGACGATGCGCTGATAGGCTGACGTTTGTGCGTAAACAACCGGATTCGAAAACAGGTTTTCTTCCGCCAGGCTCGTCAGCGATTCGGACTTGATGAACGCCGTCACCAACAGCCCGAGCACCAGCACGGCGCGTCCACGCAAGCCCTGCAATCGTCCCGGTAGAATCGGTCTGAGGAGCCACGTGCCCCACAAACCCACCAGTCCGTTGAGCATGCCGATGACCAACGACGTGCGCACCAGCCCGAGATGCGGAATCAGAAAAATCGGGAACAACATCGCCGCGACGAGCGCGCCGACATAGTCGAACGCCAGCACGCGGCTGACCAGATCGCTGAAATCGAGGTGCTCCTTGAGAATCCGCATCAGAAGCGGCAGCTCGAGTCCGACCAGCACGCCGATGCCAAACACCGCTCCAAACAGCACGACGCGGAACCAGTCGAGATAGGCAAAACTCAGAAACAATAGCGGGGCGGAAAGTCCCCCGAGGAGCGCCACCGCCAGCTCGACTTCGACAAAGGTTCGCGCCAATCTTTCGCGAATAAAACCCGACAACCACGCACCGATTCCCAGCGCGAACAGGTACACCCCGATAATCAGCGAAAACTGCGTGACCGAGTCTCCCAGCACGTAGCTCGCCAGCGTACCGGCCAACAGCTCGTACACCAGTCCGCAGGTCGAGATGATCAGGACGTTGAGGTACAGCAGGATAAGAGGCGTACGATGCATGTCTACTACTTGCCAGTAAGAACCGCGGCGCGGCTCCGGTTTGCGAACGCGAAATGCCTCAACCCTGAATCGCCGCCGCGATGATGAGCGAAATTCCAATCAACATCGATCCGGCGATGATTGCCACCGCGGTATTCTGGTCTTCCTCCAGCTCCTTCCGCAGTGAGAAAGGAAGGATTTTGGTGACGGCCCAGAAACCGCCGGCAAAGATGGCAACGCCGATCGTGGCAAACACAATGGCGGCAGCCATGTGTTTGATAAACAGAATGAATTCCGAATTTGCTTCCGCGGCCGAAAGCGGACCTTCCGCAGCCGCGAGCAGTCCTTGTGTCGCTGTCAGGATCGAAAGCATTATTTCCCCCCGTGCCAGATGGAATGGTATCCGGTCGAGCTGCGCCCGCCGGAAGTGGTTCCTCCCATGTCGAACTGAGGCCCTTTGGCCCCCGTCATTGCCGCATATGCAAAAAATGCAAGCGAAAAAACGCTCCAACCAATGAACCCCTTAAACAACATGATTCAGACTCCTCTAAGGAATTGCACGACGGCCTTCCATGGTCAGTCACCGTCGTCATCATCATTGTCATCGGATTCAACAAAGTACGGATTATAAGGGCTGTCGGCCCACCGCGAACGCTCGAAGAACAACCGATAGATCAGCGAACCTCCCGGAATCGCGGAAATCATCACCAGGGTCGTGAAGAAAAAGAACTGGTCCACACCCCCTTTGACCAGGCCGGCGGAGAACACCACGTTCATTGCCACCAGCACCGCGAGGAAGATCCCCCACATCGGGTAAATCCGCCGATCGACTGGGAACGGCTGGTTGGGCGCAATCTTCCAACTCGCGGGGAGACCGGGAACTTGAAACGCCGCTGCAACCGTCTCCCGAGGCACGTACGTCGCCAGAGACATATTCACTTCGCCGGCGGTTCGCTGCACCCGGTTGGTGACATCCCCTTCTTGTTGACCGGTTCCCATATTTCGCGGCACCGTGTACTCAACCGACAGCATCTCCGGTGGTGCGATGAAGTCGCTGGTCGAAGCCTCTTCGCCGATCTCGACCTTCCAATAACATTCACCGAGCACGTACCGCACTTCGGCGATTCCGCGCTGAAAAATCTTGAACCGTCGTCCTCGATACGTCGCATCAAGGTGTCCGACCACGACTTCCCCTGGCGAAATCGGCTCGGCAAAGCTCCAGTGACTATCGTTCTGTATCAGCCAGCGAAAACCTTCCCGTGAGTTATATAGCAGGTATTCCGACCAGAAATAGTCTTGTCCCTCCTCGGTCACCGATCGCCGCAACAATCCAATGGCCGTGTATGTCGTCCCGAAGAGAATACCGGTCGCGCCGATCGGAATCAGTGGATTCAGCTTGCCGAAATCGAGCGTCTTCAGATATCGCAGATTCCCTTTGTCGGCATCGAGCAGCGAACCGCAATTCGGGCAGCAGACGCGGAGCGTTTCGTCGGGGGCATGCAATGTTAAAGGGCCGCCGCACTGCGGGCAATCGACCTTGAGCGCGGCGACGTCGCGCGGCTCACGGTCCGGCGCCACAACCCGTTCCGCAATCCCCAGATCGTTCAGCGACACGACGTGGCCGATGTACGCGCGCGGCTCATCATCGCTGTAGTCGAACGTTGCGAACTCTCCACCGCTGCCGTAAAGATCTGCAAACGAGTAAGCGGAATTCGGCTCGAATCGGAAAGGGATCTCCCCTTCGGCTGCCAGTGCCCGTGCCTCGCCGATCTCCCCCACCGTGAACGCTCCGAGCCCTTCAAACTCGAACGTGCGCCCGACTTCAAGCTCCTCGAAACGGGGCAGAGAGCTTTCTTCCGACGGTTTACGCGCAAACGTCAAATAAAACCGTCCCTGAGCTTCGGCCAGCCAGCCCCACTTGCCGTTGGAAAACGCGGCATACCATTCGTCCCACGTTCCACCTGCCGAGTGCCGGTACTGCGTGCGGCCGACCAGCTCGAAACTCTTGCCGCGGAACTTGCCTTTGAGCCCCAGATGAAGCGGGGAATCGGTCTCGACGATTGCCGCCACCTTGCCGAGGTCTTCGAGCTTCCGATCTTGTCTCGCCACGACGGAAGAGCAGTGCTCGCAGACCGTCACCAGCGATGAGCTGATCTTGAACAGGACGGGGCCGCCGCACGCCGGACATGACGCACGAACCCCTCTCATGGATGCACCTTGGCCGCGGCATGCTCCGCGCAAATCTTGCGACTGACAGACCGCACATGAACCCGCGCGGCATCGAGCTCGGCCGACAAGACTTCGGCCCAATTCCATTCGGGACGCGTGCTGCAGCAAAACAGGTTGAACGTGACCGTTCCATGTTCCGGAAAGGAATGGCAGGTGAGGTGCGATTCGCTCAAGAGATACATGCCGGTCAGTCCCCCTGTGCCGGGAAACTGATGCCACAGCGGCTCCCCAACCACCTTCAGCCGGAGTTCGACGACGGCTCGCTCACAGATTTCCCGCAGGCGAGCCAAGTCACACAAGCTCGCCGCGAGGCAGCCTTCCGCGTCAACAATCCATTCCATCCCGTCCATGTTGTTACCATTCGGTCTGGTCACAAGCCCTTCGCGGGTATCCTGGTCGATGCGCCACTGCCAGTCGACTGAATCGCCCGAGGTCGGTCGGTCCGCCGTACGTCTCTTCGACCAACGGAAAACGCATCCCGGCGGATCAAAGTTTTCAGACTACCAGCGCCCGGCGACATTCACTGATCAGGTTTTCGATGATCAACGAGCGATTCAGAACAACTCGACTCTGACCACGCGGAATTATGGCAGGAGAGTCTCGCTTGTTCAATCGATTGCCCGGCAGGAGCAGAGTGCCGAGAAACACGGCGCTGCAGGTTATG